>DASWJQ010000118.1:0-87391 GCA_036397095.1 Anaerolineales bacterium
GGATGCGGCCCGGGATATGTTCGGTAATGAGATCGCCTTGCTCGAAGCCTCATCGCTAATGATCGCCCTCGAGCCGCGTTATCTGGAATGGAATCCTTAGGCACGCTTGCCTTTTTTTACCCGAACCAGTATAATGCGGAAACTTTACTTGGGCGGTTAGCTCAGTTGGTTAGAGCGTTGCGTTGACATCGCAAAGGTCGTAGGTTCGAGTCCTATACCGCCCACCTCAATTCAGGCAACAAGCGCGATGAGCGGGACGAGTAGCCGGCCCGGCGCTGACAGGGAATGGGAGCCAGCGATTGAAAGCTCCCAGCAGCCGCCCTCCGGTGAAAACCACCCGTGAGCGCAATCCGGAAACCGGTAGCAGCCTGCCGGGAGTATGGTGAGCGGCTGGGCCCCGTTAACGGCCTTCAGAGATGGATGACCCCGGTCATCTAATCTGGGTGGAACCGCGAGAGCCGAGCTCCCGCCCCAGCAGGGTGGGAGCTTTTTGTTTTGGCCCGTGCAGCGGGCGAAAGATCGGAGGAGACGATGTCCGACGACAAGCAAGCCTACCAGGAGTCGAAGCTGTACCGGCTGCGGCACTCGGCTGCCCATGTGATGGCGCAGGCGGTGATGGAGCTGTTCCCTGATCAGGCCAAGCTGGCGATCGGCCCCCCGATCGAGGACGGCTTCTACTATGACTTTGATTTGCCCCGGTCGCTAACGGAGGATGACCTCGCGCAAATCGAAGCCCGCCTGCGCCAGATTCTGGAGGAGGACCACGCTTTCGAGAAGCGGGTGCTCTCGGCCGATGACGCGCGCAGCATGTTTGCCGGCCAGCCCTACAAACTGGAACTGATCGAAGGTCTGGAGCAAGGCGAGGTTGACGAGATGGGGCGGCCGGTCGAACACAATCCGGAAATCTCGATCTACCAACAGGATACGTTTGTCGACCTGTGTCGCGGGCCACATGTCGAGAGCACGGGAGAGATCAACCCGGCGGCGGTCAAGCTGATGAGCGTGGCTGGCGCCTATTGGCGCGGCGACGAGAGCCGGCCGATGCTGCAGCGGATCTATGGTACGGCTTGGGAAAGCGCCGAGCAGTTGGAGCAATACCTCGACCGGCTGCAAGAAGCGCAGGAGCGCGATCACCGCACGCTGGGTCGTGAGTTGGACCTCTTCAGCTTTTCCGATTCGATTGGCGCCGGGTTGGCGTTGTGGCATCCCAAAGGAGCTCGCATCCGGTCGGTGATGGAGGACTACTGGGCCAAACGCCACCGCGAGGGCGGCTACGAGCGCGTCTACACCCCGCATATTGGCAAGGCCGAGCTGTGGGAGACGAGTGGGCACCTCAAGTGGTATGCCGACGGCATGTACGCACCGCTCGAAATCGAAGAGCAGAAGTACTACTTGAAACCGATGAACTGTCCGTTCCACATTCAGATCTACAAGAGCTCACAGCGCAGCTACCGCGATTTGCCGCTGCGCTTCGCCGAGTTCGGCACGGTTTACCGCTATGAGCGTTCCGGGGTGCTGCATGGATTGCTGCGGGTGCGCGGCTTCACGCAAGATGACGCCCACCTGTTCTGTCGCCCCGATCAAATGAACGCCGAAATCCTGGGCGTGCTCGAGTTCTCGCTGTCGGTGCTGCGCGATTTCGGATTCGAGCAGTTCGACGTCGAACTGAGTGTGCGCGATCCGAACGACCTGGCCAAGTATGCCGGCAGCGGTGATGACTGGGTGATGGCCGAAGCGGCCCTGGTGGCTGCGCTCGACGCCGTTGGCCAGCCGTACGAGCGGGTTGAAGGCGAGGCCGTGTTTTACGGCCCCAAGATCGACATCAAGGTGCGTGACGCGCTCAACCGTGCATGGCAGGTCTCGACGATTCAATTCGACTTCTGGCTGCCCGAGGCCTTTGCCATGGAGTACATCGGTGAGGACGGTGAGGGACACCGGCCCTATATGGTCCACCGCGCCCTGCTGGGCTCGATGGAGCGGTTCTTCGGCGTCCTGATCGAGCACTACAAAGGCGCCTTCCCGGTCTGGCTGGCGCCGGTCCAGGCGGTGCTGATCCCGATCGCCGATCGTCACCTCGAATATGCTCAGCAGGCAGCCGAGCAGTTGCGGAAGTCGGGCCTGCGTGTCGAAGTCAATGACGGCAATGACCGGATGAACGCCAAGATCCGCGACGCCCAAAACCAGAAGGTGCCCTATATGCTGGTGGTCGGCGACCGCGAGGTCGAGGCGGGCAGCGTGTCGGTGCGGCTGCGATCGGAGGAGGAGTTGGGGGCCATCTCACTGGAAGCCTTTGCCGAGCAGGCGCTGGCGGCGGTCGAAGCCGGCAATTAATCGAGCCTGGGGCGGGGCCAACGGTATAATGCCGCTGATGTCCAGACAAATGTTCGAAATTCGGTGGTTGTGGTTGGCCGGTGTGCTGGCGCTGATTGCTGTCTTGGCGAGGCCACAAGTGGTGCAGGCGGCCGGTCCCGGTGAGTCGGGCGAGCCCGACGTCATGTGCAGCGGGCGTGTGCTGGCGCGCAACGGTCATATGTGCACCGCTATCGGCCCGGCGGCCGAAGCGCTCGAGCAAGTGGACACGGAGCTGGATCCGTTGCCGTTGCCGACGACCAGCGTGGACCTCAGCCTGTTCCAGCTGCCCTTTCGCTACATCCGCTTGAGCTCGGAGGACCCGACCCGGCTGTACGGTTCGGCCCAGGATGCGCGCGATGGCAACAACTCGGTCAATGCTATCGAAGCGGGTTTTGACTACGTATCGTGGCTCGAGTGCCAGATCCTGGACGGCAAAGCCGTCTACATGGTGGCGCCCGGCATCTGGATGCGCGGCGGCGGCGACTGCTCGCAAATTGGTACGTCTGATTTTCGCGGCGTGTCGCTTTACCGTACGCCGCAGCGGCCGTTCGGTTGGATCTTGAGCACAGTGGACGCCCGCAGCCAGCCGGGCGAGGGGGCCTTGAGCGGCACCCGCTACTATCGCTATCAAGTCGTCTGGATCTATGAGGAGCAGGAGGTCGGCGGGCTGACCTGGTACCGCATCAGCCCGACCGACTGGGTCGAACAGCGCTTGATGTCGGTCGTGCGGCCGGACGGCACCCGGCCGGAAGGGGTCGAAAGCGACCGCTGGATCTCGATCGACCTGTACGAACAGACTGTATCGGCTTACGAGGATGGCGAGCTGGTCTATGCCACCATCGCCTCGACCGGGCTGCAGGGCTGGTGGACGCAGCCCGGCACCTTCCAGGTGTACGCCAAGCTGGATGTCGACACGATGCAGGGCGCGTTTGAGGCCGACCGCTCCGACTATTACTATTTGCAGGATGTCCCCTGGGTGCTGTACTACGACCAGGCGCGCGCCATTCATGGCGCCTACTGGCACAACGGCTACGGCTACCCGCGCTCACACGGTTGTGTCAATCTGTCGCCGGTGGATGCCAACTGGTTCTACCGCTGGGCCGAAGAAGGCACCTACGTTCACGTGTACGATCCCACAGGTCAGACGCCGACGGACGAGGAGTTCTTCGGCAGCGGGGGCGCGTAGCGGGCCGGCGGACCGCGGACGGCAGACCGCCGAATCCCAAACCTGCGTCGATCTCCAATCCAACGTGTAGGGGCGCATTGCAATGCGCACCTGGTTGATTCTCGACCCCGAGGTCGATACTTGTGGGACCTCCGAGGTCCACGCGAAGGACCCTTGGCGGCGTATCCTGATCGGTGGACCTCGGAGGTCATGACGTGGCCGGGTCGATCATGAGGTCGGCCCGGTCCGAATCCTGCAACCCACTGTTCGATGATAAGCAAATGGTTCCCGCGGGACGTTCGATGAGGGCCAGACTGGCGCTGGCTGTGGTGCTGGCCGGCCTGACTCTGTGCTGGCTGGCGCCGGCCATGGCCGGCGAGCTCCGGCCGGCCGACGAGGTCTCGAGTCCCCCGCCGCTCTTCATCGAGATCATCCCCGGCGACCTGCCCCTGATCCTGAGCGCACCACATGGCGGTCAGCTGACCCCCGACGGCATGCCCACACGCGTGGATGCGGTCACGGTCAACGACTGGCGCAGCCAGGAACTGGCGCGCGACCTGGCCGACGCGCTTGAAGCGCGTAGCGGGCAGCGGCCGACGCTGGTCATCAATCAGCTCGATCGGAGCCGGCTCGATCCCAACCGTTCGCTAGGCCAAGGGGCGCAGGGCTCGGCCGAGGCCCAGGCTGCCTGGCACGCCTTCCACCAAGCCATTGCCGACGGCGGCTCCGCAATCAGCCAGCGATGCGGCGCGGGGCTGTACTTCGAATTGCACAGTCACGGTGTGACCGGCCGCTGGCTTGAGTTTGGCTACGGGCTGACGGCCGACGATCTGCGCTCAACAGATGAAGACCTGGCCAAAGCCCGCTTTGTCGTACGCGCCAATGTGCGCAGCCTTGCCCGCGGCGGCCCTCTGACGCTGCCTGACCTGATCCGCGGCCCAGACAGCTTGGGCGGCAGGATGGAGCAGGCCGGGTTTCGCGCGGTGCCGGCGCCGGGTCGGCCAGAGCCGGCCGGCGAATACTTCGATGGCGGCTGGGGTGTCTACCTGCACGGCTCGCGCCATGGTGGCTCGATCGATGCCATCCAGATGGAGGCGCCCTACGACCTGTTGGCCGATGCCTGGCGCCCGAGACTGGTCGAGGCGCTGGCGGAGGCGCTGCTCGCCAGTCTTGAGTCCTGGTATGGGTTTAACTCGCAGGCAGGCGCGGACGATCTATGTGGATGGTAATCACCAAGGCGCAAAGCACACATAGGGTGTGAAACAGGAAGACAGAGGGTAGGTGACACCGGATCGAACCCACCCCTCGCGGTCCTGCTGCAAGGCTTGGTGATCTTCGGAACACAGTGGTCTTCCTCCCCCACCGGTGGGGCAACAGGCACCACGAACCGCCATATCTTGTACCGAACTAGTACCAAAGTACTGTCTTGGCCGCCTGGTGACGACTCTACAATCGAGCCAAGTTCCGCTGTGCGGACCCGGTCAGCCTCGACCGGGCCAGGAAGGACAGCACCCGGGCCGATGTATGCCGACAACGAGATTCTGTTCCCCCCGCACGCCATTCCCGGTCTTGCGCAGGCTCGGGGCGAAAAATGGCGGTGTGTGGTTGAGCGCGTGCTCAGTCTGCCCGAGGATCACCCCGAAGCGCTGGCGTTCTCTTTGTTGATGATGCGGTTGGATGGTTGCTTGAGCTGCGAGACCGATTCATACCGGGCCATGCGCGGTTGTCTGGCTTGTGCGTTGCAGACGCTGCGGCGCCATAAAGGGTCTGACGAAGAACTGCTCGAACGCTACGAGCAAGCCGTCACCGACGTCACGAAGTATCTCGAACAAACGCGGGACCGGGCCAAGGGCGCCAGACCGGCCCGGGCGGCCTGACCCGACACGATTGCAGGCGGCGCCAATCGGGGCCGCTTTTCTTCTGTAATGGGTGAGGCCTTACTCCTGCTATGGTAAACTTGCCTCGGTCGCCCTCTTCGGAGGGCGGTTCGTTCCCGCAGTTGCGTCACTCCCCGGAGGAGAGGAGCCTTGCTCACAGCGGCTGAGAAGATCCTCTTTGCCCTTGTCGTCCTCATTTCGATCTACCTGACCTGGCGAGGCGTGCGTCAATTGATTAGCGTGATCGGCCGCGGCCGCGGCCGGCCCGATTGGGCGCTGGCCGCCCGCCGCTTGGTCCGTGTCGTCGTCCAACGCACCTTGCTGCTCGAGCCCACCTTCCGCGACCGGCCCTTGGTCAGCCTGATGCATGGCTTGGTCGCTTGGGGGTTCATGTACTACTTGTTGGTCAATGTAGGGGACCTGCTGCGCGGTTACATCGAAGGTTTCAGCCTGTTTGGAAATGGAGTCCTCGGCGGGCTTTATAGGTTGGGCGGCGACGTCATCACCGTTGGTGTGCTGGTCGGCATGGCCCTACTTCTCCTGCGGCGCTACTTGCTTCGCCCGGCCAATCTGTCGGTGCGCGCAACGACGACCTTGCACCCGAAGGCCCAGTCCGGTATCCGGCGTGATTCGGCCATCGTCGGTGGATTCATTCTGCTGCACATCGGGAGCCGTTTCGCCGGCGAGGTCTTCCATCTTGCTGTCCATGGGGCCGATCGATGGCAGCCGCTGGCTTCGGCCGTCGCCAGTTCGCTGGCCGGGTTTTCACCGGCCGCGCTCATTCTGGGACAACACGCCAGTTGGTGGCTGGCCTTGGGGTCGATCGTTGCCTTCCTGCCCTACTTCCCCCAGTCGAAACACCTGCATCTATTCTTTGCCCCCATCAATTACCTGACCCAGCCCGAACGCCGTTCGATGGGCCAACTCGACAAGATCGATTTTGAAGACGAAAGCCTCGAGCAGTTCGGCGCCGCCCGTCTGGAAGATCTCTCCTACTCATCCCTGATCGACGCCTACGCCTGCATCATGTGCAACCGTTGCCAGGATGCGTGCCCGGCCTATGCCACTGGCAAGGTGTTGTCGCCGGCGGCGCTTGAGATCAACAAGCGCTACTTTCTAAACCAGGAAGGCGCCAATCTGGCCAGCGGCCAACCCAGCAGCGCCACGCTGCTCGAGTTTGCCATCTCCGAAGAAGCAGTTTGGGCGTGCACGGCCTGCGGCGCCTGCAATCAGGTGTGTCCGGTTGGTAATGAGCCGATGCGCGACATTCTCGAAATTCGGCGCCACCTGGTGCTGTCTGAGAACCAATTCCCGGAGGCCTTTCAGGCGGCTTACCGCGGTATGGAGCGGGCCGCCAACCCGTGGAACGTCCCTGCCGACCAGCGGCTGGCCTGGGCCGACGGTCTCGATGTGCCGACGGTCGAGCAAAACCCGGGAGCCGATCTGCTGTGGTGGGTCGGTTGTGCCCCGGCCACCGACCCGCGGGCGCAGCAGACGGCCCGGGCGTTCGCCAAGGTGCTCAACGCCGGTGGGGTAGACTTTGCCGTGCTCGGCGGGCGAGAGGCCTGCAGCGGCGACCCGGCCCGGCGGTCGGGCAATGACTACCTGTTCCACGAACTGGCGACGACCAACGTGGAGACATTGAACGAAGTCGCCCCGCGCCGCATCGTGACCACCTGCCCGCATTGTCTGCACACCATCAAGAACGAGTACGCGGCCTACGGCGGCCATTTCGAGGTCATCCACCATACGCAGCTTCTGCAGGAAATGATGGCGCAGGGGCAGGTCCGACTCAAGCCGGACGCTGTCCAACAGGTTACCTTCCATGATCCATGCTACCTGGGCCGGCAGAATGGTGTTTTCGAAGCGCCGCGCGCTTCTTTAGAAATTGCTGGGCTGGAGCTCACCGAGATGGGCCGCAGTCGCAGCCAGTCCTTCTGCTGCGGCGCCGGCGGCGCCCAAATGTGGAAGGAAGAAGAGGCCGGCCGCGAACGGGTCAGCCAGAACCGGTTGCGCGAGGCGCAGGCAACGGGCGCTTCGACGTTGGCGGTTGGCTGTCCCTTCTGTATGATCATGTTTAACGCCACCGAGGCGGACGAGGCTGCACCCGTCGTCCGCGATGTGGTTGAAATCATCGCCGACCGGATGGAGGTCGACGTCTAGGCACGGAACCGGAGAAGGGGAGGTTGGTGCTTGACGGGCTGCAGGCCCGGTCGGCCGCCCCTTGTACGTCATCGCAGCCAAACATCTCAGCCGATCCGCTCCAGTTCAAAGGCCGGAAGCCCCGGCGTCGGGCCGGCGTGCCTGCGACCGGGGCCGGCCTGACAAGATCAAGCAGCCTGGGAGGCAGCGATATGGCCGTATCGCAACAGGAGTTTGCCATCAGCAAGGAGATGCTGAGCGAGATGCACTGGACGATGCTGCTCTCGCGCCGGCTCGATGAACGCGCCTGGGTGCTCCACCGGCAAGGCAAGATCGCCTTTCACATCTCGGGCATCGGTCACGAGGCGGCCCAGGTTGGGTCGATCTTCGCCTTGCGCCGCGGCCAGGATTGGCTGTTGCCCTACTACCGCGACCTGGCGATGCTGATTGCTCTTGGTCTGACCCCGCGCGAGTTCATGCTCGGGCTGATGGGCAAGCAGGGGGAGCCCTCCTCGGGGGCCCGTCAAATGCCGAGCCACTGGAGCCTGCGCCGGGCCAATGTGGTCAGCCATTCGTCGCCGGTGGCCACCCAAACCACCCATGCCGCCGGCATTGCACTCGGCATCAAGATGCGCGGCGACGATACGGTTGTGATGACCACTGTCGGTGAAGGGTCAACCTCCCAGGGCGAATGGTACGAAGGGGTCAACTGGGCGGCGATCCACGACTTGCCGGTGATCTTCTTGGTCGAGAACAATGTCTACGCCATCTCGGTGCGTCAGGATAAGCAAATGGCGGTCGACTCGGTGGCCGACAAAGCCGCCGGTCTGGGCCTGCCGGGGATTTCGGTCGATGGGCTGGACCTGCACGCCTGCTTCAGCGCCGTATCCCAGGCGGCCGAGCGGGCCCGGGCCGGCCAAGGTCCGACGCTGGTCGAGGTGCGGGTCCACCGCATGACTCCCCACTCGTCGGACGATGACGACCGGTCCTACCGCACCAAGGACGAAATGGAAGCGATGAAGCGGGAAGATCCGCTGGGGCGGTTCCAGCAAGGGCTCATCCAGGAAGGTCTGCTGGAAGGCGACAGGCTGGAAGAACTGGAGGCACAGGCCAAGGAGGCGGTCGAAGACGCCGTCAAGTATGCCGAGGCCGCCGACTACCCGCAAGTCGAGGAAGCCGGCTACCCGGTGTACGCCGAGGATGTGCGCAGTGGCTGAGGTCACACTTATCGAGGGTCTGCGCCAGGCAATGGACGAAGAGCTGGCGCGCGACGACAGGGTCTTTATCGTTGGCGAGGATGTTGGGCCACGCGGCGGTGTGTTCCGCGCCACCCAGGGCCTGTTTGAGAAATACGGCGCCGGGCGCGTCATCGACTCGCCCCTGGCCGAGCTATCGATCATCGGAGTTGGCATTGGGGCCGCGCTCTACGGCATGCGGCCTATCTGCGAGATCCAGTTTGCCGATTTCATCCACCCGGCTTTCAATCAAATCGTCAACGAAGCCGCCAAGATGTGCTACCGCTCGAATGGCGAGTGGACCGTGCCGATGGTCATCCGGGCGCCGTACGGCGGCGGCATTGGCGGCGGTCTGTACCATTCGCAGTCGGTCGAGGCATTCTTCGCCCATGTCCCCGGCCTCAAGGTCGCCATTCCGTCGAATCCCCATGACGCCAAGGGCCTGCTCAAGTCAGCCGTCCGAGATCCCAACCCGGTGATGATCTTCGAGCCGAAAAAGGGCTACCGGCTGATCCGGGGGGAGCTGCCGGAAGACGAAGAAGTGCTGGTGCCGTTTGGTGAGGCGGCCGTAACACGGCCTGGCAGGGATTTGAGTGTCTTCGCCTATGGCATGATGCATCATTACTGTCTGCAGGCCGCCGAGATGGTGGCCCAGGAAGGCATTGACGTCGAAGTGGTCGACCTGCGCAGCCTGCTGCCGCTCGACAGGAAGACCGTGCTGGACTCGGTCGGCAAGACGGGAAAGGCGCTGGTCGTGTACGAGGACAACTTGACCGGTGGCTTTGGCGCCGAGGTGGCGGCGATCATCGCCGACGAGGCCTTTGAGTATCTCGATGGCCCGGTGCGGCGGCTGGCGGGGCCAGATGTGCCGGCCATGCCCTACAGCCACCCACTGCAGGATTGGTTCCTGCCGGACCCCGAGCAAATCGCCGACGCCATCCGCCAGCTGGCGGGTTTCTAGCCGGCGGCGCAGCCACAGGAGGCAGTAGGCAAGATGGCAACCCAGGTGATCATGCCTCAACTTGGTGAGTCGGTGGTCGAGGGTACGGTGACCAAATGGCTCAAGGCCGAAGGCGAATCGGTCGAGGAATTCGAGCCGTTGGTTGAGGTCAACACCGACAAGGTCGACACGGAGGTGCCGGCGCCGGCCAGCGGAACGCTGCTCAAACTCTATGTCGACGAAGGTGAAACGGTCGAGGCCGGCCGTCTGCTGGCCATGATCGGACAGCCGGGCGAAGAAGTGCCGGAGGCGCCTCAGCCGGTCAAACACAAGGCGGCCGCCGGCGCCGGCAATGGCAAGGCCAAGGCGGACAGGGCCAGCCAGCCGGACGCAGGGCGCAAAAAAGGGCTCGGCTTCATTTCCCCGGTGGTGGCCCGCATGGCGGCCGAACACGATGTGGACTTGAGCAGCATTGAGGGCAGCGGCCGCGGCGGCCGCATCACCAAGAAGGATGTCGAGGCCCACTTAGCCAAGGGCGCCAAGGCGCCGGCCGCCGCTCCCTGGGAGGAGGCGGCCTCGGGTGAACTATTCCGCCCAACCGAAGAGATCTTCAAGAAACCGGCGAAAACGGTATCGACGGAGCAGGGGGAGGTTGTGCCCCTCAACACCGTGCGCAAGGCGATCGCCGAGCACATGGTGCGGTCGAAACACACCAGCCCCCACGTCACCACCGTGATGGAGGCCGACCTGAGCCGGGTCGTCCGCCACCGTTCGGAGAACAAAGCGACCTACGCCCGCGACGGCATTCAGCTAACCTTCTCGGCCTACTTTGTCTGGGCAGCGGCCCAGGCGCTGACCGAGGTGCCGATCGTCAACAGCTCGTGGACCGACCAGGGTGTTCTGCAGCACCGCAGCGTCAACTTGGGGATGGCTGTTTCACTGGGTGAGCGCGGCCTGATTGTGCCGGTGATCAAAGGGGCCGAGGCCATGTCGCTGCGCGGGCTGGCCCAGGCGATCGGCGACTTGGCCGTCCGCGCCCGGCAGGCAGAGCTCAAGCCGGACGATGTCCAGGGCGGCACCTTCACCATCACCAACCATGGCACCAGTGGTTCGCTGTTCGCCACACCGATCATCAACCAGCCGCAGTGCGCCATCCTCGGCGTCGGCGCCATTCAGAAGCGGGTGGTGGCCGTCGAAACCGGCGGCCCAGACGGCGTGACGGATAGCATCGCCGTCCGGCCGATGGTGTATTTGACGTTGACTTTCGACCACCGCATTCTGGACGGGGCAGTGGCCGACCACTACCTGGCCAAGGTCGTCGGCCGGCTCGAAGCCTGGACCTGACAGCCGCCGATTTCCGCTCGATTACAATGACCAGACCGGCGCGCGGCCGAGCGGCGCGCCAACCTTGACGGTCCCTGCTAAGGAGCAGCCAATGGCAGATTACGACGTCATCGTAGTGGGCGCCGGGCCCGGCGGTTATGTGGGCGCCATCCGGGCGGCCCAGCTTGGCCAGAAAACCGCCATCGTCGACCGGCAGTGGCTGGGAGGGGTGTGCCTGAATGTCGGCTGTATTCCGAGCAAGGCCCTGCTCGACAGCGCCCAGCTGGTCCACAAAGTGCGCGAGCGAGCCGACGAATACGGCCTGTCCTTCGACAACTTGAAGATCGACTACTCGGCGGCCGTCAAGCGCAGCCGAGAGGCGTCCGACCGTCTGACCAAGGGCGTCGGCTTCCTGATGAAGAAGAATGAGATCGACGTCCACATGGGCAACGCCAGCTTCACCGGCCCCAAACAATTGGAGGTTACGGATGACGAGGGCAAAAAACAGACGTTGAAGGCTGCCAACATCATCATCGCCACCGGCGCCAAAGCGGCGCTGATCTCCGGCGTAGAAATTGACGGCCAACAAGTCGTCACTTACCTGGAAGCGATCCTGCAGGAGAAGCTGCCGAAGTCGGCGGTTGTCGTCGGCGGGGGACCGATCGGCCTTGAGTTCGCCACGTTATGGAACGCCTATGGCGTCGAGGTCACCATCGTAGAAATGCTGCCCTCGTTGGCGCCCAATGAAGACGAAGAGGTGGGCAAGGAGATTGCCAAGGCTTTCCGCAGCCGCGGCATGACCGTGTTGACCGGACACAAGGTCGAGTCGGTCGAGGTACTCAAGACCAAGGTCAAGGTGAATGTGTCGGATGGCGACGAGCAAAAGACGGTTGAGGGCGAGCAAGTGCTGATTGCCATTGGCTGGAAACCCAATACCGCCGATCTGGGTCTGGACAAGGCCGGTGTGCGGACCGACGACCGTGGCTTTGTCGAGATTGATGACCGCATGGCGACCAACGTTGAGGGCGTGTGGGCGATTGGGGATGTGACCGGCAAGCTCCCGCTGGCCCACGTCGCCTCGGCGATGGGTATCGTCTGTGCCGAGAACATTGCCGGCGTCGAAACGACGACGCTGGACTATGAGATGATGCCGCGGGCCACCTACTCGATGCCGCAGATCGCCTCCTTTGGATTGACCGAAGTCCAGGCGCGGGAGCGGGGTTTTGAAGTCGAGGTCAACCGCTTCCCGTTCCAGGTCAACGGCAAGGCATTGGGAATGGGCGAGAAGACCGGCTGGGTTAAGCTGATCAACGACTCGCGTTATGGCGAAATCTTGGGCGCCCACATGGTCGGGCCGGAGGTGACCGAGCTGCTGCCGGAGCTGACCATCGCCCAAATGATGGAACTGACTCCGGCCGAGATCGCCCGCAATGTGCACGCCCATCCAACGCTCAGCGAGGCCCTGATGGAAGTGGCGCACATGGCCGAGGGCCACCCAATTCATCTGTAAGGACCGTCCGGGCGAGCCGCCCGCCGGGCCCTGTCTTTCTGCCCAGGAGCTAGCCATCCATGACTGACATTGTTCGAGGCCTGACCGGCGTAGTGCTGGCCGAGACCCGACTGAGCCAGGTCGATGGTCAGGCCGGCAAGCTGGTCATTGCTGGCTTTGCTCTTGAGGAATTGGCGCCCAAGGCCACCTTCGAAGAGACGCTGCATTTGGTTTGGTACGACCGGCTGCCGGCCCGGGCCGACCTTGATCAGTTGGGCGACGAGCTGGCCCAAGCGCGCCAGTTGCCCGGGATCACGATGGATGTGTTAAGGGCTTGTGCCCAGCAGCGATTGCCGCCGATGGACGCGCTGCGCATGGCCGTCGACACGTTGAGCCTGACCGACATTGAACCCGGGCAGACCGGCCGCCAAGCCAATCTACGGCGAGCCAAACAGGTGACCGCTCGCCTGCCGACGATCATCGGCAGCTACGCCCGCCTGCTGGGCGGTCAAGCGCCGGTCGAGCCGCGATCCGATTTGAGCCACGCTGGCCACTTCCTCTACCAATACAGCGGCCAGGAGCCCGAGGCCGCCTCCGTTCGCGGCCTGGATACCTACCTAAACGCAGTCGTTGACCATGGCATGAACGCCTCGACGTTCACTGCCCGCGTGATCGTGTCCACCCGGTCGGATCTGCTCTCGGCAGTGGTTGGTGCCATCGGCGCGCTCAAGGGCCCGCTGCATGGCGGCGCGCCGGGGCCGGCGTTGGATACGGTCTTTGACCTGCGGCAGCGGGCCGCCGAGCAGGGCGTGCCGCTGGAGAGCGTGGCTGAGGTCTGGGCACGCGAGACGGTGGAAGCCGGCGAGCGCATCATGGGATTCGGCCACCGGGTTTACAAAGTGCGCGATCCACGGGCCGATGTTTTGGGCGCGGCAGCCGCCCGCTTGTTCGAGCGCACCGGCGATCAGCAGCTCTTCGAAGACGCACGTGTGGTCGAGAAGGTGTTTATTGAGGTGCTGGCCGACTTAAAGCCGGGGCGCAATCTGAGCACCAACGTCGAGTTCTACACGGCGTTGCTGCTCCATGGCCTGGGTCTGGAGTCGTCAATCTTCTCCTCGATCTTTGCCATGGGCCGGGTCGGCGGCTGGACGGCCCACATTCTGGAGCAAATGGCCGACGATGTCTTGATCCGGCCACGGGCCCACTACACGGGCGAGCACGACCGCAAGTGGGTTCCGGTGGAGGAGCGGGTGTAGATCCGACCGCGGACGGCAGACTGCGGTCGGCCGAATCCAAACCGCTGATTCCAAATCCGTCTTCGATCACGAAGGCAACCCTGGTCTTTTCCCAACCCCGGGTGTCCGAGAAGGCGCAAACAGACTGAAGGTGGCTCGAACGGACCCCCGGGGTTGTGAAATCCCCCGGCCGACTTCCGAGGGCCACTTGCGGTGGAGCTCCGTTGTCCGTCCAGTTGTGGACGTCGGAGGTCGTCTGTCCCTGGCAGGGCCACGATAGATCATGCCCCTACGCGTGCAATGGAAGCCGAACTCGCCCCTCATGTGAATGTCGGATTGGCCGCAAGACCGCCGTCTGCGGTCAGGGCGCACTTAGCCAGACACCGCCGCGCGCAGCTTGGCCATATCATCTCCTGCCAGCACCAGCCGTGTGTCCGTCGCCAGGTAGGTCAGTGTCAAGTTGACACCGGCGTCGGCTGCCCGGCGGCAGAGGGCGCCAAGCACGCCCGGCTTGTCCTCGGGCGCAACGACCAAGACTTCCTGCGATGGCCCGACGGCGAAGCCGGCTGCCTCCAATGCCTGGCGGGCGGCGGCCTCATCTTCGACAAGCACGTGAGCCACGGCGCCGTCGGCGCTGCTATGAGCGAACACCCCTTCGATATTGACTCCGGCCTGGCCCAGTGCTTCGCCGGCGGTTGCCAGCGAGCCGGGGCGGTTCTCAATGCGTACGGCAAGATCGGTGGGCATGGTCTCCTCCTTGTGGACCCAAACAGGGCCCGATCGGCGTTGGCGCCAGTTCGGTTGGGTGGCATGGCTTGGGCGATGCGGCAGGGGTGGGGCGCGTAGTTCCACTATAGAGGGCGCACGTGTTGGCGTCAACCACATACGGACCAGGGCCGTGGACGAAAAGACCGCAGACCGCAGACCGCAGATAACGATTCCGAGGGGGATCGCCAATTCAACCCGTAGGGGCGCATGGCCATGCGCCCCTACGGGATTGGCGGTCAACCGCGGTCCGGTAGCTTCGCCCTAGCTTGATTCTTGACCCCCGGGGTGGGAGCTAGTGCTTCTCCACCACCCACAAGTGCGAGAGACCGAAGGCCCGCAAGGGTGTGCCCTCCAAGCGCTGCAGCAGCCAGCGCAGGGCCCGGCCCAGTCGCGGCCATCGAGCGATCCAATTGTCGTAGGCCCCGAACAGGATGCGGCGCTCGATGACGCGCACCGGCAACCCCTCGAACAAGGCCTCCAACTGCGGCCTCAAGTAAGCTCGCACGTGCGGCGCCAGTTGCTGGCGCAATCGGTCGGGCAGGTAGTTGACCAGCGGGAAGTTGCCAAACAGGTAGCGGCCGCCCCAGTAAATGCCGTGCGTTTCGAATGGGTAGTTGCGGTTGGGGACGAACAGGACGAGCCGGCCGCCAGGCGTCAACACTCGCACGATTTCTTCGACCGACCGCCGGTCATCGGCCACGTGCTCGAGCACTTCGTGGGATAAGACCAGATCGAACGCTGCGTGCGGGTAGGGCAGCGCCTCGCCGGCAGCTTGCGCCACGTTGGCATGGGCCTCCCCCGCCCGCTGGGCCCGCTCGCCGTCGAATTCAAGCCCATGCGCCGCAGCCGCTCCATGGGCCAAACGCACCAGGTAGGCGCCCACCCCGCAGCCATTGTCCAACACCCGGCCGCCGGCCCGCTCGCCGGCTGCTTCCAGGATCAAACGCAGCCGCCGATCCTGACCGGCGCGCCAGACATAAGATGCCTCGCCCCGCAGCGCCGCCTTGTCCACATCCCGGCCGCTCACGGCAGGCTGGCCTCCTGCTTGAATCCAAAGCCGCGCCGGTTGTCAATGTAGCGAATCCAGCCGGGTTGGAAGCAGTAGATGCTGCTGGCCTCGACGGTATCGGCTAGCTGGCTGAGGAAGGGGAAGCGAGCCTGATAGATGGCCAGAGCCCCTTCGCTCTCAGGGGGCGATAGCCTAGCGACCAGCCCCTGTAACTGCAGACCGCGCAACTGGCGCCAATCAAGTTCCTCGGGATACACGGCGGCGCCGGCCCGATCGTCACGGACCAGATTGAGGCCGTGCCGTGTGGAGCTGTCCGACAGGAAGTAGAAGTTGAACGCACGATCAAAAGCGAAGAAAAGAGGGGTGGCCCGTGGGACGCCGTCGGGGTCGACCGTTGCCAGTGTCAGGGTGGTGGTCTCCTGAAGCAAGCCATTGATGGCCTGCCGCAGCTCGGCGGTCAGGCTCATGCGGTCTGCGTGTCGAGTTCGGCCAGGGCCAGACCCAGGGCAGCAACCGCCCCTAGTTGGCCGAGCTGACCGCCGCGCCACAATCGGGCGACCTCAGCCTGCGGCAGCCAAAGGACTTCCTGCTCCTCCAGATCACCCGAATTCGGCTCGGCGACCTGCCGGCAGCCGGTTGCCAAAAACAAGTGGGCGGATCCCCCGCGCATGTTGCCCATCAGCACGTAGTGTCCCAAACTCGTCCAGTCGCTGGCGGTGCAGCCGGTTTCCTCCAGCAGCTCGCGCCGGGCGGTTTCCAGCGGCAGTTCGCCGGTCTCGATCGTGCCGGCCGGCGGCTGCAGGTCGATGGCGTCCGGCCCTCGCTTGTAGGAACGTATCAGGCCGAGGCGGCCCCGCTCATCTACCGGAACGATCACGGCGTAATCCGGTGTCTCCAGGCGCAGGTAGTCCTTGACCACGCGGCCATCGGGCAACTCTATTTCGTCAGCCAGCACCCGCAACCAGGGTGACCGATCCAACAGTTGTTGGCTGCGCAGCGTGCGCCAGGGCCGCATGGATTAGGTGCCTTGCCAACGGGGGTAATGCTGGTTGTCGATCCCCAGCCGGAGCAACGCCCGCCCGACGGTAGCGCTGATCATCTCGTCGAGATCGGTCGGGTGACCGTAGAAGGCGGGCACCGGCGGGAAGATAATGGCGCCGGCCTCGGCTGCCAGTGTCATCAAGCGCAGGTGCCCGCGATGCAGCGGTGTCTCGCGCACCATCAGGAGAAGCGGCCGTCCTTCCTTGAGATGGACATCTGCGGTACGTGCTATCAGGTTGTCGGCGTAGCTGTTGGCCACCGCCGATAGCGTTTTGATCGAACACGGGGCGATCAGCATGCCGTCGGTCGGAAACGAGCCCGAAGCGGGCGGGGCAGCGATGTCGTGGGGTTCGTAGTGGACGCCAGCCAACCCGGCGACTTCGCTCACCTTCCAGTCGGTCTCTTGACTGATGGTGACTTTGGCCGCCTGGCTCAGGATCAGGTGGGTTTCAACCCCGGCTTCCGCCAGCATTTCCAGGGCCCGGATGCCATAGATGGCGCCCGAGGCGCCGGAGATGGCGACAACGATTGTGCTGATGGTGGTCTCCTTGTGGCCGACGGCCGGCGTGTGGCCAGAAGTCTACCATCGGGCGCCGGCGGCCTAGGCGGGGCGGCGACCCCGATGAATGGCGACGGTACCCAGCATCAGGCGCTCGGAGCTGACCTGCTGCAGGCCGGCTTGTCGGAGGCGGTTCGCCAGATCCTCCGGCGGCAAGAAGCCTTCCGTTGAGCTGGGCAGATACTGGTAAGCCTGCGCATCGCCGGCGATCAGCCGGCCCAGGGTCGGGATGACCAGCCGGAAGTGGAGCCAGACCAGCGGCCGCAAGAGGCCCCGCGCCGGCGGAGTGGTTTCGAGGCTGGCCCAGCGACCTCCGGGAGTCAGCACGCGCACCTGCTCGGCCAACGCCAACGGTAGATCGCCCACATTGCGCAGCAGGAATCCCGAGACAACGCCATCGAAGCTGGCATCGGCAAATGGCAGGCGTTGGGCATCGGCCAGCACCCAATGCGGGCGCGGCTGCCCCGGGCGTTGGCGGCCAACCTGCATCATGCCGGCCGAGAAGTCGGCCGCCACGACGGTGGACGATGGCGATTGGCGCATCACCTCGAAGGCCAGATCGCCGGTGCCGGCGCCCAGATCGAGCACCCGGCCAAGCGGCGGGCCCAGGGCGGCCACTGTCTGGCGGCGCCAGCTCTGGTCCTGGCCGAGTGTCATGACCCGATTGAGCAGGTCATAACGGCCGGCGATGCGGTCGAACATACGGCGGACGAAGCGGGATTTATCGTCAGCAGGATTCATTGAGGCCTCGTCTGCGGGCCGAGCTCAGCTCACGAACTGCCACGGGCACAAACGCCGGTGGAGCCAGTCGGTGGCGAAGTACAGTCCAAGGCCCAGAGCGCTCATGGCGACCACGCCGGCGTACATCTTGGGGTAGTCGAGCAGGGTTGAGCCGTGCAGGTAGATGTAATAGCCCAGGCCGTAGCTGGTGGCGAACAACTCGGCGACATAGAGCACGGCGACGGCCGTCCCAATCGACTGGCGCAGTGCGGTCAGAATGGCTGGCAAGCTGGCGGGCAGGTAAACAAAACGAAACAGGGCCCGCCGGCCCGCGCCCAGGCTGCGTACGGAGTGGATCAGTTCCGGCCGCAATCCGGCCGCCTGGTCGCGGACCAGCACCAGGATCTGGAAGAAGAGAATGATGAAGATGATGAAGATCTTGGGCAGGTCGCCGACGCCCAGGAAGAGCAGCACCACCGGAACCAGGACAACTTTGGGGACGGGGAAGAGCAAGTAGACGAAGGGCGAAAAAATGCGGTTGAGGCGTTCCGACTGACCCAGAACCAGTCCGGCCGGCACGGCCAATACGATCGAGAGCAGCATCGAGGCCAGTACCCGCCATAAGCTGAAGGCGAAGTGAATGCCCAGCGACCGACCCAATTCGGTGAGCAGGGTCTGGCCAACGCGGACCGGATCGGGCAGCACCGGCAATCGTACGATCAGGGCCAGGACCTGCCACAGCACGAGCAGCACAGCCGCCGCCAGCAGCACATTGCGCCGCTTCATCCAGCGGCCTCCAGCGTCAGGCGCAGTTGTTTGACCCGGTCGGTGTAGCCATGTGACCCGCGAAAGGCGGCAGAGGCGGCTGCCGGTTCGGACAGGACGACTGGGTCCCGGTTGGGCAAGTCGCCCAGTACCATGACGTGTTGGCCCATTAAGGCGGCTTCTTCAATGGAATGGGTCACCAGGATGGTGGTCAGGCCATGCTCCCGCCGGAGATCGAGGATCAAGTCCTGCAGGCCCTCGCGGGTGGGCGCATCGAGCGCGGCGAGCGGTTCGTCCATCAACAGCAGATCGGGACTGAGGGCCAGCGTCCGGGCGATGGCCACCCGCTGGCGCTGGCCGCCTGAGACTTGTGACGGGTAGCTGCCAGCCTGGCCGGCCAGTCCAAGGCGATCGAGCCAGAAGCTCACCCGCTGCTGGATTTGCAGGTCTTCCTCATCCCGCGGCGCATGCGTGCCGTCGGGACCGTAGAAGCCGCGGATGCGCAGCCCAAGCGACGCGTTCTGAAAGACCGTGGCCCACGGCAACAGGCCGAAGTCCTGCAAGATCAAACCGGTGCGCGGGCGCGGCCGGCCAATAGGCTCGCCGCGGACGCGCACCTGGCCCGAGGTCGGCTGGCGCAGGCCCGCCAGCAGATAGAGCAGGGTGGATTTGCCACAGCCGGAAGGGCCGAGGATGGACCAGGCTTGCCCCTCGGCCACTTGCCAGTTGAACTCCTGGAAGACAGTCTGGCTATCGAGGTAGGTGAAGGTGAGGTTGTCGGCCTCGACCATCAAGCTGGCGGCTGTGGACATGTCTTGGTGGCTACGGCAGGAAGCTGTCGTCGACCGAGCTGTCGTAGCTGACGTCGACCTCGATCAGGCCTTCCTGCTGCGTCCAGTCCAGCACATCGGCAAACTGGGACACGCTTGGGACGGAAGCGGCTGGGAAGTCTGGGACCGCGTAGCTGCCCAGGATCGGCGCCGGCACCAGCCCTTGCTCGGTTAGCAGGTCCTGCCAACGCGCTTTGTCAGTGTTGACGGCCTCGACGGCTTGCTCGACCGCCGCCAGGAAGCCGCGCACTGTGTCCGGGTTCTGCTCGACGTAGCTGGCCCGGAACGAAATTACGCTGTTGCCGATCGACGGGTCGGCCGTGTCATCGATCACAACCACGGCCCCGTTCTGAATGGCCAAGGAGGCCAGCGGATCGGGCAGGTTGGCGGCCTGCAATTGACCGGATGTCAGCAGCGTCATGCGTTCGCCGATGTTGGGCACGGCCAGCGTCTCGATCTGGTCGGGAGTCAAGCCGGCACCTTCGAGCAGGCGATCGGTGGTATAGGCGATGACAGTTCCTTCGGACACACCGATCGGCACGCCGGCCAACTGCGCGACGCTCTCGATGCCGCTGTCGCCGGCGGCCAACACGCGATACTGCGGATAATCCAGAGTGGCCGTGCGGGCAAAGCGCACGATCACGATCTGGGTCTGTTCACGATTGTAGAGCATGGTCGAGACAAGGTCATTGATCATGGCATCGATCTGGCCAGCCTGCATCAACTGGTCGCGTTCGGCGGCCGATGACACCGGTATGAACTCGACGCTGACGCCTTGTTCCTCGAACATGCCTTCGGCTTGGGCGACATACATCGGCAGTCCATCGAGGATGGGCAGCATGCCAACACGGACGGTCGTTGCCTGGGCGCTCCCGCCGCAGGCCGACAGGGCCAGCGGCAGGACCAGGGCAAGGATCAAGATCAGCGGGGTAACACGGCGGGCCATGGTGGTTTCCTTCTCCTAGGGAATGTTGGGCACCAGGACGGCGGCCAACGTGGCGGCAAACAGGGTCAAGCTAATGATTCCGTTGATGTTGAAAAAGGCCAAATCCAGGCGTGACAAATCCTCAGGGTGCACGATGGCGTGTTCATAGGCCAGCAGGCCGAGGCTGATGGCGGCGCCGAGCCAGTAAGGCCAGCCGAGAGAAAGCAGCAGGCCAAGGCCGATGACCAGTGCCGAAGTCAGGGCGTGGAGCACGGCCGAGAGCCGCAGGGCCAGGGTCACACCATAGCGGGCTGGCACGGCGTGCAAGCCGGCCGACCGGTCAAAGGCCACGTCCTGGCAGGCGTAGATCAGGTCAAAGCCGGTGATCCACAGGGTGACGATGGCAAACAGCAGCCAGGCCGGCAGGTCGGCGGCCGTGAACAGCGAGCCGCGCACGGCAGCCCAGGCGCCAAGGGGCGCCAGCCCGTCGGTTATCCCCAGGATCAGGTGGGACAGGACTGTGAACCGCTTGGTAAATGGGTACCCAAGCAAGAACACGACAGCGCCCGGCAAGAGACGCAGGGGCAGTGGACCCAATTGGTAGGCGGCCAGCGCCAACACGGCCAGCGCCAGCAGCAGCCCGGCCAAGGCGGTTGGGGGACGAATCCGGCCGCTGACCAACGGCCGGTCGGCCGTGCGCGGGTTGGCCGCGTCGAGCCGCCGGTCGGCCAACCGGTTGGCGGCCATGCCGACCGTGCGGGCGGCGGCCATGGCGACCGTGATCCACAGGAATGTGGACGGGGAGGGCCAACCATCAGCCGCTAGCACCATCCCCAAATAGGCGAACGGAAGCGCGAACACGGTGTGCTCGAACTTGATCATTTCCAAGAAGGTAGCGAGCCGTTGGACCATGGGCTGTTCTGCGCAGCGTGGGACCGGGGGGGCAGACGACCGCCGGATTGTAACATGCGGAGTCGGCACTGAGCGCCAAGCACCAGGCACCTGCGGCAGGTGACTTCCTTCCTTCGGTGGATCCATGCGAGTGCTTGGCGCCTGGTGCCGTGGACGCTTGCCAACCGCTGGCTTGCACCCGATAATCCGCTCCCTATGCAAACATCGGAACCGCAACAGGCGAAAGACGCGGCCCATATCGGCCGCACCTTGATGGTCGCCCAGGCCCTGTTCACGTCGGGCTATTTCGGCGCGGCAACGATCGGGGCGTTGGTCGGTGCGGCGCTGGCCGGTGACCCGGCCCTGGCCGGCGTGCCGACCAGCGTCACCCTGGTTGGTTCGGCCGTGTCGGCGCCACTGTGGGGGGTGGCCCTCGACCGGATTGGCCGCCGGGGCGGGCTGTCGCTGGGTCTGCTGGTGGGAACGGTTGGGGCCGGTATTGGTGCCTACGGCATTGCCACCGGCTCGTTGCTCATCTTCCTGCTGGGGGCGCTGGCGATTGGCTCGGCGCGCGGCGCCATGGATCTGGGCCGTTATGTCGCCGGTGAGGTGCAGCCGCCGGCCCGCCGGGCACGGGCGATCTCGCGTGTGGTGGTCGCCAGCACCGTTGGCGCCGTGCTCGGGCCGCTGTTGGTCGGGCCCACCGGGCGGGCGGCGGCCAATGCCGGCCTACCTGAGTTAAGCGGACCCTACCTGCTGGCGGTGCCCCTACTGTTGGCGACGGCCGTCGGCCTGGCGCTGTTTCTCCGGCCCGAACCCCGCCAGATTGCATTGGCGATCGACGAGCAGCACCCTCAGCTGGGCCGGCCAAGCGGCATGCGCCGGCCGTGGCGGGAAATCCTGGCCGCCCGCGGGGTGCTGACGGCCTCGTGGGTGATGGTGACCGGTCAGGTCGTGATGGTGCTGCTGATGGTGATCACGGCGCTGCATATGCAGGAGCACGACCACAGCCTGTCCAACGTTTCGCTGGTGATTTCGTCCCACACCTTCGGTATGTTCGCCTTCTCGGTGGTCTCGGGCTGGCTGACCGACCGGCTGGGGCGCGGGCCGACCATCCTGGTGGGCCTGGTTGGTCTGGCGGCGGCCTGCCTGGTGTCGGGCCTATCGACCGAGCTGGTGCCGCTTTCACTTTCCCTGTTCCTGCTGGGCCTGGGTTGGAACTTCTGTTACGTGGCCGGCTCGACGCTGCTGGCCGACCAGTTAGGGGCCAGCGAGCGAGCGCGGGTCCAGGGGCTGAATGATGCGTTGATTGGCTCGACCTCGGCGCTGGCCAGCCTGGGCAGCGGATTTGTCTTTGCCGGCATTGGCTACCAGACGATGGGCTGGCTGGGCGCCGCCTTGTGTTTGCCGCCGGCCCTGGCCGTCATCGGCTGGCGCAACCGGCTGGCCCCCGATCAAACTGGGGCTCCCGGGGAGGCATAAGAAAGGGCCCGACGCACCGCGTCGGGCCCGGACAAGCTGGCGGATTTGGCCTCAGGCGCGCAAGCGGTAGGTGTGGACCCCGGTGGCGCCATCGGGCCGCGAAGGCCGCTTCTCGACCACCTGCAATTGGCCGGCGCCGTCGTAGGCGCGCACGGCGAAAACGTGCTCACCCTCTTCGAACGGCCACTGGTAGCGCCACTGAATCCAACTTAGCGGGCTCAGCGGTGGTGAGCGCAATTCGGCCTCGACCCACTCGCCGCTATCGACCTGCACCTCGACGCGGCTGATGCCGCCGTCACCCGCCCAGGCGATGCCACCGACCGGCACCGTGTTGGTAGCCTCATCCAGATGCTCGACGGCAACCGTGTCGACCACCGAGGTCGTCAGGACGAAGGCTTCCTCGCTCCAGCCCCGATCGACCCAGTAGCCAGGGCCCTGTTCGTCGATCAGCTCCATGCGCACGATCCATTTGGGCTGCTTCATGCCGAAGCGGTTGGGCAGGTAGATTCGGAGGGGGAAGCCATGCTCGACAGGGAGCGGCACCCCGTTCATGGCGTAGACCAGCAGCGTTCGTCCGTCGAGGGCATCGTCCAGCGCGACGCTCTCGTAGAAGCCATCGGCCGACTCGATGTAGACCTCCTGGGCGCCGGCCTGGACCTGCGCCTGTTCGAGGATGGTGCGGAAGGGGACACCGGTCCAATGGCTGGTGCCGGTCAGGTCACCACCGACGGGATTGGAAATGCACTGCATGGTGACCACCTGGGTCACCGAAGGGTAGGTCAGGATATCGTCAATCGTCAGTGACAATGGGTTGTTGACCAGGCCGCCGATATCCAACTTCCAGCTTGCGCCGTCGACCCGCGGCGGCGTGGTGTTGATATCAATCCGGTAGAAGTTCTCATTCGAGGTAACTTCGGAGCGGGTACCGGGAGCCGGCTCGATGCGGGCCGCCAGCTCTGCCTCCGGCGGCGAGGCAGCCGGACCCGACGTGTCCTCAATTTCCAGGGGCGGCAGCGCCCCGGCCGTTGGCTGTTCCTCTTGGGCCAGCAGGCGCCCCAATCCCAGGGCGGCCAGCGCCGCTGCCAGCGAGCCGCCGCTGGCCCAGGCCAGGAAGCCACGGCGCGTCATCAGCTCGGCATCTGGCTGGCTGATGGACGCCAGTTGGGCCAGCATCCAACCCAGGGCCAGCCCCCAGCCGACCAGCAGGAAACCAATCCACAGGATGGCGGCCGGCCAGCCGGCCTCCGGCTGCCCGAGTGCGGCCTCGATCGCCAGTGTCACCAGGGTCAAAACCAAGCCACCGGCGGCACCTGCCCGCAGCGGGGGGACATTGCGGGCGGAGCGCAGCCATTCGACGGCCACACCCAACACCACCCCGCCCCCGACCAATTGGAGGATGGCCATCGTTTGCTCGATCGCTTTGGCCGCGGACGAGGTCTCGCCGAGATTGAGCTGGCGGATGATCATGACAATCGTGTCGATGCCAAAGGTGATCAGGCCGCCGGGCAGAGCGCGGGCTATCCAATCGAAGATGTCGAATGGCACAAAGGGAAGACCGGCAAGGGCCTGGCCCAGATAATTGATGGACATCACCGTCAGACTGGTGACGCCGCCCAACAGGCCAGCGCGGAGCAGCGAGCTTCGGTTCATCGGCAGGACACTCCCTGGTTGCGATCGCATATTGTTGGCAAGCATAGGCCCCAGAGATTGCGAGAAGGTTACGCTAGCCCGGGGGTCTGTCCAGCCCCAGACCCGACCACAGGTCGTCGATGCGGGCCTTCACCTGGGGGCTCATCTCAATACGGGCTGGCCAGCCTCGTTGGTAGCCCTCCTCGGTCAGCTTGGCCGTGGCGTCGATGCCAATCTTGCCGCCGAACGAGTGCTGGTAGGAGGCGTGATCCAAGTGGTCGACCGGCCCTTGCGTGATGACGACATCTTGGGACCAATCGACGTTGCCTAGGGCTTGCCAGGCACTCTGGCTCAAGTTCTGAACGTCAACCCAGTCATCGACAACGACGATGGTCTTGGCCAGCATCATCAGGCCCAGCCCCCACAATCCATGGATCACCTTGCGGGCATGGCCTGGATAGCGCTTGCGGATCGAGACCAACACCAGGTTGTGGAACACACCCTGGGCCGGCATGTTGACATCGACAATTTCCGGCAGGAACAGCCGCATCAGTGGAAGGAAGATGCGCTCGGTGGCCTTGCCCATCCACACATCTTCCATCGGGGGTACGCCGACAATGGTAGTGGGGTAGGTCGGTTGGCGGCGGCGGGTGATGGCCGTCAGATGGAAGACGGGGAACGGTTCGACCGGCGTGTAATAGCCGGTGTGGTCGCCAAAGGGTCCTTCCGGCAGGTGCTCACTGGGGTCCACATAGCCTTCGAGCACATACTCCGCCTGGGCCGGCGCTTCGAGCGGCTGGCTGACGCAGTCAACGAACTCGACGGGTGAGCCGCGCAACCAGCCGGCCAGCAGGTATTCGTCGATGTTGGGTGGCAGCGGGGCCGACGCGCACCACATTGAGGCCGGGTCGCCGCCCAGCACAATCGCCGCCGGGATCTGGGGCTGAGCCGCCTGGCGGGCAACGCGCTCGTGTTCGGCGCCGCCCTTATGGCGCTGCCAATGGACGAGCAGTCGCTTGTCATCGATGACCTGAAGCCGGTACATGCCGACATTGCGGGCGCCCGTTTCGGGGTCCCGGGTGATGACCTGCGGCAGGGTGATGAAACGACCGCCATCCTGGGGCCAGCACTTGAGCACCGGCAGCGACTCGAGGGAAGGGCTTTGCTCGACGACCTCCTGCGCCGGGCCTGAGCGCACCTTCGACGGCCCCATGCCAATGGAGCGCAGCGCCCCCATCAGTTCGTTGCCCCGCTGGAGCATGCCCCCCAGTCCACTCGGCAAGCGGAAGTCAAGCAGGGCACCCAGGCGCTCCCCAATTTCGTCCAGATCTTCGACGCCGAGTGCCAGCGCCATGCGGGCTTCCGAGCCGAACAGGTTGATGGCGACGGGTGCCTCGAACCCGTCCACCGATTCAAACAGCAGCGCCCGGTTGTGTTCGGCCGGGCCCTTGCTGACGCGGTCGGTGATCTCCGTAATTTCGAGGTCCCGCGAAACGGATTGCTGGATACGGGCCAACTCGCCGGCCTGATCGAGTGCGGTAAGAAAGCTGGGGAGGTCGGAAAAAGTCATCAGTGCTCCTGGTGGGGGGCCGGTGGGCGATGGAAGGCTAACCGAGCTCGAGGCCCAGCTTGGCGGCCACGGTTTCAGGGGCTGGGTCGGTCAGTACGCTGCCGTCGGCGAAGACGACGGTCGGAACGGTCCGGTTGCCTTGGTTCAACGAGCGCACCTGCTCATCGGCCTCGCGTGAGTCATCCACGTCAACCCAATCGAAGGCAACCTCGTGCTCCCGCAGGAAATTGGCCAGGCGCACCGCAGGTAAACACCAGTCGGTGCCGTAGACGGTCAGGCCCGCCACCCGGCCTCAATCATCATGCAGGCAGCCAAGCGACCAGTGCCTGCCCTCGCCGGCCAGCATGTCGTCGGCTTGTGCGGGCCCCCAGCTGCCCTTCTCATAGCTCGCCAGCGCCGGTGCGCCGTCCCCCTGCCAGCCGGCGATCGCCGAGTCGATGAATTGCCAGGCGAGCTCGATCGTGTCGGCCCGGGTGAACAGCGACGGATCGCCGTTGAGGGCATCCAGAATCAACCGTTCGTAGGCATCGGGAATGGCGCCGGCCCCGAAAGCGTCAGCATAGTGGAACTCCATATCGACCGAGCGCATTTCGGCGGCCTGATCCGGCACCTTGGCTTCAAAGCGCAGGTGAATGCCCTCATCCGGCTGGATGCAGATATCGAGCGCGTTGGGCCGTATGCTGGCCTCCGACTGCATCGGGAACATCAAGTGCGGAACCGACCGGAATTGAATGCGGATCTCGGTTGACTTGGCCTCCAACTCCTTGCCCGAGCGCAGATAGAAAGGAACGTCCTTCCAGCGCCAATTGTCGATGAACAGGCGCAGGGCGGCATAAGTCGGCGTGCGGGAGCTTTCGGCGACGCCCTCGGTCTGCAGGTAACCGTCGTACTGGGCCAGGACGCTGTGCTGGCGGATGCTGTCTTCCTTCATCGGCCGGATCGATCGCAGCACCTTGACCCGCTCATTGCGGATGTCGTTGGCGCCGAACGAGGCCGGAGGCTCCATCGCCACCAGCGACAGCAGCTGCATCAGGTGGTTTTGGAACATATCTCGCAGCACGCCGACCCCGTCATAGAAGTTGGCCCGGTGGCCGACGCCGACCGATTCGGCAACTGTGATCTGCACATGGTCGATGTAGTTGCGGTTCCAGACGGGCTCGAAAATGCTGTTGGCGAACCGGAAAACCAACACGTTCTGGACGGTTTCTTTGCCCAGGTAGTGGTCGATACGGTAAATCTGGTCTTCCTCCAACACCGTGTGGGCGACTTCGTTGAGATTGCGCGCCGATTCGAGGTCGTGGCCGAAGGGTTTCTCGATGACCACCCGGCGCCAGCCATGGTCTTCGGCGACCATGTTGCGCTCCCCCAGTCGATGAAGCGCCGGCTGATAGACCGAAGGCGGGGTGGCCAGGTAGTAGAGGCGATTGCCCTTGCCGTCGGCTTCGATGACCTCGAGCCGGGCGATCAGCTCGTCCATGTCACCGATCTCTTTGAAATCGCCGGATACATAGCCGAGCCGCTCGGCAAACGGCTGCCAGGCCATCGGATCGGGCTCGCCGTCGCCGAACTCAGTGACGGCGACCAGCATCTCCTGGCGGAAGCTGTCGTCGGAGGCCTTGGTGCGGGCCATGCCCAGGATGTGAAACGCTTCGGGCAGCCGGTCCTTGGTGGACAAGTTGAACAGGGCCGGGATCAGTTTGCGCTCGGTCAAGTCGCCGGAGGCGCCGAAGATCACGATGGTGGTTGGTGTCGGCATGCATTTCTCCCAAAGCCGGGGCCGGATTCCCGACCTGCCCATTCTAGCAAACGGCGCTGCCTGTGGTGGTCCGGCCAGCGCCGTTATAATCACGCCCCATGAATTCCCGGATGATGTGGTGGGGCTGGTTCCTCGTCGGGGCCGCCGCCACCCTGCTGATGCTGTTCGCCGTTTACCAACTGCCGCCGGTCAAGTTTGCCCTAGAGTGGCGCTTCGACAAGGCCGAAGGCATTGTCCGCGGCTGGCTCTACCCGGGAGATACGCTGCCGTCGATGGCGGCTGCCGCCCCGGCCAGGCTGCCCACCGCCCGGCCCAGCCCTACGCCAACGGCGACCGATTCGGGGCAAGCGGCGGCGCCGGCCGCAGCGCCTAGCCCAACGTCGACCCCGCTGCCGGACCACGTGCAGCTGGCGGCACCCGCCTGGGAGAAGCAGGATTGGAACAACTGCGGACCGGCCACGCTGGCGCTCCAACTGCGCTACTTCGGTTGGCAGGGCGATCAGTTCGAGATATCCGACCTGCTCAAACCCGATCGGGGGGACAAGAACGTCAATATCGACGAACTGGCCTACTACGTCCGCACCCGCGCCGGTTGGCTTAACGCCGAATTCCGCGTGGGTGGGGACTTTGCCTCGCTGGAGCGGCTGCTGGCAGCCGGCTACCCGGTCATGGTCGAGAAGGGCTTCCTCCTCGATGAGAACGACGGGGGCGGCGGCTGGGCCGGCCACTACCTGCTGCTGACGGGCTACGACCGGACCGAGCGGTTGTTCACGGTCCAGGACACCAACCCGACGACCGGCGGCGCCGACCGGGTGATAGGCTACCAGGCGCTCGACAGTGGCTGGCGGGAATTCAACCGCGTGTACCTGGTGCTGTTCCTGCCCGAGGATCAGCAGGAAATCGAGGCGCTGCTTGGCCCGGATGCCGACCTGGCCGAAAACCGCCAGCGGGCAATCGAGACGGCGCGGCAGGAGATCGAAGCCGGTCCCGAAGATGCATACGCCTGGTTCAATCTGGGGACCAACCTGGTGTACTTCGAGCGCTACGGCGAGGCTGCCGGAGCCTTCGATCAAGCGCTGTCTCTAGGCTTACCCTGGCGGTTTACCCGCTACCAGTTCGGCCCGTACCTGGCCTATTTCCACATGGGCCGGCACGAGGACGTGATCGAACTGGCCGACGCCACGCTCTACCGGACATCGAAAGCCGAGGAGTCGCTGTTGTGGCGCGGTTGGGCCCGGATGCAGCAAGGGGACCGCAACGGCGCCGCCGCCGATTTTCGGGCGGCGCTGGGCGTCAATCCCAATTACCTCGACGCACAATACGCGCTGGATTACCTGCTTTCGGGCGGGTAGAACCCCGCAAACAACCTGGATCTATGGCCACCGCAGGGTGGCCACCACCCATTGGAAGCGCACGGTCCGTTGCCGTCGACGGACCGTTGTGGGGCGCATCGCAATGCGCCCCTCCGGGTTGAATTCGCAGGCGACCTGGCGGCATGATCCCGAGGTCGAGAAGATCGCCGGTTTGGCCGGGAATCCGATCCCGAAATCGAGGACGCCTCAAAAACGCCAGCGTATGGGCACGATATATCGTCCCCCTACCAGGTTGGGGCGGCGGCCATCCATTGGAAGCGCACGGTCCGTTGCCGTCGACGGACCGACAACGGGTTGGGTTTGCATGCGACCTGGCGTCGGCATGACCCTGGGGGTCCTGTCGAGGCAGGTTGGAATGCGCCCGCCCCGTTGCGGACCCCCGGGGTCGGGTAGAAATCGGCATTGAACCCGAAGCCGTCCGCTTAATCTCCCCGTAAGCCTGCTCGATCACAATGAAAACCGATGGTTGCTGTAAACTTTATCCACACTCAACCAAGGCAGGGCGCATTTGATGGCAAAGACCGCGGCCAGGAAGGTCCTGGTCGTTGATGATGAACGCACAATCCGTGAGGTGCTGCGCCGCTACTTGGAACGCGAAGGATTCCAGGTCAGCGAAGCCCAGGATGGCGCCGAGGCTTTGGCCGCCGCCTCGCAGGATCCTCCGGATCTGGTCGTGCTCGACTTAATGCTGCCCAAGGTCGATGGCCTGGAGGTGGCGAGGCAGCTCCGCTCCGAGCGCCGCGTGCCGATCGTTATGCTGACGGCCAAGGGCGAGCTCGAGGACCGCATCGAAGGTCTCGAGCTTGGCGCCGACGATTACATCGTTAAGCCATTCAGCCCGCGCGAGGTCATGCTGCGCGTCAATGCTGTACTGCGGCGCGCTGCCGAGGGCACGATCGCGGCGGGCGAAGTCGTTGAGGCCAGTGGTCTGCGGCTCGACCCCGGAACGCGCCAGGTCAGTCTGGCGGCGAACCCCGTCGATCTGACGGCCAAGGAGTTTGATCTGCTCTACTTCCTGATGCAGCACCCGCAGCAAGTGTTCAGCCGCGAACAGCTGCTGGACCATGTCTGGGGTTACGAATTTTACGGCGATCCATCAACCGTCACCGTGCACATACGCCGTCTGCGGGAGAAGATCGAGGAAGACCCGTCGGAACCCAAGCGGCTGCGCACCGTCTGGGGCGTGGGCTACAAGTACGATGGCTAGCCGAAGCTCGAGCGCACCCGCGCTGCGTTACCTGGCCGGCATTGGCGCCGCTTTCGCCGGGACGGTGGGGCTGACCGCCTGGTGGATGCGGCCACCCCAGGAAGACCTGATCCAATTGGCCGGCATCTACGGCCTGACGGCGCTTGCTTCGGTTGCCGTCGGCTTTGGCGCCCAACGGTCGGGTCTGTGGCGCCGGCTGGGTAGTCTGGCCGGGTCGCTGACGCTGGGCTACATCTTGGCCGCCGGGCTGACGCTGATCAATGTTTGGGTGACGGCCCGCCTCATGTTCATTTCGCAGCACGACCTGGCGTTGGCTGGCGTGCTGCTGCTCTTTGCCAGCGGCATCTCCGTGTCGTTCGGATACCTGCTGTCGCGCAGTCTGGCCGGCTCACTGCGCACCATGATCGACGCCGCCGAGAACCTGAGCCAGGGTGATTTCAGCGCCCGCGTTCCCGTCGAAGGCACCGACGAAGTGGCTCTTCTTGGGCGGGCCTTCAACCGCATGGCCAGCCGGCTGGAGCTGGCCGACGCCGAAGCCCAGCGGTTGGAGGATGCACGGCGCGACTTCGTCGCCTGGGTCTCGCACGACTTGCGCACGCCGCTGGCAGCGCTGCGGGCGATGATTGATGCCATGGCCGAAGGTGTGGTGACCGAGCCCGACAACGTCGCCCGCTACCTAAAGCAAAGCCAATCCGAAATTGACCGGCTCAATGGGCTGATCGATGACCTGTTTGAATTGTCGCGCTTGGACACCGGCCATCTGCAGTTGGGCTACGAGCTGTGCTCACTGAGTGACTTAGTGTCCGATACGGTCGGCAGCCTGGCGCCGCGGGCGGCGGCCAAGGGGGTCGCAGTGACGGCCGAAATCGATGCAATGGTGGATCCGGTTCGGATCGCCCCGCGGCACATCGGCCGGGCGCTCCACAATCTACTGGACAATGCCCTGCGCCACACGCCGGCCGGCGGCTCGATCGAACTGCGGGTGCACCGGCGGGAGCAGGGCGTCGAAGTTGCCGTGCACGACACTGGCGAGGGGGTTAATCCGGCCGAGCTGGATTTGATCTTCGAGCGTTTCTACCGGGCCGAAGCCAGTCGGTCTCGCAGCGGGGCCGATTCGGCCGGCGCCGGCCTGGGGCTGGCCATCGCCCGAGGCATGATCGAGGCGCACGGCGGCCGGATTTGGGCCGAGTCGAACGGCCAGGGGGCGACCTTCCGTTTTACGCTGCCTAACAGCCACTTGGCTGCCCAAAGCGCATCTGCTCCATGAGGCTTGCCCTGCTGACCGCCATGCTGCTGGCATCGCTGGCGGCCTGTGCGCCAGCAGTTGAGGCGCCATCCCCGGTGGAGGCGGCGGTGGAACCACCAGCTTTGGAAGATTACGGACCGGCGCCCCCGGTCGAAGGTCGAGTCTGGCTCAACCGGGCCGAACCGACCTCGTGGGAGTCCTTGCGTGGCCAAGTTGTGCTGGTGGAAATGTGGACCTTTGGCTGTGTCAATTGCCAGCGGGTCATTCCCTACTTGCGCGATTGGCATGCGCGCTACGGCCAGCAGGGGTTGGTCATTGTTGGCAACCACTATCCCGAATTCGGTTTCGAGGCCGACCTCGACAAGCTGCGTCAGGCCGTCGAGCAGTGGGACATCGCCTATCCGGTGGTGCAGGACAATGAGGGGGTCAACTGGCGGGCGTATGGCAATCGTTACTGGCCGACGACATACCTGATCGACAAGTTGGGCCACCTGCGCTACCAGCACATTGGCGAAGGCGCCTACGCTGCGACCGAGACTGCCATCCAGGCGTTGCTCGCCGAGTAGCAAAACTAACCACCAAGACGCCAAGGGCACAAAGGAATCATAAGGAACACAAAGTGTTGGCCCACGACCCACGCGGGCGCTGCTTTGTGTCCCCATTCATCTCTTCGTGACCTTTGAGGCTTTGTGGTCAGCCGCCGAATAGCGTTTCCTTACCCTGGCGGGCGCGCGCCCGCTGGGCTTCTCCGCCGACGGAACCCAGGGCAGCGTACAGCGTCTCGTCGTAGTCGCGCGTTCTGACCACGACCGGCATCGGCACGGCATGCCCCAGGATCAGCGCCTGTTGGCGGGTGTCGAGGCGCGCCAGCACTTCACGCAGTGAACTGGCCCCACTGACCCCCGAGAAGACGGCACGGATGTCGGCCTCGTTGTCCAGCAGGCAGGTGACGCGTGTGCCGATCTGGCTCATCACCTCGTCATCAATCCCGCTCGGACGCTGGTCGACGATCAGCAGCGTGACGTTGTACTTACGCAGCTCGCGGGCGATGTTGCCGAAGATGGTGTGGCCGGCAATTTGCGGGTCGAGGAACTTGTGAGCCTCCTCGATCACGATCATTAACGGCCGGGGCTCATCACCTCGTTTGCCGGCGGCCAGGTTCTTCTGCTTGACATAGCGTTGGTGGATGCGGCGGGTCAGATAGTTGGCCACCAGAACATAGGCCGCCAGGTTGTTGCCGTACGTGCCAAACTCGAGCACGACGCTGGTGCCCATATTCAACCGGTTGAAGATGTCGTCAACGGCGTCGTCGCCATCGCCTTCCACCAGGAAGTCCATCCGGCGGAAGAACTCGAACTTGCGTTGGATGGCGCCCAGTGTGCCGGCCACGATCCGCTGGCTGTCGAGCAGCTCTTGGATCTCGGGTGAATCGCCGCCTTCCTCCAGGAGCTTGCTGATCCAATCTTCACCCAACTGTCGGCGCAGGAAATAGAGCGCACCGGTTTGCACGTCGCTAAGGCCCAGTAGGCCACTGAGCATTTCGACATCCTCGGGTTCGAGCTGGCGATAACCGAGGCGGAGCACCCGGTCGACCTTGGAGCCGCGGGCGCGTGAAGTGGCCTCATCGAGGGTGACCACGCTGACGCGGCCGTCGGGGAACAGCTGGCGCAGGCCTTTGAACTCGCGGCCGGTCTCGTCCATCACCGCCCAGCCGTAGTCGTTGTGCATGTCGAAGATCAAGCTGGAGGCCAGGCCCGATTTGACAACGCCGGCCAGCAGCGTGCGGGTGATGAATGACTTACCGGTGCCGCTTTTGCCGAAGACGCCGGACGAGCGTTCGACGAAACGGGCCAGATCCAGGTTGACCTGGACAGTTTCCATTTCCAGCGGGGTTCCGACGTAGAAATGGGTTTCGTCCTCCTGGCCGAACACGCGGGCAACATCTTCGGCGCTGGCCTCGTAGACCGGCGAGAAATGGGACGGAATGGTCTTGATCGGCCGCGGCTCGGGGCTGTCCTCATCCAGCATGAGCATCGGGCTGACATGGGCCGTGCCGTAGGCGACGCCGCCGCGCAACACGTCGGCCAGGAAGTCGTCATCGCTGGCCGGTGGGCGGCGGGCCAGATCCGGGTTGGTTGACCCCAGGGCCAGGTCGGTCAGCAGGCCGAAGAATTGGCGGCCGGTCTCGCGACCCCGCAGCACGACATAGCGGCCGACGGCCAGCTTTTCCAAGGAGAAGCGCGGGTCGAGCTTGACGGTCAGGCCGGCCGACAGCGAGCCCTCGACGACCACGCCCAGCGGGCTGTCCTTACGCTTGGGAAAAAGCGCATCAAAGGATGGATGATCGGTCATGGTCGGCTCACTTGCGGCCGCAGGGCCTGGAGCAGGTTGTCCAGCCGGCCCAGATCGTCCGTCAGCAAGCGGCTGCAGGCGCGCCCGGCCTCGACCAAGAATGCCCGCCTTTCGGCCTCTGGTCTGGCCCGGGCGGCCCCCTGCAGCGCCGCCGCCAACAACTCGTCGGACGGCAGGCCTCCGGCCGACAGGATCAACGGCAGGAAGGAGAGCTGACGGGTAAAGCCGACCACATCCGTGGCCGGCAGCGCATAGATCGGCGCCAGACTCAGTGGCGGCTGCGCCGGCAGGGAGTAGTGGAAGGTCGCTCCCTGGCGGTAGCCGACAGCCAGGGCGCTGAACTCAATCGGGATCTGGCGGTTGGCCTGGTGGTCGGCGATTTGCTCGGCCGAAACGCCTTCAGCTGAGGCAATTTGGCGGGCAAACTCATCGTCTTGAATAGCGATGTCGTAGATCAGACCGATTACCTGGCTGGCCCCCTGCTGGGCTTCGGCCGAGCACAGGGCGCCAAAGGCGGGCATATCGGGCTCAGGCAGACGCAGGGCACCGACGAAGCCGCGCAGGCTGCAGCGGGTGACACGTCCGATCAATGGCAGGTCTTGGGTCATGGGCAGTTCCTACACCCGGTGCCGGCGGCGGCCAGTCAGCCAGCGCTTGGCGGCGGCCTTGGTCGATGGACGGGCCGGCAGCCCGTGTCTTAGCAGGGCGTCGGCCAGCATGCTCTCGAGCTGCGTCCGCTCCGCCTGGCCAATGACGGCCAGTTCGTGGGCGCGGGCCAGGGCATACGGAAAGCCATCGGTGGCGGCCGAGTCGGCCAGAATCGCAGCCTGGGTGAGGCCCAGCAACCTCGGGTTGTTGGCGACCCACACCGGGATCTCGACGCGCAAAACCGTATCCCCGGCGGTCTTCAGATAGTAGAAGTGCACCTGATGGCCGGCCTTGTCAAAATCACGGTTGACGGGCGAGCCGTGGATGAAGACCGCCGAGCGCTGACCATGTGCCAGCTGGCGGTCAAAGAGGGCCCGGTCGGTCAGGCCCAGGTAAGGGGAGGCCTTGAGGCTCGCATCGTCCACCGATTCCAGCGGCAGCTCCCCCAGGTGGGCCAAACTGGCTACGTTCGCGTGGCGCGGCCGGTCGATCACGCCGGCCACGGCGGCACCCAGGTCGCGCAGCTCACGCAGGTGGCCCAGATAGCGGCGCAGAATCTCGTCGACGGCCCGCTTTGGCTGGTCCCGGACTTGCAACACCAGCCACAGAATCAGACCGTTGTCGAGCAGGGCCAAGCTTGGCTCGCCGGCTGTAGCTTGCGCCAGGCGGGCCAGTTCTCCAAGTTCGGCGGCATCGCGGCGGCCGTCGATCAATTCGTTAGGTATCAAGCCGCCGAACTCGTCGTACAGATCGGCCGGCTCATGGAACAACGCCGGGCGGGTGTGGGTTTGCGGAGCAGCCCCGCTGCCAGCGACCAGGTGCAGGCTGCCGATGTTGATCAGGTAGAACAGGGCGCCTGCGTGACGGTCGGGATGGATTTGCGAGCCGTCCGCCGCCAGCAGGTGATAGCTGGGGGGCAGCGGCGGGGGATCGAAGGCGCTGTTGGCCGGCTCGGCGGTCGGCCGGGCGCCGGGCCAGCGGTCGCCGGCCTTGGCAATGCGAGCTGCCAGGCTCTGGGGGTCGAGCGTCTCCAGCCCAGCCAAGGCTGCCTCCAACTGGGGCAGCTTGCCAGCCAGCAAGGCGGCCTGTTCTGCGGCCGCCTGTCCCGCTGATTGGAGTTGGGGCAATATCTGGGGTAAGTCTAGGCTCATCCGGACCGTCGCTCGAACACCTGTTCCGCATTATAGCCAATCCGGAGGTCGTATGCCAGCCAAACACAGCCAATTCGCCCACATGGGGGACCGCCGCCAGGCGTCGCGCCTCGGCTGGTAGCTCAGGCCTGACCCTTGTGCTATACTCCGCGCGATGAAGGCCGAGCAGCCCGTGGAAGACTTCATCCTGCGCCGGCTGCGCTCCCTGGGCCTCTCCGGACTGGGCGCAAGTTTCCTGGAGGCCCTGGCCCCTCTGGCCCCTGTGGGCGCTCAGCTCGCGTATATGCTCGACCCAATGTTCGCCCGTCAACCGGGCAGCTTGCTCGCCCAATTGGGCCGTTTGCTTGAGCAGCCCGAAGACGTCGACGCGCTGATCAGGCGGCTGCGAGAGGAGCCTGAATGACCGGCCTGGATCTGCTGGGACTGGCCGCCCTGGTTCTGTTCCTGGTATCGATGCTGTTTTATGCCAGTGCCGGCCGACGCTGGCCGGTTGTCTTCCGACCGTTGGCCGGCCTGGATGCTCTGGGCGAAGCCATCGAGCGGGCGGTCGAAGACGGCAAACGAGTCCACTTATCCCTGGGAACCGGCTCGGTCATCGGCTCCGACAGCGCTCCGGCGCTGGCTGGTTTGGCCACCCTGAGCAAGATCGCCGCCATCACCTCAATGAGCGACAAGCCGGTAGTGGCCACCACCGGCGACGGCGCGATGGCCCTGCTGGCGCAGGACACGCTGCGCACGGCCTATGATGCCGCCGGGGCACGCGGCCGCTATGAACCAACCTCGGGCCGGCTGCTTGGGCCGTCGCCCTTCTCCTACGTCGCCACCCTGCCGACCATGCTTGACACGGAAGATGTCGCCGTCCACCTGATGGTCGGCTCATTCGGCGTTGAGGGCGGCCTGGCTGCCGACTTCGGGGAGCGACAGAACGCCCTGGTGCTGGCCGGCACCGATGACGTGCAATCCCAGGCCTTGCTGTATGCCATTGCCGAACATCCCTTGATCGGGGAAGAGGTATTTGCCACAGGCGCCTACCTGGATGTCAGCCGACTGCACCGGGCCAGCCTGCGCGCCCAGGACGCCATCCGCTTCCTATTGGTGGTTGGCATTCTCGGTGGAACGCTGCTGATGACGCTGGGGTTGTGGCCGTGAAACTGGGCAGCTATGTTGTGTGGGCCGCAGTCGCCACCGGCACCGGCATCCTGGTGCTGCTGGGATACTTCATAGAGGTCGACCTGCTCATCCGCGTCCGGTTGCTGCTCATTCAGTGGGCCGTGCTGCTGGCGGCGGCGGCGCTGCTGCTGGGATTGTTCAATTTGCTGGCGGTGCACTGGAGCAAAGTCAGCATGCAGGATGACGGTTGGCCATACTCGGCGCTGCTCATCCTGTTTTTCCTTGTAACCCTGGTGCTCGGGTTGCTTTTCGGCCCCGACTACGAGGTGGTCCTGCTGCTCTTCCGCTACGTACAAGTGCCCATCGAGGCCAGTCTGCTGGCGCTGTTGGCCGTCTCCCTGACCCTGGCTGGCTTCCGCATTTTCGCCCAGCGTCGTGACCTACTTAGCGTGACGTTCATGGGTGTCAGCCTGCTGGTCTTGATTGGGACCGCGCCCTGGCCGTTCGCCGGCGATAGTGTGCTGGCATTGGCTGTCAGCGACATTCGGGCGTGGGTGACCCAGGTATGGGCTTCGGCAGGCGCCCGCGGCATTCTGCTGGGTGTGGCTCTGGGCGCTATCACCACCGGTTTGCGCGTCTTGTTGGCCTCCGACCGGCCGTACGGAGACTGAGGCGATGGCCGAAGTCCGCTGCCCAATGTGCAGCCGTCCCAACGAGGCCGACGCCGAGGTCTGCGTCCACTGCGGCGCACGGCTCAAGCCGCTGATTGTCGAGCAACCCCCCGACCAGCCCGCCCAACCGAAACGACCAGCTGACGATCCGTCCCCTGACGAAGCGGGCGCCAATGTGCCCGATTGGTTGTCGCGCATCCGCCAGCGGGCCGATGAGGAACAGCCCGAGCCCGACGAGCCGGCTGGCCCCGGCCCCGACTGGCTCAGCCGGCTGCGCAGCGCCGAGACCGAGGAGCCCGGCCCACCGGCCGACGAAATCCCGGATTGGCTGGCCGGCGAAGAGCTGAGCGAGGAAGGCGGCGAGGCCGAGCAATGGCTCGATCGCCTGCGCCAATCGACGGATGAAGCTGCCGACGAGGCCGCCGACGAGCCGCCGGTTGAGGACGACGAGCCGGAGGAGATCATCCGGCTCACAGGGCGGCTGGATGCGGCTGCCCTGGATTGGACGGAACCAGAGCCGGAGCCCGAAGGCGAGCCAGAACCCGAGCCCGAAGCCGGATCGTTCGAATCGGCGTTCGCCGACGAACTGACCGAAGCGCAAGACAGGGCGGACGAACCCCCGGTCGAAGAGCCGGTCGAGGCAGGTGACCTCGATTGGCTTGCAGGCGATCTGGAAAGCGAGGCGACCGAGGAGCAGGCCCGACAGGATTCTTTTGCGCTTGATGAACCGGCGCTGGCCGCCGGTGACGGGCCAGCCGAACCCGAGCGGCCGGATTGGTTTGAAGATTTCGAACGCGCCGGCGAGGAAGAGGCCGAGGCCTTGGAGCCGGCCGCTGAAGCCGGCGGTTCGCCAGACTGGCTGGGCGAGGCCGTCGAAGACGCAGGACTGCCTGCCGACGCCGACGAGGCCTCGGCCGAGCCCGAACCGGCCGCAGGCGAGCTCGACCCAGCCCTGATTGATCGCGCCCCCGATGATCCGTCCGGCACGGGCGAGTTAGATTGGGGCCAGTTGGATTGGGGCACGCTCGAGGACGAGGCCCCGCCGCTGGAAGAGGTCCTGCCGCAGGATCTGGGTGCGCCGCCCGAGGAACGGGATCTGCCCCATGTGCCGGCGTTGATCATGGGCGCGGGCGATGAAGGACTAGGTACACCGGAGTCGGGAGACTTCGACCTGGATGCTATTGAGCTGCCCGATTGGCTGACCGAGGCCGGCGGTGAGCCGAGTGCAGTTGGCGAGCCCGGCCAAGAGCGGGATTTGGCGCCGGCCACCATCCCCAGTTGGCTGGAAGCCATGAGGCCGGTCGAGACCTTCCGGCCGGTGGTCGACCTCGAGCCCGAAGAGGAACAATCGGTCGAATCCGTTGGGCCGCTGGCGGGATTGCGCGGCGTGTTGCTGGCCGAGCCGGTGGTGGCCAAGCCGCGGAGCTCGACCACGGTAGGCGCCCGGCTGCAAATCACCGAGCGTCAATACGCACAGACCGAGCTGCTGCGCCGAATTGTGGAAGAGGAAGAACAAGAGCTGGCGGCGATGCGGGTCGGAGGCCGGCGCTTGCCGTGGGTCCGTTGGTTGATTAGTCTGGTGATGCTGGTGGCCGTGTTGCTGCCACCCCTGACCGGTCTGCCGGTCTTTGCTACACCGGAACGCGTCTCCCGCGATTTGGGCCCGTTGATCGAAGTCGTCAACAGCGCCCCGACCGAGCGGCCGGCGCTGGTCGTCTTCGACTACGAACCTGGTTACTCGGCAGAGCTGGGGGGCGTGGCGGGCGCCCTGCTCAACCATATGATGGCCCGCGGCATCCCTGTCGTCACCGTATCGACCCGTCCGACCGGGCCACCGCTGGCCCTGGATTTGGTCAACCAAATCGGCCAGCCCTACGCCATTGAGAACGGGCGGAACTACGTTCATTTGGGCTATTTGTCCGGTGGGCCGGCGGCGGTGCTGCTTTTCTCGGCGGCGCCGCGGGAGGCCATTCTCAAGGGCTTCATGTTGCCCGCTGATTTGCCCGGCGACAGCGGTTGGGATCTGCCGATCTTGCGCAACGTCGGCCAATTGTCCGATTTTGGCATGGTGGCGGTGATCGCCACCGGCACCGATGCCGCCCGCACCTGGGCTGAGCAGGCGAGCCCCTGGCTGGGCGATACGCCGCTGGTGATGGTGTTGAGCGCCGGCGCCGAGCCACTGATCCGACCCTATTTCGAATCGCTCGATCCGAAAGTGGATGGCATCCTGGCGGGTCTGCCGTCGGCTGTGGCCTACGAACAGATCAACGGCCGGCCGGGCGATGGACTGGCACGCTGGGACAGCTTCGGCTCGGCCGCCCTGGCGGCGGAGCTGATCCTGGCGGCCGGCATTGTCTACGGTCTGGCTGGCTGGGTCGTGCGCCGCCGGCGTAAGGACGGCTAGCAGTGGACTCAGCCTCGGTCCAACTCTTCGGCACAGTGCTGTCGGCGCTGGTCACGGTGATGGTGCTCTCCTACCTATGGCGCGACAACGCCGCTTTCCGCACCGCCACCTATCTGTTCGTTGGCGTGTCGGCCGGTTATGCTGGCGCCATCGCCTGGCACACAGTGCTTGAGCCAGGCTTGATCGATCCACTCTTCCAGCGCGGGCTGGGCGCCATCTTGGACATGACCCTGCTCGTCCCCTGGATTCTGATTGTGTTGTTGCTCTTCAAAGTGTCACCGGCCACCAGCCGGCTGGGCAGTCTGTCGACGGCGCTGATGGTTGGCGTCGGGGCGGCGGTGGTCGTTGGCGGAGCGATCACGGGCACGCTGCTGCCGCAGACGCTGGCGGCAATGAACACGCTCAATCCGGCAGCCATCACCCCAACAACCGGCGAGACCGGCTTGGAGCGGATTATCAACGTGGTCATTCTGCTGGTCGGCACGATCAGCACGCTGGTCTACTTCCGCTTCACCGCACGCCAATCGCCGACCGGTGAGGCCGAGCGCAACCGGCTGGTGCTGGTCACGGCCCAGGTCGGTCGGCTATTCATCGCCATCACCTTCGCCGTGATGTACGCCGGGGTGTTGATGTCGAGCCTGATTGTGCTTGGCGATCGTCTCGAGGAGCTGGTTGACCTCGTGTTCGCGTTGGTGGGAGGCTAGCCGGCGGCATGGACTCGACCTTCGAAGCCGATACCCTGCTGGCGGTTGATGTCGGCAGCGTGCACACGCGGGCCAGCCTGTTCGACGTGGTCGAGGGTCGCTATCGGCTGGTGGCAACCGGCCGATCGCCTTCGACCGCCGGACCCCCGCTGTTCGACGTGCGAGAAGGCGTGCGGATTTCACTTGATCAGGTGCAGGCCGTGACCGGCCGGCGCCTTGTCGACGAATCCGAAACGCTGATCATGCCGGTCACGACCGACGGCAGCGGCGTCGACGCCTTTGTCGCCACCACTTCGGCCGGGCCCAAAGTGCGTACCATCCTGGTGGGACTGATGCCCCAGGTGTCGATGGAAAGCGGGCGGCGTCTGGCCTCGTCGACCTATTTGGAAGTTGTCGAAGAGATCGGGCTGATGGACCGGCGGCGCGATGAGGAAAAGATCGACGTGATCCTGCGCGCCAGGCCAGATCTGATGGTCGTGGTCGGCGGCACCGATGGTGGCGCCGCCAGTTCGGTGCTCGAAATGGTTGACCTGGTGCAAGTGGCGGTCGGACTGTTCCCCGAGGGTGAGCAGCCGCAGGTCGTCTACGCCGGCAATCGCAACCTAGCGGCGCCGGTAGCCGAGCGTTTTGGCGACGGGACCCAAATCACCCTGACACCCAACGTGAGGCCCGTGCTCGAGCAGGAAGAGTTGGGGCCGGCCCGACTGCGCTTGGCTGAGCTGATCGCCGAGGCCCGGGCCGCCCGCGTGGCCGGCTTTGACGAACTTCTGCAGTGGTCCGGCGGCTCGTTGGTGCCAACGGCCGATGCCTTCGGCCGGGTTGTCCGCTACCTGAGCCGGGTCTATGACCCCCGCAAAGGTGTGCTCGGCTTGGACCTGGGGGGATCGCACACGACGGTGGCGGCGGCGTTCGCCGGCGACTTGCGCCTGACGGTCCGTTCCGACCTGGGCATGGGCACTTCGCTGCCCGACCTTCTCAAATTCACTACGCCGGAAGACATTCAGCGCTGGATGCCGGAGCAAATGTCGGTCAACTACATCCTGGACTACATGCACGATAAGGCGCTGCACCCGGCGACCGTCCCTACCGAACTGCCGGAATTGCTGTTGGAGTACGCGCTGGCGCGCGAGATCTTGCGCCAGGCCGTCAGCCAGGCGCGGGCCTCCTGGCCCAACCGGCGGAGCGGCTCCGCTTCGCGCCTGCTGCCGCCGATGGAGCCGTTGCTGGCCAGCGGCGGGATCCTGTCGCGCTCACCTCACCCAGGCTATGTCGCCCTGACACTGCTTGATGCCTTGGAGCCGGTCGGCATCACTACGCTGGTGCTCGATCCGCACGGTTTGGTGCCAGCGTTGGGCGCCGCCGCTACCACGCTGCCAATAGCCACCGTTCAAGTGATCAGTTCTGGCAACTTCGCCAATTTGGGAACGGTGGTCGCGCCGGTTGGCCAGGGACGACCGGGACGGCCCTGCCTGCATGTCCGCCTTGATCCGGAGGGTGGCGAGCCGATTGAAGGTGAGGTGCGCTACGGCCAACTGGTGCTGCTGCCGTTGGCCCACGGCCGTTCGGCCCGGCTCACATTGCGCCCGGAGCGCGCCTTCGACGTAGGTTTTGGTGGCGCAGGGCGGGCCGGGGCACAGAAGGTCGTGGGCGGCGCCCTGGGTTTGATCATTGATGCCCGCGGCCGGCCGCTGCCCATCCCAACCGATCCAGAAACACGTATTGAAGTCAACCGTAAGTGGCTGTGGGACATCGGAGTTCGTGAGGACTAGGCGTGTGGCACGCGAATTGCACCTTTAGGGCCGAGAATAGGCTATGAGCATCTACTTGACGCCCATCACGCACGTACTGCCGCTGACCAAAGTGCGGCGGGTCCGCCGGCTGCCGGTAGCCGGCACGGTCACCGTCCGCGTCAGCGAGCGGGTGCAGGCCCAGGATGTGGTCGCCGAGGCCGAACTGGCGCCGCGTCACTACTTCCTGGACCTATCCCGCGGCCTGGGCGTGCCGGTGCGCGAAACCAGCAAATATCTGGTTCGCGCCCGCGGTGATCATGTGGATATTGGCGATGTGATTGCCGGGCCGGTCGGTATCGCCCGGCGCACGGTGCGAGCGCCGGCCGACGGCCGCATTGCCTCAGTTGCCGATGGCCGGGTGCTGTTCCAGGCTCGCGGCCGGCCCTATGAGCTGCGGGCCGGCTTTCCGGGCCAAATCGTGGCTACCGACGGCTTCCGCTCGGTGACCCTGGAAACAACTGCCGCCCTGCTGCAAGCTGTCTGGGGCAATGGCCGCCAGGATTTCGGCGTGCTGCGCATGGTCGGCGACGGCCCTGGCAGCCGCCTCCAGCCAGGCGGCCTGGATATGCAGCTGCGGGGGGCGGTGTTGGTGGCTGGTTATGCCGACAACCCGGCCCCGTTGCACCAGGCGACCGAGCTGTCGGTACGCGGTTTGATTCTGGGGGGCCTGTCGTCGGCCTTGATTCCGGTAGTCCGCCGCTTGCCCTACCCGGTGCTGGTCATGGAAGGCTTTGGCGAACTGCCGATCAGCGAGCCGATCTACACACTACTGAAGAACAACGCCGGCCGGGAAGCCGCGCTCGAAGGGCGGCCGAGCGCCGAATATGAGACCGGCCGGCCCGAAGTCATTATTCCCCTGCCGGCCAACCGCGAGGTTGAACAGCCGGAAGAGGTCACGCCGCTGGAGCCGGGGCTGCGGGTGCGAACCTTGCGCGGTCCGGAACGAGGCGCAGTCGGCGTCGTGCGCGAGATCCTGGCCAAGGCCGTCGGCTACCCGAGCGGGATCCTGGCTCGTAGTGCCATTATCGATGTCCAGGGGGTGGGTCCCGTGACCATCCCACTGGCGAATTTGGAAGTCCTGCAGTAAGAAGGGAACCTAGTGACGGTCGGCAGCAAGTAGGCTGACCGGCCAGAGTGTGAGGAGAAGTGACCATGGCCGAAGATTTCGAGGTGGGGGCTCCCCTACCGGAAGAGTCCTCCAATCGGACCTTCATTATTGCCGCCGGCGCTATTGGAGGTCTTCTCATCCTCAGCATGATCTGTCTGGGCGTCTACGCCCTGATCATCGCACCGGCCCAGCAGGAATCGCGTATTGCTCAGGCGACTGACATCGTCGCCGAAAACACGCGGGTGGCGCAATCCCTGACACAGACCGCCCAGGCGTCGCGCGCCTCGGCCACGCCGACCGCCACCGATTCACCGACGCCAACCGAGACTTCGGTGCCAACCTCCACGCCGACCCAGGTGGTTGTGCTGCCGACCGACACACCGTTCCAAACGCTGTCCACTGTGGCGCCGCTGACTGCGACGGCCGCCGCCCAGCAGACGCTGGATGCGGCCCAGCAGACCACGCCGACGGCCACGCCGACCGCTTTGCCCGCCACTGGGTTTGCCGATGAAGCCGGGCTGCCGGGCCTGCTGTTGATGGGCGGTGCGTTGGTGGCTGTGCTGCTGGTCGCCCGGCGCCTGCGCAGCGCGACAAGCTAGCTCCCCCAAAACACACCGATGGTCCTTGGGCCGCGGGGCGAGAACGCCCCGCGGCCTGCTTGTGCGATAATTAGCGGCTGGACCACCGTCGCATTGCGCCTTTAAGTAGATCGTAGACCCCGATGACCAGCTTGCTGAAAGACCTGACAAAGGCCCGTGTGCCCTATGCCTCTGTTGTCGCCGAAATCCTCGGAGATCTCCAAAGTGGTCGCTGCGCTGCCGTCACCGGCCTGAGCAACACGGGCAAATCGACCCTGATGCGCGCCCTGGCCAGCCAGGCGGTCAGCAAGGGCTACGCCAGCGAGTCGAAGCGGCAGGCGCTGTTTGTCTATGTGGACTGCAATCGGGCGGTGGCGCTGTCTGCCCAGGCCTTCTACGAAGTCATGCTGCGAGCCATCCTCGAGCAACTGGAGGCCGATCTCGACGATACCCTGGCGACGGCAGTGCGCGAGCATCACCAGGCGATCACCGAGGCCAACCAGGCCTTCACGGCCTCGCTGTCGTTCAATTTGGCACTAACCGAACTGTGTGAGGAGTTGGGCAAAGACCTGGTTCTGTTGGTAGATGAGTTCGATGAGATTTACGCAGAACTCGAAGAACGGGCGTTGGTCAACATGCGGGCCTTGTGGGATCGCTTTGGGGACCGCCTGCGCTACGTGATCGCCACCGTGCGCAGTCTGACCGAACTGCGGGGCCGCATGGTCGAAGGCGAATTCGCCGAGATGTTCTCGCGCTCCAGCTACCGCATGCCGGCGTTGGATGAAGGGCAAGCACTACTGCTGGTTCAATCATTGGATATCGGGGAGCTGACCGAGGAGCAAAGCCGGACCTGCTTCCAGTTGGCCGGAGGCCATCCGGGCTTGCTGGCGGCGACGGCCCAGGCGCTGTTGGGTCTGAGCGAAGACGCCGATGATCTCCTGCCGCGTGTAATGCAGGCCCCCCAGCCAGGGGCCGAATGCATGAAGATTTGGACGCAACTGACCGAGGACGAACAGGCTCACCTGGGCAGCCTGGTGTTGCGGCCCGAAGCCAGTCTTCCCCGGCCGCATCTGCTGCGGCTGGAAACGCTCGGGCTGTTGGCGGACGGCAAGGTCTTTTCGCCGATCTTTGAACGCTTTGTCATGCGCCGGCTGCGCTCGCCGGAGGTCAAGGATGTCGGCATCTATGTCGACCATGACTCCGGCGACGTGTGGGTCGACGGGGTGCGCATCCCGGTGCTGACCGACCTTGAATTCCGGCTGATTCAGCTGCTGGACGAGCGGCGCGACAAGCTGACGGACAAATATGCGATCGTTACCGGGGTCTGGGGAGAGGAGTACCTGGGCGAGGTCGACGACGCTCGGGTCGAGAAGCTAGTTAGCCGCCTGCGCAGCAAGATCGAGTCCGATCCGGCCGAGCCGCGCTATCTGATTACCCGCCGCGGCCGCGGCTACAAACTGCTGACCCGCCCGGCGGCCTAGATCGAGGCCGCGCTGCGGCCGTGGTTGAGCAGCTCTTCGACCATTTCCGGCCGGGTGGCTTCGGCATAAATCCTTAGCACCGGCTCGGTCCCCGATGGACGAATCAAGAGCCACGAGTCATCCGCCAATAGGTACTTGATCCCATCGACCGTTTCGACGCGTTCGACGCGCGTGCCGTCGATGGTGGCCGGCGCCGACTTGCGCAACCGGTCGACCATTTCCGCCTTAGCCACCGGATGCGACAACCGCTGGTCGAGCCGGGCGTAGTGCGACGGACCGGCCTGTTCGAGCAGTTCGCTGATTAACTGGTCGAGTGGCTTGCCGCTGGCTGCCACGATTTCGACCAGGAGCAGCCCCATCAACACGCCGTCGCCCTCGGGGATGTGCCCCTTGAAGGAAATGCCGCCGGATTCCTCGCCGCCGAGCAGCACATCATCCCGCAGCATCCAGTCGGCGATGTGGTTGAAGCCCACCGGTGTTTCGATGACTTCCAGACCGTAGCCGGCAGCCAGCCGGTCGATCATGCGGGTCGTGGACACCGTCTTGACAACCTTGCCCTGCAAGCCGCGTTGCTCGACCAGGTACTTGAGGGCCAGGCTCATGATGCGGTGCGGATCGACGAACTGGCCGCGGCCGTCCATCGCAGCGATCCGGTCGGCATCGCCGTCGGTGGCAAGCCCCAGCTGGCCGTGGCCGGCGGCGATGGCGCCGGCCAATGCACCCAGGTAGCGCTCGATCGGCTCGGGGTGAATGCCGCCAAAGCCCGGGTTCATCTCGCCGCGTATTTCGAAAACCTCACAGCCGGTGCCCTGCAATATGCCGCGTATCTGGCCCCGGCCGGAGCCGTACATCGGGTCAACCACCACGTGCTGCGGGTTCTCGGCGATGGCGTCGAAGTCAATCAACGTGCGCAGATGCTGGTAGTACGCGGGGGTCGGGTTGAATCGCTCAATTAGGCCGGCTTCGCGCGCCCGGTCGTAGTCCATCAAATTGGGCCCGCGCGCCCGGGATTCGTTGTCCACCAGATAGACCTCGACACGCCGGCATTGTTCGCTGACGGCGGCACCGCCGTAGGCTGCCTTGAGCTTGAGCCCGTTGTAGCGCGGTGCGTTGTGTGAGGCGGTAATCATCACCCCGCCGACGGCGCCCAATTGGCGCACGGCAAACGAGATGGCGGGGGTCGGTGAGTCGGCGGTGGCCAAATGGACATGGAAGCCGTTGGCGGCCAGCACGCGGGCGGCTTCGACGGCGAACCGATCGGAAAGGAAGCGGGTGTCAAAGCCAACCACCATCCGCGTTAGGTCGACATCGGGCGGACGGTGGCCGTTGGCCAACCACGCCCCCGAAGCCACGGCATCGGCGATGGCTTGGGCGACAAGACGCAGATTGTGGAAGGTGAAGGTGTCGGAGATCACGCCCCGCCAACCGTCGGTGCCAAAGTGAATGGTCATGGAGCCTCTCGTTGGTTGCCGCTGGCCGGCCAGCCGACAAGGACAGGCAGTAGGCAGTCGCTGGCCGGGATGCGGCGCAGTGTGTCGTTGGGCGCCGCCATGGCGGCGGATAATTCCGGGCGCGGCGGGTTCATTGCGTGGATAAGGATTGGGCGGCGTCGAATGCGGCCGCATCGGCCGAGGCGCCGGCGGTGAGCACGGCTTGGACGGCCTGCTGCAGCGGTGGGCCGAAGATGGCAAGCAGCTCCTCGCTCGGCCGCGCCAGGCTGGCTTCCGCCAAATCGGCCACGGCGCTGGCATCCTCGGGGGTGGTCCAAGCTTGCAGGGCGGCCGCGGTCGGCGGCATCAGACCCAGGGCCTGTGTCCAGGGTCCGAGGAAGGCAGGGTCGCCCAGCCAGCGGACCAGTTCGGCGGCGGCCGCCTGGCGCACCGGGTCAACGGCCACCAGCGCCCACGACCAGGTGCTGGTCAGTGCCACTCCGTCGCCCATGCGGGTTGGCAGGGGCGCAGCGGCCAGGAACTGGGCTCGCGGCGGACGCAAGAAGCTGTGCAGCATGGCGGTCGCCGAATCGGCCCGGCCTTCGAACAGGGTCTGCCATGTCTGATCGGCGCTGGTCATCGACGAAACCGAGGTGGGCAGCACGCCGGCGACGCGGGCCGACACGTAGAAGGCCAACACGGCGGACAGCACTTCGGGGTCGAGCGATGGGCGGCCGGAAGGCCCGGCCAGGCTGCCCCCCAGGGATTGATACAGCGCCAGGGTGAAGACTGCTTGCGGATCGCCGGCAGGAAACAGGAAGGAACGGTCGGATTCTATCAGCGCCGACCAGCTCACCGGCCGGTTCTCATACGCGCTCGCCCGGTAGCAGAAGAAGAGCGCATCACTGGCAAAGGGGGCGCCATACAGCACGTCGTCGATGTAAGCGGCGTCGGCGGCAACCGGATACCAAATGTCCTCATCCGGTGCCGGCAGGATGTCCGTCTGGGGTGCAATCAGGCCCTTGAGGGCGGCGGTGTGCAGCCCGGCTGGATCGAGGGCGATGATGTCGGGCAAGGTCGAGGGGGCGGCGGCCGTTGCCACCCGGAGCGATTCAAGCAGGCCGGCCGGACCAAGCTCGGCCTTGACCCGAACGTCAATTGGTAGTTCCGGATACTGCTGGCTAAAAGCCTCGAGGCGCTCGGCCAACAAGTCGCCGGCGGCTGTCCCGCTGGCCGGATCGAGGAATGGTGGCAGCCACAGCCGCAGCGGGCCGCTGGAGGCCGTCGAGCGCAAATCGGCGGTAGCCGTCGCCGGCACTATCGCCGTCGTTGGTTCGGCGGGAAGCGGAGAAGGTGTTGGTTCCAGCAGGGGAGCGCAGCCGGCCAGGATAAGCAAGGCCAGCAGGCCGATGGTGCGCAAGTAGGGGCGCATAACGCCGGGATTATAGCACCCAGGGGCGGCCAGGCCGGCTATGCTAAAATGCGCCTGCCATGCCCGCCGTACCCCGCAACCCACCCAAGTTGGAGGGGCTCCCGCCCAAACCCGGCTGCTACTTAATGAAGGACGAGCAGGGCCGGGTGCTTTACGTTGGCAAGGCGGTCAACCTGCGCAGTCGGGTCCGATCCTATTTCCAGCCATCGGCTCAACTAACCATTAAGACCGGCGAGCTGGTGGCCCGCGTGACCGATGTCGAGTGGATCGTGGTCGGCTCAGAGCTCGAGGCGCTGATCCTCGAGATGAACCTGATCAAGCGCCACCGGCCCAAGTACAACGTCCGGCTCAAGGACGACAAGCGCTACCCGTACATCCGGGTGCATTGGGCGGATGCGTTCCCGACGGTAACCGTCACCCGCCGCTTGAAGGATGACGGCTCGCGCTACTTCGGCCCCTATACCAGTGTGTGGGCCGTGCACCAGACGCTGGATGTGCTGCGCCGCATCTTCCCGTATCTGACCTGTGACCGGGTGATCACCGGCGAGGACAAGCGGGCATGCTTATACTTCGACATCAAGCTGTGCCAGGGCCCCTGCATTGGAGCGGTTGACCAGCCGACCTACCGGGCGATGATCGCCGATCTATGTCGTTTCCTCGAGGGGCAGACCGACGAAGTGGTGGCCCGGCTCGAGGTCGCGATGCAGCAGGCGTCAGCCAAGCTGCACTTCGAACGGGCGGCCGCCCTGCGCGACCAGCTCAGTGCCATCGAGAAAGTGGTCGAAGGCCAGAAGGTCGTCTCGCAGCAAAGGATCGATTCGGATGTCATCGCCTTCGCTCGCGAGAAGGGCGACGCCTGCGTCCAGGTCTTTTTCATTCGAGCCGGCAAAATGATCGGTCGTGAATACTTCATCCTGGAAGGCACCGAAGACGCCGAGGCGGCCGAAATCGTCGGCTCGTTCGTCAAGCAGTTTTACGAAAAGTCGGCGCAGGTGCCGGCACGCGTCATGCTGCCCATCGAGGTCGAGGAATCCAAAATCATCGAAGCGTGGCTCAGCAAGCGGCGCCAGGGGCAGGCCAAAGTCAAACTGCAGGTGCCCCGGCGTGGGCGCAATCGTGCATTGGTGGAGCTGGCGGCCGAGAACGCCGCCGATACGTTGGCCATGCTGCGCGCCCAGTGGGAGCAAGACCGCAGCAAGCATGTGGCTGCGCTGAGCGAACTACAGCAGGCGTTGGGGCTGGCCGAGCCGCCCAATCGCATCGAATGCTATGACATCTCCAACCTGCAGGGGACGGCGGCAGCTGGGTCGATGGTCGTGTTCGAGCAAGGGGTGCCGGTGAAACGGCTGTACCGCAAGTTCACCATTAAGACCGTCGAAGGGCAGGACGATTTCGCAAGTATGGAAGAGGTGCTGCGGCGCCGCTTCCGACGCTGGCAAATTGCTCAGGAAGAGAAAGCCAAGCCCGGTGGCAAACTGGACCAGGCGTTTGGATTGCTGCCCGATCTGGTGATCGTGGATGGCGGCAAGGGCCAACTGGGCCGGGCGGTGAGCGTGCTGGCCGACCACGAGTTGATCGAGCGCGTCCCCGTCGCCGGCCTGGCCAAAGGCCACGAAGAGCTGTACCTTCCCGACCGGCCAGATTCCGTGGTCTTGCCGCGACGCTCGGAGGGCCTGTTCTTGCTGCAGCGATTGCGCGATGAGGCCCACCGCTTCGCCGTCGGCCAACATCGGGTCCAGCGCCGGGTATCAACACTGACCTCACAGTTGGATTCGGTGCCAGGCATCGGCCCAGCCCGACGCAAGGCGCTGCTGACAACCTTCGGCGACATCGACGGATTGAGGCGGGCGGACGTGACCGACCTGACGGCCGTGCCCGGCATCAGCCAGGAATTGGCCGAACGCGTGAAGGCTGCCCTATAGAGGAGATGGCATGAGGACGGTCTGGATCGTAGACGACGACGATGAGATGAGCCATGCCGTGACCTTGATGCTCAAGCTGCTCGAGTGGCAGGTGAGGACCTTTCACGACGCCCGGTCGGCCTCGAAGCTGCTGTTGGCCGGCGAACGACCGGACGTGCTGTTGCTCGATATCAACATGCCCGAAGTCAGTGGGATCGACATGCTTGAGTTCGTTCGCCGTCGCAACGAGCTCAACGACTTGCCGGTGATTATGCTGTCTTCGGAAACCACCGACCTGCAAGTCGACGAGGCGATGGATCTGGGGGCCAGTGCGTACATCTTCAAGCCGGTGATGATCGACGAGCTGGAGGCGGCCCTGCAGAAAGTGGCCAGGCCGGCCTAGCCGTCCAGCCGGATGGCCTGGGCTCCCCCCGCCGGCTGGCAAATCCATACCTGAAGTTCGTGGTTCAGTCTAAGCTTGGCTCGCCGCCGCAGCTCAGCGGCGAAGGCTTCGGCCCGGTCCCTTGCGACCCAATTGATCGTGCTGCCCCCGAAACCGGCCCCCGTCATGCGGGCCCCGTAGCAGCCCGGGCACTCGAGCGCCATCTCCACCAGCGCGTCCAGCTTGGGATGACTGACCTGGTACAGATCACGCAGGCTTTCATGGCCAGCGAGCAGCAGCCGCCCCATCCGTTCCGAATCGCCGGCTCGCAGCGCGGCCACGGCCTGGCGCACACGTTCGTTTTCATCGGCAACGTGACGCACGCGCCGGTCAAGCGGCTCGGGCAGCCCTGCTGCCAGGCGGGCCGCTTCGCCGGTTGTCAGTTCGGACAGGTTCACCAGGTCCGGCCGCTGCGTTCGCAGCAGGGCCAGTGCCTGGCTGCATTCGGCCACCCGCTGGTTGTAACCGGCCTCCGCCAGCTGGCGCACCACACCGCTGTCGGCAATCACCAGGCTGACGGTCGTGGGCAGCGGCACGGCTTCGCAGGTGAACGAGCCGAAGTCGAGCAGGAGCGCGTGGTCCTGCCGTGCGGCCAGCGCCGTCCATTGGTCGAGCAGTCCGCTGGCCACCCCGACGAACTCGTTCTCCGCCCGCTGACACACGCGAGCCAACCCTAATGGGTCGATGTCAATGCCGGCCAGCGCCAGCCAGCCGACGGCGCATGCGACTTCAACCGCTGCCGAAGAGGACAGCCCCGAGCCGATGGGCACGCTGGAGCTGACCAGGCCTTGCAGCCCGGCAGGATCGTAGCCCGCCTGGCGCAGTGCCCAGCCGACGCCGGCCGGGTAACGGGCCCAGCCGGCCAAGCCGGCCGCCCGGGGAGGGGTCAAGTCGGCCAGGTGGAATGTACCGGCCTGGCCCAGGTCGGCGGCTTCGATCTCGACCACGTCGTCGTGGTTGGGCGCCAGCAGGAACCAGGCTGACCGATCAATGGCGCAGGGCAAGGCCAGGCCGCCGCTGTAGTCGACGTGCTCGCCAATTAGGTTGACCCGGCCGGGGGCCGAGGCCGCTACAACCGGCAGCCGGCCAAAGGCCGCCTCGAACTGGCTGAGCAACGCCTGCGGAACGGCCATCAGCTGGATTCGGCTTGGTCGCTGGCTTCGATCAGCAGACCGTCCTTGGCGGCTGCCGCTGACAAGGCGGCCAGGTCTTTGCGACGGATGAGGGCCGCCGTCGGTCCCAGCCGCTCCTGGACCAGCCCTCGCAGCCGGCGGTTGGCAAGCAGTTGATCGAGCAACTCCGGTTGACTCACTTGAAGCACAAGCAGGGCGTCGATCGAGGCCTCGACGCCGTTGGCGAGCACACGCGCCAGCGCCTGCTGCAGACGGGCCGGCAACGGAGCCGGACCGACTTCTTCGAGCAGCTTGACGATGTGGTCATGGCGGAGACCCTGTTCGGCGGCGGCCAACAGCGCTGTCGGTCGAAGCCGGTAATGATAGGTGTCATCGGCGTATCCGAGCCATGCGCTCAATCGGGCGATCTGGTAGCGCAGCGAGCGCGAGGCGGCCCGCGGCAGCGCAATCGAACCATCGGCTTGCAGACGGCCGTTGGCTGTCGGCTCGTCGAGACCGGGAATGGGTCCTCCGAACACCACGCTCGACCAGGCGGTCAGGCGGAATCGGTCCGGCGGTTCGCCGTCTTCATGGCCCAGGTCGACAGCGCCAAGCCAATGGAGCGGTCCCATTAGGAGCCAGCGCAGCAAGGCGCCATCCACCGCTGGCCAGGCCTCGGTGCCTTGCAGGAAGGCCCCCGTACGGCGGTCACGCAGGTACCACGAATCGAAATCGGCGCCAGGGCGCATGAAGCCGGGGTGTCGCTGGCGGACGGCGTCTACGAAATCGGGCAGATCCCACCATCGCCCAACTGGAATCCCCCGGATCAACTGGAGCGCGGCCTGGCGGGTAGGCAAAGGCTCGTTGGGCCAGCCAGTTGGCCCGGCGCGCAGGTGCTCAAGCTGGGCAAGATCGTTCCATGTCCCCGAGTCGAGCCATGCCCGAATCAGCGCAGCCAGCGTGTCGGCCCGGTTCAGATCGAGGAAGGAGCCTACCCGCTCGGGCTCGGGCCGGGCGCGGGCCGGGTCGAGCAGGTTGAGTTCGGTCAACAAGTGCAGGCACAGCGCACCCGCCGCGGGCTGGGTCAGAAAGGGGTGCAGGGCGAGTAGGCGTTGGCGGATCTCGCCGGTGGGGGTCGTTGGCCAGCGGCGCAATGCAGCCAACAGGGTGGCGCTGTCATCCACCAGGCTCGACCTGGCGCGCGCGATTGCGCCAGGCGGTTCAGCCGGCCGGCCCAACGCCGAGTCTGAAATGGCCTGCGGCTGAATGGCGGTGGATAGTTCGGTTGGGATGTAGACGAATTCTCGGGGGCCGACGGGGGAGTCGGCGAAAGCGCGGGCGATCAGGCCGCGGTAGTACAGTCGCTCGCTGTCGGACACCGGCTGGCGCCAGGGACGCAGACGGTCGCGCCGACCCGGCCCCATTTCGCGGATTTCGCCATGCCGCTGGCGGAAGTCCGCCCAGGGCTGCGGCCCGCCGCTGGCCAGTTCGCCCAGCGCCTGGCTGGCGCTGGCTGGCAGCGAATCGAGGGTCTCGGCAAGCTGGGTTGGCTCTTGCAGCCGTTCGGTCAGCCGGCGGGCGGCCTCAGGGGCATCGCCCATGGGCGGGTCTAACGCCCACAACTCGGCAATCGCCCGCAGTAGGCCAAGGTCGTAATCCTGGAGCGACTGGAACAGCGAGCGCATGGCGCCTCGGTCAAACCAGGACCTGGATGGCCTTGGGGATCACCTCGATTTGGAGTTCAGTGACGTCCGACAGGAAATCGGCGAAGATCTCACCGTCGGTATGAATCGGAACAGGGGCGGCCGAATTAATCTTCATCCGCTTGAAGGCCCCCAGCCGCACAACCTTAAAGCGACCGTGGGTGCCATTCATCACCTCGGGGATCAGGCGGAACATCATCGGTCGGGAGACTTCCTCAATCATGGCGTAGTTGAGCTGGCCATCGTCCGGCACGGCGTCGGGCGAGGTCAGGAACCCACCGCCTTCACGCGGGCCATTGTTCAAGCTGATCATGAGCGTGTTCTGCTCGAAGGTCTCGGCATCCGTTTCGAAGCGCATCAGGGGGGCGTTGTGCTGCAGGAAGATTGTCTTAATGACGGCCCACAAGTACATGGGAAAGCCGCGCAGCCGCCGGATGGCGTAAGCGTAGATGGCGACCGAGGCGCCAAAGCCAATGCTGATCGTATTGTCCCAGTACTCGGTGCGGCCCCGGTTGTCGCTGATGCTAGCCAAATCGATCCAGCGCGGCTGGCCCTCGAAGACGCGCAGGATGGCCTCGTCCGGGTCGTGCGGCAGTCCAACGTTTGCGCAAAAATCGTTGCCGGATCCGACGGGCACGGCGGCCAGCAGCGGCCGCTGCTCGGCGGGGAACTTCATCAGACCATTGACCACCTCATGGACCGTGCCGTCGCCGCCTAATGCGGCGATCACTTCGAAGCCGTCGCGGACGGCTTGTTCGGTTAGCTCGGTGGCCTGGCCCGGGAATTCGGTGGCGGCCCAATCGCCGCCGCCGTAGCGGTCGAGTGTGGCATTGAAGGTCTGGGCGATGTCCCAGGCGTGGCCGCGGTCGGCATGTGGGTTGAAGATCAGTTTGGTGCGACGACTCACAATCGTTCCTCCCAGCCTCGCTCTTCGACTGCCAGGAAGATATCGGTTGTCGAGATCATGCCGACCAGGCTGCCGCGGTCGTCCTCGACCGGCAGGTGATGGGTGCCAATCTCCCCCATCTTGCGGGCGGCCTTACGCAGGGTCCAGTCGGGCCGGGCGCGGGTTACGGGCGAGGTCATGATGTCGGCAACCGTGGCAGACAAAGGATCGCGTTCAGTCGCAACAATCTTGTCGCGAATATCGGTGGTCGTCACGATGCCGTAACGGGTTTCGTCGCCGGTGGTGAGATCAACGACGAGACTGCGGATTCCGCGGCGCCGCATCAGCGTGAGCGCCTGGGCGACCGTCATTTCGGGCACAATGAGAATGACCGGGCTGCTCATCCAATCCTGCACCAGATTGGCCATAGGCTCCTCACAGTCCCAGTCGGGTAGTCGGGATTATAGTCTAGTCCCCGTAGATCAATCTTGGCCCAGCTTAGTACCAATTTTAAGCATAGCGCTCATTGACAGTCGGGTAGCGTGATTCTAGGCTAGAAGTTGAAACGGAGCCTCAGGCCACCGTAGGGCTGCGCGCTCTCGTCGGTCATGGGATGCTCCCGCCGCCCAGGCAGCCATGTCTGGGATCAGTAAGCGCCGCGGCTGGAGATGCGCCCTTCCCCATGATACGAACGGCGAGTGGCAACCGGCATTCCCCTTGCCGGCCGCCTTACGGCCATGGGGCTCTTTTTCGTTCCCCCTCGGAGCTTCCAACCACGAAGACGCAAAGGTCACCAAGCATTCCGAAGTGCCACAAAGGAAACTGCCAGATCTAGGACATGACCTCCGTTTGTGGCCCTATCGTCCCCTTCGGAGCTTCTAACCACGAAGACGCAAAGGTCACCAAGCATTCTTAAGTGCCACAAACCAAACTGCCAGATCTAGGACATGACCTCCCTTTGTGGCCCTATCGTCCCCCATGTGATCTTCGTTGCCTGGTGGTTAAGTCTGCGCAAGCAGCGCTTCCAAGTCGGAGATCGCCTGCTCGGTCGTGCGAAACTGAATGGCCTGCAGGCCGACCTGGCGGGCCCCGGCGACGTTCTCACGAAAGTCGTCTAGGAAGACTGCCGCCTCGGCGGCCACCCCCAACTGGTCCAAGGCCAACTGGTAGATGGCCGGATCGGGCTTGACCAGTCCGACCTCAGCCGACAGGATGACGACGTCAAACGCCTCGGCGAAGCGCCACTCCTGTTCGATCATATGGCGGACGGTGGGCCAGGCGTTGCTGAGCAGGGCGGTGCGGTAGGCCGGTCGCAACTGCCGGATGTACTCGACCAACGGTTGATCCACCTGGTCGCCCGACCAGAAGTCCTGCTCCAACTGCCCGGCCAATTCCGGCGCCAGCTTGAGCGTCTCAACCGCGTGCGCCCACACATGTTCGACCGGACCCCGGCCGAGGGAGGCCAGCTGGCTCGGCCGGCTTTCGAACACCAGGCGGTCGAGCTCGCCGGCAGGCAGTCCCAACCTGGTCTCCCATTTCTGGCGGCCCGTACGGTCGGCGGTGCGCAGGATGACACCGCCCATGTCCCAGATGATGGCTTCAATGGTCACCGATTGGCCTCCCCGGCGAACTCCCTGAGAACGGTTGGTCAAACGTCCACCATCCTACCTTCCCTGGCCGGGCCGTGGACTGCCTTTCAACGAACCAACGGCTTGCTGTACGCGAACGAGCGCCGTACGACTTGATAGCCGAGCCGCTCATACAGCGTCAGCGCCCCGCTCGGATTGTCGGCGTCGACGGTCAGGGCAGCTTCCTGCATGCCCTGGTCTTTGAGCAGCCGTAGACTCTCGGCGATCAGGTAGCTGGCCAGACCCCGGCGGCGCCAGGGGCGGCGCACGCCGATGTCCTCGGTGTAGCCGCGCAGCCGTCCCATGGCCTCGTTTTCATCGCGGTCGATGAAATTGAGGACCATACCGGCGACTTGGTCGCCGTCCCAGGCGACCTGCCAAAGCGCCGGGTCCTGGATCGGATCGGTGATCAGGCGCTGGAAGTCCTCTTCGCTCTCCTCACGGTGTCCCCAGTGATCGCGGAAAGCCTCCTCCTTGGCCAGCCAGATCGGGCGCCAGTGGTCTTCGGCCACCGGCCGGATTTCGAGGCCGTCGGGCGCCGGCAGGTCGGGTAAATCGTCGAGGGTCGGCCGGACCATGAAGTAGAAGTAGCGCTCCGCCTGGTAGCCGTGCGCCTCGATCAGCGACCGCAATTCGACTTCGCCTTCGGTGACCGAACAGCGGAGCAGGGCAGGGCCATCACGATCGGCGGCCGCTTCGATGGCAGCGGCGCGCGCCTCGGCCCAGTGGGTCAGCGGTGCAAGGGCAACCGGTCGCCAGTCCGGGTCTAGGTAGGTGTGGTGAAGATACACGCGTGGTCCGTCGAGCTCGTCGAGCGTCAGCAGGTAACTTTCGCCGACAACTTGATCAGCGTGCCAGGCAAGACGGATATCCGATGCCGGGTCCAAGCCCTTGAAGTTTTTGTAGAAGTGATCCAGTTCCTCGCCGGTCGTGCGGTTATCGATGCCGTCGGCAGCGAAGCTGCGATTGACAACGGCAGCTAAACCTTCGGCGTCGGGCCGCTCGGCGTAGGAGCGAAATGTGAGTTGGTCGAGCGACAGACCCTGCTGGTCGACGACCTTTTGTTCGCTTTCCATGATGCCTCCTGGCCGGCTGGCCACCCGGCGCCTAGGATCGGCGCCGGGCGGAAGCCAACAGCGTAACCCCTGGTTGATCGGCTTCTGCGAGCTGTAGCGGGCGGATGTCGATGTCGTCGAATCCGACCCAGGCCAACAGCATTGACAGTTCGAGCTTGGTGTACCAGCGGAACTGGCCCACACGGCGTTCCTCGCGCAGCACCTGCCCGCCTTGCAGCAGCCGGTAGCGGCGCTCGTCGGTGATCAGCTGCTCGACCGGGTCGACGGCCAGCGCCCGGCGCTCAATGTGCAGGCGCCCGGACTCCGGGGCCAACCGGTCGACCGACAAGTCGCCGGCGCCGGCGAAGCCGGATTGGTCGTAGACCGACAGCAGCAACTGGCCGCCGGGCTCAAGCTGGGCGTGGAGTCGGCTGAGCGACTCGATCGCCAGATCGCGCTCGACCACGTGCATAAAGGTGCCACGCGGCAGGTAGATCAGCCGGTACTTGTCCGGCAGCGCCAGCTCCTGGAGCGCCTGCCAGTACAGCGAGACCGGCAGGTGGCGGGCGCGAGCCAGCTGCAAGCAGCGGCCCAGCGCCTCAAGCGAAAGATCGAGTCCGTCGACGGCCAGCCCTTCGGCCAGCCAGCGGAGCAACAGTTGCCCGCTGCCACAGCCGACTTCGAGGGCCGGCTGCCCGCCGGCCAACAGCGCTTGGTGGATCCGCGTGTCCTCAAGCCGAACCAGCGAGTCCGGTTCGATATACGCCTGGCCGGCCAGAGCCCCCAGGCCTTGATAAAGTTCCTGTCCTGAGTAACGCATGACGTTCTCCCGTTGAACCCAGCGGGCGCCCGGCCGGCTGTCGATCATGGACCGGTCACGTGCTCCACTGGGGGCGAACCTCCCTGCCGCTTCCCGAGCAAACTTCGCTCACCTCGACCCGGGAAACGACACCCCCTACTCCCCCTCACTCGTGTTTCTGTTGGCTGTATGTTCGACATAGGTGGCCTCCCTTGCAGCTGCTGTGCTTAACGCGACGAGGCCGCGCGCTGGCGGCCTCGATGGGACGAACCCAACAAAAAAGCCGCGGGCGCTGGAGTGCGCCCGCGGCGGGTGCTCACATGAGCGACTCGGTCAGCAGGCGGACTCCGCGAAGGAAGCCTCGAAGGCGTCAACGCACGCGAAGCGCTTCACGCTTACCTTCAACATTGCCATCGGCTCATCCTTATCGCTGAAACTACCCGACCAAGGTACACCGGATCGGGACGATCGTCAAGTGGTGACATCAAACCTTTAAGGTTGGGAGGACGTAGTCTGGTCGTCGACCAGTTGTCTGAGCAATTCGAGCGAACCGTCCCAACCCCCCAGGAACCCCTGGTGAGCGCGGGCTGCCAGGTCGTCGCCCAGCGTCTCAAAGCCGGTATGGTCGAGGCGAACGTGGGTGGTGTTGCCGGCCGGCTCCAGAGTCAATGTCAAAAGGGTGTCTGCCGGCCATTGGCTGCCGTCCTGCCGGATCAAGCGCAGGGTGAAGGCAATCCGGTGCGGCGGGTCATAGACGGTCACCTCGCCGACTAGATGGTAGGCGAAGCCGCCGTGCTCGCCCTTCTCCAAGTAGGCACCGCCGACGTGGGGCTCAAGCTCGACCAACTCGGCGCCGCGAAACCAGGCCAGCAGCCCTTCGGCGGTGGCGATAAATGGCCAGATGGCCTCGGGGCCGGCTTCGATTTCAATTGCGTAACGGACGCTCAACTTCTCGGCGCGATCGTCCATGCTGGCCTCCCTCAGGTTGGCTTTTCGATGGTCTGTTTCAAGTCGGTCAGGCGCTGCAGCCACAGGTCCTCAAACAGGGCCAGCCAATCCCGGTACAGCCGGCCAAGCGGGGCCGCGTTGAGACGGTACCAACGCTGGCGACCCCTGCGCTCGGCCCGTACCAGATCCGCCTGGCGCAGCAGTGCGAGATGTTTGCTGACCGCCGGCCGGCTAATCCGCGGAAAATGGTCGGCGATCGCGCCCGCTGTCATTGGTCCATGCTGGCGCAACAGGTCAAGAATGCGTTGACGGGGCGGAGCCGCCAACGCCTGCAACGTGCGGGCTCGCTGGCGTTGAGCGGCGCTGGAAGCGGCCTGCGTCATGCGCCCGGCTCCATCTGGCGCTCGAATTGCTCATGGACGTTGCCAAAGGGGTCTCGGAAGGCGGCGAACAGGCCGGGGGGGGCGGTCTCCGGTTCGCTGTGGAGCAGCTCGACCCCGGCAGCCCGCAGCTCGTCCATGGCTTGCTGGATTTCGTCGACCTGAAATGCCAGCAGTGTTTGTGCCTGGTTGGGATAGGCAATGCTGGTCGCTTGGTCGGCCAGGTAGAGGACGATCGACGGGCCGTCGTTCTCGAGCACCAGCACCCGCGGCAGGTAATCGGCTGTGCGGACGGCCAGACCCAGAAGGTCGCAATAGAAAGACCGGGCGCGATCCATGTCATTGACGCCAATTTCGATCAAGCCAACGCAATTGACCATCATGCCTCCATCCAAGAAACGTAACCAAAGAGTTACATATACTTCCGCGTTTGTCAACCTGCAAGTGGTCGGGCAGGTCATTCGTTGTCTTGCCGTCTAGATGCCCAAATAGGCTCTTTGCACCGCGGGGTTGGTGGCGACGGTCTCGGCCGGGCCCTCAAGGCTGACGCGGCCTTCGCTGACCACATAGGCATAGTCGCTGACGGAAAGCGCCATGTGCACGTTTTGTTCGACGAGCAGCATGGTCAGCCCTTCGGCTTTGAGCCGGAGCAGGGAGTGGAAGAGGTTAATGACGAGCAGAGGTGCTAACCCCAAACTGAGCTCGTCGACCATCAGGATCTTTGGTTCTGCCATGATGCCGCGGGCAACCGCCAACATCTGCTGTTCGCCGCCGCTCAAGGTCCCACCGAGCTGGTGGCGGCGTTCTTTGAGGCGCGGGAAGAGCTCAAAGACGCGATCCAGATTCCGGCGGGTTCGCGCCTGGGCGCGGGAATTGGTGGCGCCCATCTCCAGGTTTTCTTCCACGGTCATGTCGGTGAACAGCTGCCTGCCTTCGGGCACAAGCACCAGGCCCAGTCCGGGCTTGTGATAAGCAGGCAACCCGGTGACATCGGCACCTTCCAGGCGCACCGTCCCTTGCCAAGGGCGAATTGAACCCATAACGGCCCGCAGCAGGGTGGTCTTCCCAACGCCGTTGCCGCCCACGAGCGAGGTCAGTTTGCCCTCTTGGAGGTTAAGATCAATGCCCCAGAGGATTTGTACATCGCCGTAGCCGGCTTCGAGCGCCTCGACTTCCAGCAATGGCATGGCTTACTCCTCGCCCAAGCGGCGCGCAGCCTCGGCCAGTTCCTCGGCTAATTTTGGATCGCCTAAATAGGCTTCGATAACCTTGGGGTCGTCAGACACTTCGGCGGGCGTCCCCTGGGCGATCAGTTGGCCGTAGTCCAACACCACCACCCGGTCGGAGACGTTCATGACCGCGTGCATCACATGTTCAATCATGATCACCGTCACCCCTTGCTGGCGTATCTGGCCAATGGTCTCGATCATGCCCCCGATTTCCGATTGGTTGAGACCGGCAAGCACCTCGTCCAGCAGCAACAGCCGAGGGCTGGCGGCCAAAGCCCGGGCCAGTTCGAGCCTCTTCTTCTGGGCTACGTTGAGGCTGTTGGCCAACTGCGGACCCTTGTCGGCCAGGCCGACGAAGGCCAAGACCTCGTCTGCGGTGACGGCCGCCTTGGCCAGGCTCTCATTTTCCCGGCCGAAGCAGGCACCCACCATTACATTCTCCCGAACGGTGAGATCGTTGAGTGGTTGCACGATTTGATGCGTGCGGGCAAGCCCCTTTTTGGCCAACTCGTAGGGCTTCCAGCCGGTGACCGACTCTCCAAGGAATTTGATCGACCCCCTGTCAGCCGGGTAAACGCCATTGATCACGTTGAACAGGGTGGTCTTGCCGGCGCCGTTGGGACCAATCAATCCCAGGATCTCTCCCGGCTTCACATCGATCGTCACGTGGCTTAGCGCTTGCAGGCCGCCGAAGTACTTATCGACACCGAGCACCTGAAGGATCATTCGAGCACCTTCCTGAGCCACGGCACGCGTTCCCGAAGCCAGCCGACAACCCCTTGGGGGATGAACAGGACGATCAGCAAGAGCATGGCCCCGGCGACCACCAGTTGGACATTGCGGAATACCGGTGTCACCAGCAGCGTGCCTCGCAGTCGCTGGTAGGCGGCTGCTCCCAGCAGCGGGCCCAGCACCGTGCCCGAGCCGCCGAGCATCACCATCACGATCATTTCGATCGAAAAATGCAGGCGGAAGGCATCGCCCGGCAGAATGTTGCCATTCTTGAAGAAGAAGAGCACGCCCATAATCCCGGGGAAGACCGCCGAGAGCACGTACGCCCAAGTCTTGGCGCTGGGCGTGACAACCCCCATCACTTCGGCGGCGTCTTCATTCTCGCGAATGGCCATCAGGCCTAGGCCGAATTTGGATGACTTCATGTAGTAGCTGGCCAGGAGAACGGCTAAAGCCAAGCCCAGCGCCAGAAAATATGTCGTCCACAAGGCCTGGGCCGCGCCGCCATAGTCGGTGTAGACCTGAAAGTTCAGCTGCATGCCGACCGGCCCGCCAAACGGGTCGAAGTTGCGGATGAAGGCGCGGGCGGCCTCGTTGATCCCAATCGTCGCCAGTGCAAAGTAGGCGCCCCGCAACCTGAGGATGGCCCGCCCAAGCAAGAAGGCGGCGATAGCCGGCACCAGGCCCCCGGCAATCATCGCCAACCAAAGCGGCTGTCCGCGGCTGCTGATCAGATAGAAGCCGACGTAACCGCCCAGGCCATAGAAGACGATGTGGCCAAAGCTGACGTAGCCGGTGTAGCCCAGCAGCAAGTTGAGGCTGGAGGCCAGCACAATCGAGAGCAGGATGGTGAAGACTACCTCGCGGGTTGCGGCGCTGCCGGTCAGCACTGGCAGGATCCCGATCAGCCCGACCAGGATGAGCGGAAGCCAGAACCCGGGACGTCGAAACCAGTTCATACCCGCCTCGCCAGCAACCCGCTAGGCCGCAGCAGGATCAACAGGACAAACAGAACGAATTCGAGCACCGGCACCCAGGTTGTCTCCATAAAGACCGGGATTACGCCTTCTAGGGTCCCCAGAATCAAGCCGCCAAACAAAGCGCCAAGCGGATTGCCCAGCCCGCCGAGCACAACGATGACGAAGCTGCGAAGTTCGTAGCCGCCTCCTGACAAGACGGTAAACGGGAAAAAGGTGGCGATTAGGCCGCCGGCAATTGCCGCCAGCATAGTGCCTAGCCCAAAGCTGAGCGCCAGGGCCCGGGCTGACGGGATGCCCATTAACTCGGCGGCAACCCGGTTGTTGGCAACCGCCCGGATGTGCTTTCCCTGACGGGTGCGGGCCAGGAACAGGTAGAGCAAACCGGTGACGAGACAGGCAATGACCGCGGCTGCCAGCCGCGTCCCCAGCAGTTGAAGAGGGCCGAGTGAGACACTGCCGAGCGAGAAGTCCACGTTGTAGGGGGTAACGGTGAAGATTGCCGTCCCAACACCGATCAGGATCATGTTGACCGAGAATGTGGCGAGCAGGGTCGAGAGATGAGGGGCGTTAATCACCCGGTGGACGGCAACCGCATAGATGAGAACGCCCGCCAGCAGTCCGGCCAGCGCCACAACGATCAGCGCCAGGTAGGGATTCATACCGATTTGGCTGAAGAGCAGATAGACGCCAAACATGCCCATTGCGATGATCGGGCCATGGGACAGGTTGATGACGTTCATCACGCCCCAGATGAGGCTGAGCCCCATGGCCGCCAGCCCATAGACAAATCCAAGCAACAGGCCGTCGACCAGCGATGGGAGCAAGATACCGATCATGATTCGCTCCAAGAATGCGTGGGGTCCCGCCCCGAAGGGCGGGACCCCTACGGCCGCGCCAGATTATGGGATCGGGTACACGGTGTCAGCCGTCATGCCTTCCAGCGGCCATACCACCTCTTTGTGCAGGTCATCGATGTCCTGCCACTGGATGTAGACCATGCTGTGGCCGATTTGCAGCCCATGAGCTTCTGGGCTGGTGTCGAACTTGATGCGGCCGTAGAACGTCAGGATGTCCATCGCATCCAACGCCGCCTTGACGGCCTCCGGGTCGTAGGAGCCGGCATCCATGATGGCCTTTTGCAGGATCAGGCCAGCCGCATAGCCGCCGGCAGAGTGATAGGAAGGCTCCTCATCGTACTTGGCAATGTAGTCGGCCACAAACTCCTCGCCGGATGGTCCGAACCATTCCAGACCGGCTTCGGCCGCCGACTCCTCGGTAAATTGCGCCAAGGGCTCCCACTGGCTGGGGCCGATGATGCCAGCGGCGGCCTCGCCCAATTCGGCGAAATCCGGCTCCGGCGGGGCCACCAGCAGGGTGACAAAGGCCAAGTCGATTTGCTTCTCGTAGAGCTGGCGGGCGAAGGTGCTCCCATCCTGGAAGTGGCCGCCGCCAAGCAGGGCATCCGGCTGGGCCGCTTCGATCTTATTGATGAAGGACCCAAAGTCCGTTGTGCCCGAGTCGTAACCCTCGAACAGCACGACTTCATAGCCGAGCGTTTCGGCGTAGTCCTTGGCCGCCGTGACCACGTCGGTTGAGAACTGATCGTTCTCATGAACGAATGCCACCCGTGTGACAGCGCTGTCGACGTGCTGGAGCAGGTCGAGGGCACCGGTCAGGTAGCTGCTGGCCGGTGTATAGGTCTGGTACACGCCGGTATAGCCCAGCTTGTAGGTCGAGTCGGAGGCTGCGCCGGTCGTAATCATGACCTTACCATACTGCTCGGCGATGACCGACGAGGCCGCCGTCAGGCCACTTGAGTAAGGGCTGATTAGGAAGTCGGCGTTGTCCTCAGTCGCCAACCGTGTGTACAGTTCTTGAACGCGTTCGCTGCTGCTCTCGTCATCGTAGGATACGGTGTCAAACGTTACCATCTCGTTGCCGACCTGGAAGCCGTCCATGGCATTCAGGTGGTCGATCCACAGCTGAAGGCCATTGTCCTGGCGGCTGGACGACACGTTCTGGCTCCCGGTCAACGAGGCCGTGTAGCCAAGCAGCAGGGACGTCTCCGTCAGCTCAATTGCCTGTTCTGCCGGCTGCTCTTCGGCCGGCTGTTCTTCTTCTGGAGCTGGCGCTGGTTCTTCCGGCTGGGTTTCGGGGGCGACTGTTGGGGCCGGCGCGCAAGCGCCTAGCACCAGGGCGAACATCATCAGCAGCGCCAGGACCGAACTAGATACTCGTCGCATGATGGCTCCTCCTATGGGCATCCGCTTCAATAGCCATGAGTCGTCAATCGTCGAATGGGTCAATGCACCCTCCTCCGGGGTTACCGGCTAGCGTTGCCCCAGCTCTATTGGTGCGCATGGAGGCGAATGGGGCATAAAGACAGCGCCGCATTCATAAATGGATCGTAAAAAAGGGGGGTGTTGACCTAAACGGAGGTCAAGCGGTAGCCTACGCCGTGTTCGGTAAGGAGCAGCTCGGGGCGGCCAGGGTCGATTTCGATTTTGCGCCGTAAGCGACCAATGTAAACCCGAATGTACTCGATCTCACCCCCATAGGTCTCACCCCACACTCGTTTGAGCAAGTCCCGGTGGCTGAAAACCCGCTCAGGCTGCTCCATCAAGGTCCGGAGCAGATCGAATTCGATTGGGGTCAAGTCCGCCGGCTGGCCCCGGACGATCACCCGCCGTGTAGCCGGATCAAGCTCAATACCGGCCTCGAACAGGACCGAGCGCTGGTTGTGAGCCGGCCGCGAATGCCAGGAAGTGCGGCGCAGGATGGCCTTTACTCGAGCCATCAATTCCTCAACGCCAAAAGGCTTGGTCAGGTAGTCATCGGCACCTAAGTCGAGGGCGACAACCTTGTCCCGTTCCTCGTCAAGCGCCGTCAGAATCAAGATAGGTACATAGGAGTTCTGCCGGATTCGTCTGGCAGTTTCCAGGCCATCCATGTGCGGCATCATCAGGTCCAGGATGATGAGATCGAAGGAAGTTTTGGCGGCCAGGGCCAGGGCTTCAAGACCGCTAGCGGCTGTTTGGACTCGGAAGCCGCGCACTTCCAGGTTGCGCCGAACGAAGCCACGCAACGGCGCTTCGTCATCGACAACCAGCACATTTGGATTTGCGGTCATGGTGCCTCCAGTGGCAAGGAGACTCGGAAGCAGGTGCCCTTGGTCAGAGGCACCAGTTGGATGTCGCCGCCATGGGCTCTAACAAAGCCCCGGCTTATCGACAATCCGAGACCGGCGCCGAACGCGGCCGGTGCCAGGCCCTCTTCGACTCGGAAGAATGGTTCGAAGACGCGCGCACGATACTGCGCCGGGATGCCGGGGCCGTTGTCCTCGACCTCGATCGTGGCGAACCCATTATGCCGGCCTAACCGGACATGGATGGCCCCCAGGCCGGGTGCGTGCTTGGCGGCGTTATCGATCAAGTTGCGCAAGGCAACTTGAATCCGGCCGGCGTCGAGCATGATTGGAGGCAAGCCCTTGTCGAGGGTCAGGCGAAGCCGGCGCTCGGTATCAGGGGGGCTGGCGGCGGAGGTCGATCGAATGAGCGCCGACAGATCGGTTGGGCTGCGGTCCACCCTCAGGGTCCCGCCTTCGATCCTTGACAAGTCCAGCAGGTCGGTCACCAGCAGGCCCAGCCGATCGGCCTCCTGGCTGATAATGGTCAGGAATTCGTGCTGCGATTCTGGGTCCCAGCGCACATCCTTGGCCAGCAATGTGCTGGCATAACCCTTGATCGCCGCCAGCGGTGTGCGCAGCTCATGCGAAACCGTGGCAATCAGGCTGTTCTTCATGCGGCCCAGCAGGTGGAACTCGGTCACGTCATGGAACAGCTGGCCACGGCCAAGGCGTGCACCGCGTTGATCGGTCACCGCAAAGGCCTGGACACGCATCGTCAGCGGGCCTTGCCGGGTCTCGAAGGTCAATTCGCCGATGTGGCCCAGTTGGTCATCGGCCTCAGGCCCAAGGACGCTAGCCGCAGCTTCAGGGTCCGGGCAGCGGAGCGCCAGGGCCTGGCGGACATCGTCGGCTTGCCCATGATCGAATGCCTCCGGTTCGGCCTGAGCAATTTGGAATACGCGGCGATTGCAGAACAGCAGCCTTCCACGCTCGTCCTCGAGAATCAAACCGTCGTCCATGCTCTGGATCAATGACTCGAGGCGGCGGGTCTGTTCTTGAAGCTGCTCATCGCTCCGGGAGAAGAGCGTGGCGTTCTCGAGGGCCATTGCCGCCAGATTGGCGAAGCTGATGACCATCCCCATTTCGCGGTCGCGAATCTCACGCGGCTGGTCGAAGTAGGCAATCAGGGCGGCTGGCCTGGCGTGCTGGGTTATCAGGGGGACGGCCAGCAAGGCCCGGTAGCCCTCGGCCCGAGCACGCGGGCGCGCCTCGGTGAAGGAGGCATCAGTTTCGGTGTCATCGATCTGGATCGGCACGCCGCTGCGAATGGCGCGCATCGTCGGGGAGCTCGGCTCCGTCGGGCTGATGGCCAATCGGCGAATGTAGCCGGGGGACAGACCGCGACTGGCCTGAATTCGGAAGACCCCCCTGGCTTCATCCAGGGCCACGATGGCGCAGGTATGGGTGTTGAGGAGCAAGCCGATCTGCTCCAGGATCCGGTCGAGCACCGTATTGACATCCAGCGATGAGACTACGGCGCCGCTGGTTTGGACTAGCATCTCCAGGTCATGGACCCGACGCCGAATCGCTTGCTCCATGCGCAGAATGGACCGGGCCAGGTGGCCCATCTGGTCGGCTCGTGCTGCCAGTGATGTGACGTATGGCTCAATCGGAGCCTGATGCTGCTCGCCAAGCTCAATCCACTGGCTGAAATCCGCCAAAGCGCCCAGCGGGCGGATCACCCGGCGTGAGAGGGCAAGCCAGAAGAACAGACCGCCCAGCAGGAAGATTCCGATCGCGATCAACAGGCCGCGGTGGTAGGCGTCGGCGGTGCTGAAGGCGCTGACGCGGGGACGGCTGACGATAACGCCCCAATTGCCAGACGGTATCGGCGCGTACGCGTACAGCCATGGTTCGCCCTGCGCGTTGGTGGCCAGGCGGCTGCCGGCCGAAAATGCCTGCAGGCTGCGCACAATGTCGGGCAGCTCGGCCCCTAGATCATGGAGCAGCCGGCCAGGGTCAGGATCGGCGATTGTCTGACCACTGGCGTCGATCATGGCAACGTGGAAACCGGTGGCTGCGGGGTGCTCAGCTGCAATGGCTGCCAGATCCTCGGATAGGCTCTGCAGCCTCAGGTTGGTCGCAACCACCCCATCAAAGCGGCCATTGATCACGATTGGCATCACGGTGGTGGCCACGGCCTGGTTGGTAGTGGGCGAAATCCGGCCTTCGGAGACGACGGCCGTAAGCTGGTTGCGGGCGGCTTGAAAGTAGGGTCGGAAGGAGAAATCGTCGCCGACGGTCGATCCGGGGCCGATCGGGTAGTGGAACACCATGCGCCCGTCGGCATCGAGCCGATAGATCAGGTTGACCTCGGGCCGGGCCAGCGACACCGCCCGGAATAGATCTTCCATGGCCGAGAGATCTGCCCGCTGAACGGCAGGCTCGCCCGCCAACTGGGAGACGGTGTAGAGCGCCCTGCCCAACTCGGCATCGGTCTTGAGGGCAATCGCCCTGGCCAAGGAAAGATCGGCGGAGCGCACATCGTTCTCGAGCCGCTGGCTCGAAACCCGGTCGAAGCCAATGGCCGCCAAGACGACCGGCGCCACGAAGCACAGGTACAGGATCAACATCCCGACACCCAACTTCTGATGCTGCCAGGTCAGTCGTCTCCACAACGCGGAGATGGTCGATTGCTCCAAAGATGGTCGGCCAGAGCGGGATGAGGGCTGATATCGGCAGGCCGGACGGCGAAACTGCCCCCATCCTAGGAAATCGGACCAAACTGGGCTAGTAATGAATGTCAGATCGAGTTGGGCAGACCGTCACGCCGGTCGCACGGGATGGCGTCAGGTGCCAAGCACCAGGCACCTGGCAATCAGTACTGCGCTGCCGGTCTTCGGCCATCAGCGGTCAGTAAGAGCAGATAACACAAAGGCACAAAGACTCCCTATTCGAAGACTCAAAGAACCATTAAGGTTGTGTTCTTTGTGCCCTTGGTGACTTTGTGTTATGTGCTCTTGAGTTTGCGGTCAGAGATCAGCCGCCGCGTACGGCGTTGACGAAATCGGCCAGCAGCCCGTAGGCAGTGGTATCCGGCGAGGGATCCTGCTCGCTCAGCGTCAGGGCGCCGAGCACGTCGGTCTCGAAGGTGATAGCCGAAGTGGTGCCTTCGACCGAGTACAGCGGGTCGTCAGGCGCGAGCAGTTGCGGTCCAACAGCCGCCAGGATCGAACCGTAGCGGTCCTCCGCCTGACAGATCAGCTTCCAACGGTTGCCGGCGCGGTGGGCGGTGCGGATCTGGCTCTCGGACAAGCCATCGATGCCTTGACGCCGCACCTGGTCGGGGGTCAGCGGGTGCCCCATCAAAACGGTGACCAGCGCCGCCACTTTGACGGCCGCATCCCAGCCCTCGATGTCGCCGCTGGGATCGGTCTCGGCGATCCCCATCGCCTGCGCCCGGCCGATGGCCTCTGCGAATGTGGCGCCGGTTTCGACCAGCCCGAGCACCAGGTTGGTCGTGGAGTTGAGCACGCCGCGAAAGCGGTGGAGCCGGGCGGCGGGCAACGCCGTGCGCCATAGGGCGAACAGCGGCGCACCGTCCATCACGGTTGACTCAAAGAGGAACTTAACTCGGTTGGCGGCGGCCAGCTGGGTCAGCTCGGCATGGCCGTGCACCACCGGCCCCTTGTTGGCCGTGACGGCATGCATACCGAGTTTGAGAGCCAGACGTATGTGGTCGAGTCCGGGCTGGCCGGTCTGATAGTCGACTGGGGTGTTCTCGAACATGACTTGCGCCTGGCTGGTGCGCAAGAGCGCTTCGACCGTGTCCGGTTGGGGTCCGGCGGCCAACTCGGCCAGGTTCCCGCCGCCCTCGGTCAAGCGGGCCGCCACCTCCAGGTCGATCCCCTGCGGACGGAGCAGCAGCCCGTGTTGGCCGGTGGCGATGGCGGTCACCCGGAACTCGATGGCATAGGCCTTGTGCAGGTGGTCGCGCTTGGCACGCAGTAAGCGGGCCAGCGCCCGGCCGACGTTGCCGTAGCCGATCAGCGCAAGGTTGTAGGTCGGCATCCGGCGCTCTCAGAACTGGCGGAACAGCTTGGGTTGTTTGGAGGGCAGGTGGCCGGCCAGGTAGTGATCAACCAGGTCGTCATCATAGACGTCATACAACACCCGCAAATGCTGCGGTTTGAAATCGCTCGCCAGAAAATTCTTGCCGGTACTGCGCTGGCGGTGGGTTTGCCAACCGCCGTCGCGCTCGAAGATCTCGAGCAATCGGACCGCCTGCTCGGCCGAGGCCACCACCGCTTTGCAGGCCACATCGTGTACACCGTCGCCGGGATCCAGGCCGGGTACGACCTGGTGGACGACATCGCCGGCATCGGGCTCGGCCACGATGTAGTGGAAGGTGGTGCCAGCGTAGGTCGGCTCGAGGAAGTAAAACGGCCAGAACAGGGTGGCGGCGCCGCGGTAGCGCGGCGACAAGCCAAGATGCAGGTTGATGGTGTGCCGGGGGACGGCGGCCGCCAGGTCGTCGAGGATCAGGCCACAGCCGAAGACCAGCACCAGGTCGGGATCGATCTGCCGCACGAACTCGGCGTTGGCTGGGCTGTTGAGTTCAGCGGCGCTGGTCTTGCGAATCTCCGGCGTTTCGGGGAAAGGTTGCTCGCCAAAGTGGCGGGCCTCGGCCTGGGCGCGGGCCTGAAAGTGGCGCACGAAGTTGGCCCGATCGCGCTCGGCCAGGCCGTTGGGCGGCTGCGGGATCAGGTTCTCACGAACTTCGACCAGCGCACCGGCCAGTGGGTAAGTTTGGGCGACGCGGTTAATGTAATACAGATGGCGAGGGTGGCTGCCGCCAATCCACATCAGCTTCATCGGTCGGCCTCCGCCTGATCGTCAACCAGGGCCAGCAGTCCGTGCTGGCGCAGCTTCTCGGCGGTTTCATAGAGTTGGCGCACGGGCAGGCCGGTCTGTTCTGCGATGCGGAGGAGACTGGTCTGGCCATCGCCGTAAAACATCAGCCAGCGCATGGCGTCGAGCGAATCGCCGCGGATCCCCGTCTCCGTTTCCAGCCGAATCTGGTAGCGGCGCTCGGCATGCGGCCGCGACAAATCGGCGGCCTTCTGCTTAATCGTACCGCCGAGCGAGGGGTACAGGTCGCGCTTGCCAAACATCGGCTCGGAGTAGGGCGCCAGCGAGCGATAGGTGAAGTTGAGCTCGAGCTTCTCAATCGAGAGCAGATAGAGCTTGAGACTGTCCACCAGATGCTCTGGTCGGATGAAGTCCAGGTTGTCGAGCGAGGTATGGTACTCATCGTACTCGTAGTACTTGGCCTTGCAGATCGTGCCGACCGGGAGGCGGAACCCGGGCGCCGAATACTGCTTCTCATCCGAACCGTTGACGTCAAACGGGTACAGGATCGGTTCGACGCCTTGTTCACGGAAGGTTTGAAGCACCACGCGGTCGATCAGATCGTCGTCGCGGAAGGTGTGCTTGTAGCCAAATGGGCCAGGGCCGGCAACCGTCGTCGGGATCCAGCCGCCGGCGACGCGCTGCATGGCGTCCTGATTGGCGGCAAGATAAGCGATGGCCCCAATCGTCTCGGGCAGGATGACAAAGCGGTACGCATGGCGATGGGTGTTGGCCTGCAACTCGCGCAGCAGCAGCGCCCACAGCACCACGCCCGACAGGCTGTCGTTGGCCAGGCTGGGGTGGCAGCAATAACTCGAGAGCAGATACTCTTGACCGCTGGCCCCAGCCAGGAGCGCCTCGCCAAGCGTCAGGCTGCCCGGCGCCAGCGTCGAGTCGATGACGGCGCGGTAGCGGACGGATGTGTCCATCGCTGCCAGCTGCTCATGGGGCAGGCAGAAGCCCCAATCCGGCGTGTAGTAGCTGGTCCGGTACGGGATGGCCCCGGGCAGATCGGGCAGGCTGTGAAGATGGGGCCGGAGCTCGTCCCAGGTCAGCAGTTCATCGACCGGCAGGCTGTAGCTGACCACGTGCAGGTTGCTGTCGGCAAAATCGAGCACGCGCTGACCGTCTTCGGTTTCGAGGTAGGCGCGGCGGATGTTCCATTCGGGCGGAACCTGCCAGTCGTACGCCTGCGTGCCTGACGGGATTTCGAGCACATCGAACTCGGCCACCTGCTGCAGGCGAGCCAACGTCTGGCGCACGCCGTCGCCCGTCAGGCTGCGGCAGAGCGGGAACAACTCGCGCAACAGGTCGTCGGCTTCCCGGGTCAGTTCATCCCAGTTCAGGGAGCGTGCGGTGAAGGGATTATTGGTCACAGGGCGGTGGTGTCTCCTCAGGGGCGGCAGCCGGTCACAGGCGGAGCGAGTCTACACCAGCGGCCAGGGATATGGGCGGCGCTCGCCCGGCAGCGGGAAGGTGCTCTCGCCAACCAGGCGCTGGCCCCGGTCGATCATGGCTTCGATTTCGGAGGGCGCCAGCTGATCTGCCAGCTCGTTGCGCAGCGGCCCCTCGGCCGCCTGGGTACACAGGCTTTCGACTGGGGCGAGCAACCCCGGGTCAATGGGCTGGCCGGCGAAGTCCCAAACCACGGTGCGCAGTTTGTCTTCCTGATGAAAGCACAACCCGTGATCGATCAGCCACAGCCGGCCGTCAAGGCCGCGCAGGATGTGGCCCCCCTTGCGGTCGGCGTTGTTGACCAGAGCATCAAACAGTGCCACTGGCCGAAGCTCTTCTTTCTCGTCGGCTGTCATTGTGAAGTAGTGTTGGTCGTCGTGGTAGGGGATGAACAACTGGAGCGAGCCGGCACCTGCCGGACCGTCCTGGCGCAAAACGGTCGGCGGGACAAAATCCAAGCCCAGTGCACGGCTGACGAGGTAGGCCGCCACCTCGCGGTTGGCCAGCGTGCCGCTGGGGAAATCCCACAGAGGCTGCTCGCCGCGGCTTGGCTTGTAGACGGCCTTGGTGCTGGCGCCTTGCCAGCTGACTTCGACGAGGAAAGTGTAGTTGGAGCCGTACAAGAAACGACCTTGAGGCTGGATCGTTCCGCACTCGAGCGCCGTCAATTTGGAAAGCGAGCCGGGTTCAGCCATGAGCCATGCAAGATCTCATAACACAAAGACACCAAGACTCAATGGGGACTGTTCTCCTTCGTGTCTTCGCACTTGCTTCGAGTCTTCGTGTTATCCGCTCTTGCGGTGCGTAGTTGGCAGCTTACCGTAGAACCCGCTAATCGCCCACTGCTTGCGCTGGCAGCCGGGCGCCAGGCATGGCAAAGTTTGGCTGTCGCCGCGTTCGGCGCTAGTGCTTGTGCCCGTTGCGTTTGGGACAGAAATGACCCTCGGGATCGATCGGTTGGCCGCAGTTGCCGCAGATCGGTCGGCCGCGTTGGGCGACTTCGAGGCCCCAGGCACATAGGCTGCGAATCTGGGAGCGGGAGCACCAAAAACGGGCGACCGCCGGATTCTCCACCTGGCTATCTTCAAGCTGGATCTCGCGGGCGACGAGCACCATCATGTCGGCGTCTTCATCGTAGCCGATACCCAATTGGCCGACGCGGAAGGCCGGGTCGATCGGCTTGTCCAGCTTCATGTCGGCCTCGAGGTAGGAATCGTCGGCGGCTTCCAGGTCGGGCCGGCGGACGGCCAGGTCGTCGAGGAACTCCTCGACGCCAACCGCCAGCGACTGCACCTGGGCCTTCTCGATGATCAAGGTGACCAGATCGTCGCCCTTGCGGGCCTGGAGGTAGAAGACGCGTTTGCCCGGGGGGCCAATGGCGTCGGTAGTAATTTGATCGACGGGTCGGAGGTCGTAATCCATCCGGCTTTCGCTGCCTGGTCCGACGCTGGGGTGGGCGAGGGCCTGGGGCACCCTCGGATGGGGTGCAGTATATCACCCGGCTTCGATCGATCAGCCCAGCCGGGTGTCGTTGAGCCGGACCAGACGAATGTGGTCCTTGCCGACCAACAGCGCACTGACCGAGCCCGGGTCGACGATAAGCCGCTGGAACAAATCCAGTGGGAGTCCAAGAAAGTGGGCCAGCGCAAGCTTAATGGCATCCGAGTGGGAAACACAGACGATCATGTCCTTCTTGCCGCTGTGGTGCTGGCGCAGCGCCTCGAGCTCGGCGACGATGCGGGCCTGGGCCTCGGGAAACGACTCGCCGCCGGGGAAGCGAAACAGCGACGGTCGGTCCTGAATGATCGACCAGGCCCTGAGCCGGCGCAGCGACTTCAACGACCGGCCCTGCCAATCGCCAACATCAATCTCGCCCAGGCCGGGGCGCTCTATCACCTTGAGGCCTCTGGCGGCGGCAATCGGCTGGGCCGTTTCCATAGTGCGATCGAGCGGGCTGGCATAAACGGCCTTGAAGGGCAGGGATTGTAGTCCGGCGGCCAGGGCCTCGGCCTGCTGGCGACCCCTTTCGTTCAAATGGACGTCCGGCAGCCAGCCGGCCAGAATTCCGCGCTTGACGTGATCATTCTGTCCATGGCGCACGAGCAAGAAGGTAGTCACCGGCCGGCGCTATTCATGGGGTGTCGCCTGCTGGCGGTGCAGGCTCTTGAGGCGCTCGATTAATGCTTCCGGCAGGTCAGGCACTTCCTCAGATCGCTCGATGCCCAGCGCCTGGCGTTGGGCCTGGCGCCAGCGTGCCAACCGTTCAACGACGGTGGCCTCATAGCCCTGCTCGGTCGGAAGGTAGAAGTAGGTGCCGAGCAAGTCCCGTGGCAAATACTGTTGGCCGATATGATGATCGTCATGGGCATGAGGGTAGTCATAGTCCTGGCCATGCCCCAGTGCTTCGGCGTCGCGGTTGGCGTCCTTCAAGTGGTCGGGCACCTCGACCAGGCCATCTTGCTCGAGGCGCTGGTAGGCCTTGAAGTAAGCGCCGGCGCTGTTGGACTTGGGGGCGGTCGCCAGATACAGCGTGGCCTGGGCCAGCGGGTAAACGCCTTCGGGCAGGCCGATAAACTCAAAGGACTGCATAGCGGCGGCGGCCACAACCAGTCCCTGCGGGTCGGCCATGCCGATGTCCTCCGAGGCCAGAATCAGCAGCCGGCGCAGGATGAAGCGCGGGTCCTCGCCGGCGTACAGCATTTTGGCCAACCAGTACAGGGCGGCGTCGGGATCGGACCCACGCACCGACTTAATGAATGCGGAGACGGTGTCGTAGTGGGCATCGCCGTCCTTGTCATAAAGGACGGCCCGGCGCTGGATCGACTCCTGGGCAACCTGCAGTGTCAGATGGATGACCCCATCGTCGGCCGGCGGGGTCGATTCGACCGCCAGTTCGAGAGCGTTGAGGGCGTTGCGGGCATCGCCACCTGCCACCCGCACCAGATGGGCCAGCGCCTCGGCCTCGAGCTCGACCGTCCGCTGGCCGTAACCTCGTTCGCGATCGGCGACAGCCGACCGCAGAATCCGTTCGACGGCCTGATCGTCGAGCGGACGCAGCTGAAAGATGCGCGAGCGGGACACCAGCGCGCCGATCACTTCGAAGTAGGGGTTTTCGGTGGTGGCGCCCACCAAGGTGATCAAGCCGGCCTCGACATGGGGCAGCAGGGCGTCCTGCTGCGCCTTGTTCCAGCGGTGGACCTCGTCGACAAACAGGATCGTCCGAATTTGGTGCAGCTTGCGCCGTTCGCGGGCGGCGGCAATGACCTCGCGCAGCTGGGCCTTGCCGGCCAACACGGCCGAAATGCTGGCGAAATGCGACTGGGTGGTGTTGGCGATGATGCTGGCCAACGTCGTCTTGCCCGAGCCAGGGGGGCCCCACAGGATGATGGACGAGAACAGTCGGTCGGCTTCGATCGCCCGCCGCAGCAAACGGCCCTGGCCGACAATGTCCTGCTGGCCGACAAACTCATCGAGGCTGCGCGGCCGCATGCGCGCCGCCAGGGGCGCTTCGTGGGCCATGCGTTGCTCAAGGGCGTGGTCAAAGAGGTCCATCGGGGTATCCGCGGCGATTGTACCATCGGGGTTGAATGTGGTTCAGGACGAGCCAAAGGACGGCCTTCCCGGAAGTCCTAACCTTTCCTCACATTGCGATCTCCCACTGTGGACTTCCGGGAAGGCCGGTTTGCCACCGGCGAAGCAAGAGCGAGCATCAGCCTGACCGGCGGAACTTTCCGAAAGTCTCGTCTCCAGTGATACTAGGCTGGGGGCTCGGGATGCAATTGGCATCGAAGGTGCGGAACCATGGGTGAACTTCCCGAAAGTCAAGTCTCCTGCACGGTTAGGCCGGGTGATCGGACGGCCCTGGTCCTCGAAGGGACGTATGCAAGAGGAGACTTTCGGGAAGCCTTGTTTTGAGCGACTTTCGTGAGGTTCGGTCTCGCCGGCCGCTATGTTAGAATCCGCCCGCTTTGAGCAACCGGAGCCCGCACACGGAGACACCATCGACGGCACGGCCCAACCCATGCAGACGATTCTGTTGGCCTCGGGTTCGCCCCGGCGGCGCCAATTGCTGCGGCAGGCTGGACTCGAACCGTTGATTAGTCCGGTCAATCTGGCCGAGATCCCGCTGCCCGGCGAAACACCGGGGGCCATGGTCGAGCGGTTGGCTGCCGCCAAGGCGCAGGTCGCCGCCGGCAAGACGGACGACGGCGCTGTTATCCTGACGGCCGACACAACCGTCGTTGCCGACGGACAGATCCTGGGCAAACCGGCCGACGCGGCCGATGCGGTGGGAATGCTGCTCCGCCTGCGGGGCCGGCCACACCAGGTGATCACGGCGATCTGTCTGCTGGAGCGAGCCAGCGGGCGTGAGTTTGTGGCCAGCACGCAAACGGAACTGCATATGCGCTGGCTTGAAGACGAAGAGATCAAGCGTTACGTTGCCGGTGGCAGCCCGCTGGATAAGGCCGGCGCCTATGGGATACAAGACGAGGATTTTCAACCAGTTGACATGGACGAGTTCGACGGCTGTTTTACCAACGTGATGGGCCTGCCGCTGTGCACGGTCGGCTGGGCGCTCGGCCAGTTGGGCTGGGACGTGGCGCCGCGGCTGACGCAGGCCTGCTTCGGCTACCGGCAGCACGAGTTGCCGGCATGGAGCGTGGCCAGTTGATGCCGCGCCGAGCCTTGATCCTCTTGACGGCGGCGCTGATGCTGGCTGGTTGCAGCCGGTCGGCCAGCACGCCGGCGGCGACCGCCACGCTGCCCGAGCCGTCAGTGCGCACCGTCGAAGCGCCGGACCCCGAGGCCACCACCGCCGCCTTTCTTGAAGCCTGGAAGCAGCGGGATTATGCGGCCATGTACGCCATGCTGTCCCCGCTGACCCAGGACGGTCTCAGCCAGGAGGACTTCAGCGCCCGCTACCAGGAGGTGGCGACCAACGCCGCCATTGTCGGGCTGGACTATGCGATCGTGTCGTCGTTGCTCAACCCGGATAGGGCCCAGGTCCGCTACCGGCTGACGCTCCACAGCGCCGCCGTCGGCGATCTGGTGCGCGAGACCTACATGGATCTCAACCTGCACGACGGCAACTGGCGGATCGCATGGTCGGAGACCACCATCCTGCCCGAGTTGGCCGGTGGCCGCGGCCTGCGCTTGAATGTGGTCACGCCGCCACGCGCCAACATCTACGATCGGAACGGCCAGGCCCTGGCGGTTCAGATGACCGAACCGACCGTCGCCACCTTGTGGATTGTGCCCAATCAGATCGGCGACGAGGACGCCGAGTCGGCCATGCTCAGCGCGTTGGCCAGCATCCTCGACCGCCGGCCGGAGAGTATTCAGGCCGAGTACGATGCCATTCGTGCCTTCGATTGGATGACGCCGCTGGGCGAGGTCACGCTCGAGGAACTGCAACGCGTATCAGGAACGCTAGCGGACACGGGCGGTGTCAATTGGTCAACCTACCAGGGTCGCTATTACCTTGGGCAGGGCCTGGCGCCGCATGCGGTCGGCTATGTGGCGCAGATTCAAGCCGAGCAATTGGATGAGTATCTGCAGCAGGGGTACCCGCAGGATGCGTTCGTTGGTCAGAATGGGTTGGAGCAGATATTCGAACAGGAGCTGCGCGGCCAGCCGGGTGGCACGCTGTATCTGACCGATCCCGGCGGTGATACCTTTGAGATCTTGGCCCAGCGTGAGTTCGAGCCGCCCTTCGCCGTCTATACCAATTTGGATCGCGAACTGCAGCGGCACGTGCGCGACGCCATTTCGTCCTTCACCGGGGCGGCGGTGGTGCTGGAGCGTGACACCGGCGCCGTGCTGGCGATGGCTTCCTCGCCCGACTTCGACCCCAACTTGTTCGACTGGCACAACGCTGCCAGCAACGTCGGGCTGCAGGAGATCATTCAGCAGAACCAGCCCCTGATCAACCGGGCCACCACCGGCGCATACCCGCTGGGGTCGTTGTTCAAGATCGTGACCATGGGGGCGGCCTTGGATTCAGGGGAGTTTGACCCTGGCACGATTTACAACTGCGGTCACACGTTCACCGAGTTGGCCGGCGTGACTCTGAATGACTGGACGTTGGAGCGGGAGCTGCCGGCGCAGGGCGAGATCAGCCTGGTGCAGGCGCTCGAGCGGTCGTGCAATCCGTACTTCTATCACATCGGTCTCGAGCTGTTTGAAGTCGGCATGCCGAATGCGCTGCGTGAGATGGCCGAAGGCTTTGGCCTGGGCCAGCTGACCGGCATTGAAATCGACGAGGCCGAAGGCTTTGTCCCCGGCCCGGACCACCTGCCGGAGGCGGTGGTCGATCCGTGGGCGGCGCGCGATGCAGTCAACCTGGCGATCGGCCAGAGCTACCTGCAGGCCACGCCGCTGCAGGCTGCCCGCTATGTGGCCGCAGTCGGCAACGGCGGCACGCTCTACCGGCCACAGCTCGTCAACCGTTTGGAGAATGCGGTCGGCGAGGTGCGGGACGTCTTTGCGCCGGAGGCGCAGGGCACGCTGCCGCTGACCGACGAGCAGCTGGCCTCGATCCAGCAAGGCATGGTGGCGGTGGTGCGGGCCGACAAGGGCACAGCCCGACGGCGCTTCCTTGGGTTGAATATCAATATCGCCGGCAAGACCGGCACGGCGCAAACCGGCAATGAGTTCACCGAGCCCCACTCGTGGTTCGGCGCGTACACGTATGAAGAGCGCGAAAACACCCCCGACATCGCCGTGGTCGTCATTTTGGAAAACATCGGCGAGGGGTCCGAGTGGGCGGCGCCCGTTGTCCGCCGCATTATTGAGTCCTACTTCTTCGGACGCCCGATCAGCCTGTACCCCTGGGAGTCCCAGATCGGCGTCGAGCGCACCGAGACGCCCACACCGGAAGACAATGGGGGCGATGGGACCCCCGAACCGGGATAATGGCCGAAGGCGAGACCGTACCGGGGCTGGTCGTCCATGCCCAATCCGGCTTGTTCGAAGTTGAAACCGAAGATGGGATCCTGACGGCGCAGATCCGCGGCCGTTTGAAAGAAGAACGGCAGGATACCGACCTGGTCGCCTTGGGCGACCGGGTGCGAGTCCGGCCGCTGGCCGACGGCCGCGGGCAGATTGAAGCGGTCGAGCCGCGAGCGCGGGTGCTTTCGCGCCAGGCGCCGGTTGGGGAACGTGAACAGGTGATTGTCGCCAACCCCGACCAGGCGATGCTGGTGTTTGCGTGCGCCGACCCGCCGCTCAACCGGCGCATGCTCGATCGCATGCTGGTGGCGGCCGAACGCGAAGACATACCCGCCCGCATTTGCCTCAACAAGATCGATTTGGACACGGACGCCGTTGCCGAGGCCGCCCGCCAGGTGTACCAGGCGATCGGCTATCCGGTGCATCTGACCTCGGCCGTGACCGGACAGGGCGTTGATGAGCTGCGCCAGGCGCTGCAGAATTGCATTTCGGTGCTGGCCGGCCCATCGGGCGTGGGCAAGTCGAGCCTGCTCAACGCTGTCCAGCCGGGGCTGGGCCTGCGCACCGGTGAAGTGCGCGCGCATACGCGCAAGGGGAAACACACGACGGTGGCACTCAAGCTGGTGCCGCTCGACGGCGGCGGCTACATCGCCGACACCCCCGGTGTCAAGGCCTTCGCGCTGTGGGACATTGAGCCCGAGGAGTTGGACGCCTACTTCCCCGAAATCAGCCTGCGGGTGGCCGACTGCGCCTTCAGTGACTGCACCCATCTGCACGAGCCCAACTGCGCCGTGCGGGCGGCGCTGGAGGCTGGTGCAATCGATGCCGATCGGTATGAGTCGTATCGGAGGCTGAGGCTGGGAGAGCAAGAGTAGCGATTAGCTGCTAGCCTCTTGCAATGACTTCTGGCACCAGGCACCGGACACCAGGCATGAAGAGGACTTCTAGCCGAGGTCCGGCGGTCAACGGGTAGGGACGGGTCTGCGAAGGAGCTTGCCGGCGATCGGGAATGGGCTCGTAGCTAGTTGCTAGCTGCTAGAAGCCAGACGTTTGGCGCCTGGCGCCCGACGTGCCAACCGGCGCAGGGAAGTTGTATACAACGTCCCTACAGTGGACGAAGAACGCGATCCTCGCGCAGCTGCTTGAACCACAACGAGGCGCCGCGCGGCATCGATTCGATGGCGGCTTCCTGCCAGGCGCGGACACCGAGCGCGCCGACGGTCTGCGGCCGGTAACCAGCGCCACGCCAGGTCCCGACATGCTGGGCCAGGTAGGGCGGCAGGAACAGCAGGGCCGCCTCACTCTGCAGCTCGTTCGATGATCGCTCGACGGCATCCATCAGCGCCGGGATGGCTTGATCGAGTTCCAATCCCCCCTCGAAATACAATTCGTCGATCCGGGTAACCAGATTCTCAACCTGCCAACCGGCCACGCCCACCAGTTCGCCGCTGCGTTCAATAAGGAAGAAGGCCTTCTCACCGAAAGAGGCCATCACATCGGAGCGGGCCATGCGCCGCTTGCCATGGGTCGCGCGAGTGATAAAGCGGGCGATGTCGTCGGCGTCCTGCGGCCGGCCCCGGCGCACCGACAATTCGCCTACGCGCGTCGGTTCCGGTTCTCGCAGCAGCGGGTCCTTGGGTTTCGGCAGCTCACTCCAGGCCGACTGGACCTGCTCCCAGGTGCTTTCGAACGAATTGTCGTTGTGAATCACAACCTTGGCGGCCCGCAGCTTGATCTCCTGTGGCGCCTGCGCCTCGATGCGTTGGCGGGCCTGATCTTCCGTCATGTTGCGCTTGTGCATCAAGCGCTCGATTTGCAGCTTCTTGGGCGCATTGACCACCCAGACCATATCGCTGCCTGCCGCCAGGTCCGACTCGAGCAGCTTAATGGCCTCGATCACAACCACGCTCTGGCCGGCGCGCCGGATCAGGATGTCGACGGCGTGCGACACCAGCGGGTGGACGATCTGCTCAAGCTTCTCCAGTGCCTTGGGGTCGGAGAACACGATCTTGGATAGACGGGCGCGGTCGATGTGGCCCTCGTCGTCCAGAATCCAGTCGCCGAAGTGCTTGAGCACCAGCCGGTGGCCGGGGGCGCCCTGCGAAATGGCGCGATGGGCCAGTGCGTCGGCGTCGATGCCGTAGGCGCCCAGATGCTCGAGCATCTTGCGCACCACGCTCTTGCCAGTGCCGATGTTGCCTGTCAGACCGACGACGTATTTTCCGGGCCAGCGGCTCAAGAGGATCCCCTCAACTTTGGCTTCAGCCTGTTCATTCTAGACGGTGGGTTGGGCCTTGTCAAAGTTACCGCGGTCAGCGCAGCTGAGCGTAGTAGACCTGCGATCCGGCGGCGACAAACAGGTCGTTGGGCGGCCCCAGCGTCAATGCCGTGACGTTGTCGTCGAAACCGCCGATCGCCCTGATGTCCGCTTGATACACCATGCGCATGCTGTATTGCAGGACCGACCGGCTAGCACTGTCCAGGAAATAGAGCGAAGGTTCGGGAGGTGGTGAGTACAGCATCTCGCTGATGACCGACGGCTGGGGCTCATTGGCCGGTGTGGCCGGACGCTCCTGCTGGAAGCGCAGGTCCTGCTCGCAGTCAACCTGAATCACGCCCGCGTCGCGGGTGCGCATGCAGCGGTCCAGGCTGCCGTCGGCATGCAGAATAAACAGCTCTTCCTGGGATTGGGCCAGGTCGATGGCGTCGGCCAAATCGGGCACGTCATCTACGAAGTACAACCCGGCGCCGCCGCTAAACACGCCGCCGGAGGCGTCGTACAACCAGACGGCGTTGGCCTGCGGATCGAGGATATACAGCGTGTCGGCGAAAACATCGATCGCTTTGATCAAGCCAAAACCGGTGTCGGGCGGCGTCAGTTGACCAGTCAGCGGGCGGCGATCGGGAGCGCAGTAAAGCAGCGTGCCATCAGTATCGATCGCCACCACGCCCTCGGCGCCAAGGGCGCCTGGTTCCTCCTGGACGGCCATATCCACCGGGGTGCCCATCCCGCTGATGCTGTTGGGCCCTCGCAGGCAGTCGAACTCCCGATTGATTTCGTAGCCACGGCCGGTCGCCCAGGTGTGCCATAGCACAGTGTTGGCCGCGTCCAGAACGTACAGGTCGGCGGCGGTGGCCGCCAGGTGGCTGATGCGGGCATTGCCGCCAAAGCCACCACCGACCAACGGCGTGAACTCGACGCGCTGAATGAGGTCAAGGTCATCGAGTGCGGCTTGCACCTGGGTGGCCATGGCCAACAGCGAGTCGCTCTCACCGTAGTCGTCGGCCTGCTCGAGCCAATGCTTGGCCAGGGCCCATGCTTCACGGGCCGGAGTTCGTTCGGTGAATCCTTGCGCTTCGGCGATGGTGCGCTGGGCCTCGGCCAGATACAAATCGAACTGCTGGCTGCGGCCGCGCCGCAAGTACACCACCGACACCGCCAGCAGCACGACCAGTGGGATGGCGACAGCGGTCACCGCCAGCACGGCCGGTGAGAACTCGCCGGGACGCGGCGGATCGATCCAGCCCGGCGCCAGTCGAACCAGACCGCGGGTGATGGCGGCGCCAACGCGCAGCAGCACGGTCTGCACGGCCTCGACGGCAGGTTGCAGCCGGGTGGCCACCTGGCCCAAGGCGGGACCGACCGACGGCCGGGCGGCCTGGCGGGGCCGGCCGGCCGGCCGCGGCCCACTGGCCGCGACCGGTTTGGCATCATCCAATGTGCGCTCGGCTTGGCCCTCAGGCACCAGCCGCAGCAGCAAGCCGTGGGTGTCCTGCTGGCGGGCCTGGCTCAACTGCTCGATGGCCTGGGCCGGCGCCAGGTTGCCAATCGACTGCATCACCGGATCCGACCAGGCCGGCGGTTCGGCGGTGCCAATCAGCAGCATGTCGGCGGCCCGGACCTCAAGGTGGTGGTAGCGCAGCGCCGGCGAGGGCGACGAACCGAGGGGCCGGCGGGCGGCTTCGGCCGAGCCAAAGCGGCTGACTTGGCCGCCGCGCACCAACGTCACCTCGCCACGGCCGCACTGGGCCACGTACAAATCGGCGCCGCGCAAGGCCGCCAGCATTAGGTGACCGCTGAGCTGCCCCTGGCTCTCGCGGATCGCCGGCGCCAGCAGGTGGTCATTGGCCACGCCGGCTGCCTGGCGTAGGGCGGATGTCACCGAACCCGGCGTCCGGTAAAAGGCCTCGGCCGCCACTTCGACCAGATGCTGCCTGAGGCCAGGTGATGGCTGCTCGCCGCCGGTCAACTCGAGGCTGGCAAAGAACAGATCTTCGCCCCGGCCCCGGGCCGTCCGGCGCGGGGCGCGGCGAGCGACGGTGCCCGGTGGCGGAGTCGAGCGCGCCGACCCACCGGCAATATGAACCAGACCGACATCAGCTTCAAGCGAAGGGGGCATGGGCGCCATTGTACAGAAACGGGTTGGCCGTCGCAATCAAGGCTGCAAGAATCGAGCCTGGGAGCCGAAAACCGGCGGTCGAGTTAGGGGGTTGGGGTCGCCGCACCAGGCGGCAGGATGCCTTCCGGATCATTGAGCGGAGGCGCAGTTTGGGTCGGGACGGGATCATTAGCAGAGGCGTCTGGACGGTCGACTGTGCGGTAGGGCCATAGCTCCAGGCGCCAGGCGAGGACTACCGCCAGCACAGCGCCGAGCAAGCCGACCAGGAGCAGGCCAAACAATCCGAAGCGGCGGCGCTTGGGTTGGCCGGCGGCTTCCGCGGGCAGCTCGAGCACGACAACGGTGATATTGTCATGGCCCCCACGCTCTCGCGCCAGATCGACCAGCGCTTCGGCGGCGGCGGCAGGTTCCATTGAGCCCAGGATTCTGCTCAAATCGGGCGCTTCGACCAGGTCGGTCAGCCCGTCACTGCACAGCAGCAGCTTGTCGGCGGCCTGCAACGTGAGGCCTTGGTGCGAGGTGGACCCGTGGTCGTTGGGATCAGCGGTCAGGCGGATGCGTAGGTCGGCTTCCGGCGGTTGCTCGCCGCCAATGTGTCGACGCAGCACATGCTGGTGTGGATGGTCTTCGGCTTCTTCTTCACTGATAATGGCGTGGTCAAGCGCTTCCTGCACCCAGGTGTGGTCATTGGTTAGTTGGCGCAGCTGGTCGCCCTGGAGCAGGTAAATGCGGCTGTCGCCGACATTGGTCAGGTACAGTCGGTTGCCAATCACCCACACTGCAGCCACTGTCGAACCCATGCCCTGGCGGGCCTCATCGTCGCCGGCGGCTTCTATCACGGCGCGGGCCGCATCGCTGACGGCGGCGCGCAAGGTCGCCAGCGGGTCCTGGCCCGTGCTACCACCGACGCGTTCGACAACCCGGTCGACGGTGAGCTCGGCCGCCACCTCGCCGGCCTGGTGTCCACCGATGCCGTCGGCCACGACCGCCACCAGCGCCGGTTGGTCAGTGCGCTCCAGTTGGTAGGCGGTCACCGAATAACGGTCTTCGTTGTGTTCACGGCGCTCGCCGGGATGGCTCAGCGCGCCAACGGTCAGATGGGGTCGGTCTGTTGGCTTCACGCTGGGCTCTCCTCCTGAACCTCGTCGATTAAATCGCCAGCCAGTGGTTCAAGTTGGACCTGATTGCTGGCTTCTGCACCGGGCACCTGGAAACGCAGGGTGACGCGGCCCAGTTGTACCAGGTCGCCATGCCGCAGCCGCCAGCCGTCCTCGGGCAACGGGTCGAAGTTGACCCATGTGCCGGCAATCGAGCCCTGGTCCCGCAGCAGATAATCGCCGCCGGCCTGACGGATCAGCCGGGCGTGCAGGCCCGACACCGTAGGGTCGTTGAGCGGGAATGCGGCCAGGGAGGCATCGCGCCCAAGTGTGACATCGGCTCCGGTTAATGGCAATGGCTCCCCAGGCTCGCCATTCTCCAGCAGCGGCACCAGAAAGGCCTCGATTGGACCGTCATCCTGCGGCCGCAGCCGAGCCCGGGCCAGCGTCGTTCGAGGGCGGCTGCGGCTCGGGCCGGGCGTGGCCTGGCGGCGCTGCCCAAGGGTGAGCAGGCCGACGGCAATGGCAATGCCGGCCGCCAGCACCCCCAACACCAACAGCAGGGAGCCGATAGCCGGCCCCAGGGCCGCCAGCCCGCCCGGCGGCGGCACCACGGTCATGGCCACGACGTGCGGCTGGGAGCGACCTTCGAGACCCAGTTCGTCGACGACGACGACTTCCAAAGTGACGGGTCCCGACTGGTCAACGGTTGTCAGATCCCAGGTGAACAGGTCATACGGTGGTGACGAGCGGGTCTGGACTGCCTGGTCGTCGGCCAGCAGTTGGCTGCTTTGGAGCGACCTGGTGTGACCATCGGGGAAGGAAACGACGGCCTGGATGGTCGTTTCGGTCGGGGGCAGTTCGTCGACGCCAACCGCCGGATCGGGACTGTCGCGCGTAATGGCTTGCGGCGGCTGGACCAGCGCCACGTCGGGGGGCGTCACCATCACCTCAAAGCTGCGCGGTTCCGATGCGGCGATCAACCCGGTCTGGGTGACATGCAGTTCGACCTGGTGTGGCCCGTCGTCTGCTACGGCCGAGCGGTAGGAGACCAGGTACTGGGTGCGGAGTGTGGTCAGCACCTGCCACAAGTCAGGCAGAGTTGGGGAGGCCGGGTCGAGTTGGTAGACCGAACCGCCGGTGGCTTCGGCGAGCTGCACAAGCAGCGGGTAGGACTCGTGTTCGACCGCTTCCGGTGTGTCAATCAGCACCGGAAAGATGGTGGCGCCCAATTGGTTGGCACGGGCGATCGTGTTGGTGACGACCAACTCGGCCGGTTCGCGCACCAGGGGGGTGAAGAACACGACGACCGACGGGATCTGCTGGCCGTCGGACTGACCTTCCAGCGAAGCCAGGGCATTGATAAGCAGTTCGTAGTCCGTGATTGGCGGGTCGAAGCTGGGCAGGAAACCGTAGAGCGTGGCTGCAAGGCGGGCGGCGGAGGGGGCATGGGAGACCAGCGGGCCGGCCCCGGTGTGGAGGGTAAGGTCATCGGCGCCAAAGTCGCTGGCCTCGGGGTGCTGCCACCAATCGAGCAGCGACTGGCGCACAAAGTCGAAGCGGGTCCGGCCCCGGCTATCGCGCACCGCCAGCGCCGGCCCGGTGTTGATGACGAACAGTTGGCGGGCGCCCAGCTCAACCTCCTCGACCGCCAGCGCCGGCCGGCTGACGCCATCTTCGAAGATGTCGAATGCAGACGCCGGCAAGCCGCGCAAGCGGCGGCCTCCGCCTTCCGACACGGTGGCATACATGCTTACCGTCGGGAAGGAATCGGTGTTGGGGGGAGAGAGGCGGACACTGGCGTTCACTTGCGCCAGCACGGCCTGAGCGACCAGCAGCGCGGCCAGCGCCAGGCCGCCGGCCAAGGCCAGTCTCCAGCGCGGGGAGCCTAGCATGCCGGACATTGTAGCACGCAGCCCAGAGCACCCCATCCCATTACAGTTGGCTTACAAAAGCGCCACCCAGCGGGGTGAAGCCTATAGGATGAGAGCAGTAAAACGAGCGGGTCATCCGGGGTAATGATGACAAACGCACACTGGCCAGAACCCATCTCCGATACGGACTGGGGACGAACCGACCTCAACGAAGCCGCTGACCGCGGCGAGCGCTTGATCCGTTTGGTCCTGTTGAGCGGATTCGCCATCGTCCTGGTGATCGAAGGTTGGTTCATCTGGCAACTCCTGAGCACAATCTAGCCGCGGCCGGGTCACCGGTTGCAGTTCTCTCCTCCTCCAAAGGATGGTAGGCGGCCGCTGATTGGGCCTGCCGACCACAAGCGAAATCCTCCCGACGGCGCTGCCGGGAGGATTTCGCTTTGTAGGCTGGCTGTGGATTGCGTTAGGCTGCGGCCGGCTCCGGCAGCGCCGCGCCGGTTCGTCCGGTCAAGCGCCGATAGGTGACGGTCCAGGCGCCATACAGGTAGGTCTGGATTACGCCGGAGAGCACGATCAAGACCGGCAGGTAGAGCACGAAGCACAGTGCGGCGACACCAACGCCGACGCCGATCGAAGCGTCGCTTCCCAGCGCCAGGCCGCTGACGACCGGGATGACGAGCAGGATCATCGGCGCGCTGAGAATCAGCCCGACGAGGAAGCCGCCGAAAACCAGGATCAAGGCCATGACGATCACCGGGCCGACATGCGCACGGGCCACCTGCCAGGCTTTGCGTAGCGCCTCAAAGACCGGCAGCCCGTCAACCACGATGGCGACCTGGGTCAGGTTCAGGTAGACATTGACCAGCACGGCCAGCGGGACGATCAGGCAGATCAGGGGGATCAGGCACAACAACCCAATTCCAAGGGTGACGAGGCCGAACACAAGCAAGGCGGCGATGGCGATTCCCGCGAGTACGATACCGGCCCCGAAAACCAGCAGGTTCAGACCAAGCAAGCGCCAGAAGTGCTCGAGGCCACCCTTGAAAGCGGATGACAGCGACACCGTCTGGCCTTCATCGGCCTGGTCGAACCCATAGATCAGGCCGGCCTGGCCCAGGATGCCTAGCACGATGAAGATCAGTGACATGAGCAGGATGAGCAGCACGATGCCGATGACAACCGCCACCAGAATGGCGGGGTCGATCGATTCAAAGAACCGCTCTACCTGCGGGAAATCGCCTGACCCACCGCTGTAGTTGACGCCGCTGCCGGCGTTGCCGCCGCCCCCGCCGCCCCCGCCGCCGCTGCATCCGGCAAGGATGCCCAGGACCCATAGACCCTTGTAGCGCCAGGTGATATCCCAGGTTCGTTTGAGAATCGCTCCGTAGTCCAT
>DASWJQ010000119.1:0-2723 GCA_036397095.1 Anaerolineales bacterium
TTCGTCCCCTATCCTTCAGATGACCACACAATGATTTCCATACCTCGACACGCTGGAATTCAATACGGGAGGAGATGATGGCGATGAACGGTCAACTGTTTACATTGGGGATATGGAAGACGAAGCAAGGCAAGGAAGCCGAGTTTGTTGATGCCTGGCAAGCCTTTGCTGATTGGACGTCCGGGAATGTGCCCGGCGCCGGACATGGAAGCTTGCTGCAGCATGAAGACACTCCTCAGAGATTCGTGTCGTTTGGCCCATGGAAGGACCACGACAGCGTGGCCAGGTGGCGGAGCTCACCCGAGTTCATAGAGTTCGCTGCAAGAGCTCGGGACTTATGCGAAGAATTCGAACCGCAGAATATGATCCAGGTGGGCCAATCGCGTGCCGCGTGATCGCACCTCGGAGCCTCCCCAATTTCGGGGCCCCCAACAATCTCGCTCGAGCAGACCCTGCGGGCCGGGCTGTTAGTTCACGGGTCCGGCCAAGCGGCCTGTTGGCTTTGGGTGAAGGCTGGAAGGCGGGCCAGTCAGCTCGAAGAAAACAGGACGGTCAAGCGGCATCCTGGTCATAGGTTGCGGGCTGGATACAATGCGGCCGGAGGAGGCACGATATGAACTGGTCCGAATTCGAACAGGCTTCCCCAGCGCAGGCCGAATACGGCAGGGATCGATTCGGGACCGGTGTCGCATATCTGGCGACGGTCAAAGCGGATGGATCTCCTAGAGTGCATCCTGTGACCCCAATAATCGGGAACGCCAGGCTCTTCCTATTTATGGAGCCGACATCACCAAAGGGTGACGATCTTCGCAGGGATGGCCGATACGCTCTTCATTGCTCGGTTGAGAACTCAAGTGGCGGACAAGGAGAATTCCTAATCGAGGGGACCGCAAACTACACCGACGATCCGAGTGCGAGGTCAATCGCCATCGAGTCAGCGAGTTACCAACCTACCGAGAGATACATCCTGTTTGAACTCGGAGTTCGGCGCGCATTCTCAACGACCTATGACGATGAGGGTCAAGCAATCAGAACCGTTTGGTCCAGCAAACCGGGGAACACCAGCTTGAGATAGGCAGGACCACAGCAAGAGACCTCAGTAACTGCCAGAAGAACGGTTCGTGACTGTTGTTTCGGTGCACAAGAACGGAACCGGTCAGCGTATGGGGGGACGAGCCAGCGCATGACCCGGAAGAATCGAACGGGTGAGAACGGCCTCGGCGACCTGGGGTGGTCGGTTGAAGGGACCGTCGGGTCAGGCCGGCGGCTTGGATGTAAGGTGGCAGGTCCGCAGCTCAGCGCCAACCGTCAAGTAGCTGAACCTGGCAAGTGATTGGGACTCGAATTCTTCCACTTGGCCCTGGCCCCGGATTGATCGACATTGTCCGCCGGCCGACCGGTATCATGCCGCTCTCGGCAGGGGAATCACGGCCGAGCTCCCTGGAATCTCCCCCACATAGGGGATGAGGTGGGATCCATGGCATGAGAGGATTCCATCGTTCGGTAGTTGACAAACCTGCGGACTGGAGGATTCGGAATGGCGGAAGTCGTCATGTACCACCACGTGCAGGGGCTGACCCCCGGTATCGTCGCGTTTGCTGACAAGCTGCGTGACGCCGGGCACACCGTTCACACGCCCGACCTGTTCGATGGCCGCACATTTGATGATATTGACAAAGGCCTCGCCTTCGTCAAAGAGCTTGGGTTTGGTGAAGCACTGTTGCGTGGCGAACGAGCAGTGGACGATCTGCCGGCTGGGTTGGTCTTCGCCGGGTTCTCTCTGGGCGTAGTTCCGGCCCAGAAGCTGGCCCAGACCCGGCCCGGGGCTCGCGGTGCCCTCTTCTTCCATTCCTGCTTGCCGGTCGCTGAATTCGGCTCGACGTGGCCCCCGGGCGTGCCGCTCCAGATCCACGCCATGGAGGGCGACTCGTTCTTTGTCGATGGGGGTGACCTGGACGCGGCGCAGGCACTGCTCGTAGTAGCCGATGAATCGGAACTGTTCCTCTACCCCGGCGACCAGCACCTTTTCACCGACAGCTCACTGCCGGTATACGATGCGGAGGCCACTGGCCTGTTGCTGAAGCGGGTGCTGGCGTTCCTTGCTGACTGTTAGCGGTCCCAAACAAGACATGTCAGCCTGAGCCGCAATCCTGAGACAGAGGCGACCGGCGTCCGGGTCACGCGATTCGCGCTGCGCAAGATGAAAGCCCGCCGGGGAAGCCGCACTTCCGCTACGCGCAGGATCCGCCTCAACACCAAGCTGTCGATGATGCCGCCCGAGTGCCTCGAGCACGCTATTGTGCACGAACCGCTGCACCTGCTCGAAGACTTGCACAACGCACGCTTCAAGGCTCTGCTTAACCTTTTTGCGCCTGGCTGGGGGATCACACGCAAGGCGCTGAAAGGTCATAAGCCGGCCCGTTCCAACCTGACCTACTAGGTCTCTTCAACCACATCCATTCATAGAACCCCCTTACTTCTCTTCACAACAACTTTCCTATTCACTGCGGCCCTGGAAGATCGATGAACGGCATGCGCATGTTGAGGCAAACTTGGGCCGCCATAATTAGGACTTGACAAGTCCGAATACTCGAATAATATATCGCCAACGGATATATCATGCGCAGATACATCCTTTGTACGGGAGTGGCCCATGAGTGAAACAACACCTGCACCCGAAAGTTTCCTCCCCCTGAGCCCGGCAGTCTTCCACATCTTGCTGG
>DASWJQ010000120.1:0-3021 GCA_036397095.1 Anaerolineales bacterium
GCCAGGCGGCCAGAGCTTGATCGGCGATTTGCGCAGGACCGTCGGCGAAGTGCGTGAAGCCGCCGAGGCCGTCCAGGCTGCCATCGCCGGCAACCGACCGTTCGACGCACTGGCCGAGGCGCTGGCGGATAAGGTCGGCGATATCCCGCTGCTGCGGGAGACGGCCTACAACCTGGGCCAGCACGTTGGGCGCAAGGTTGACCGGGCACTGGGTGGTTTCATCAGCAAGGTGGACAGCGCCATGGACAACCTGGAAGGCGGCATGGCCGATGCCCTCAACGAGATCGAGATGATTGACGGCGAGCTGGCCCGCTTCGACCAGGCCGAGCGCCAACCGGCCTCGTTGATCGACATCGGCGGGCCGCTTGGCAACGTCCAAGGCGTCGACCGGGCCAACGCCGCCGTGGATGTGGCGGCCCAGGCCTATACCAACGCCGCCATCCTGGCCGGTGCCCTGCGCAATCCAACCGAAGCTCAACGCAGCTCGATGCGCGATCGGATTCGCGACCAGCTACTGCAGAACCGCTTGACCCGGCTGGGCCAGGCGGGGCAGCGCGTCAGCCACGTCGCCTGCGACGGTGTTGGTCAGGCCGACTACATCGCGGCTGCCAACGAGCTGGGCTATCCCGTCGAACAGCCCGCCGACCCAGCAACCGCCCGCTACCTGGTGTGCCGAGATACCGAAAGCGGCGCCCTGGTGCACGCCGCTTTGATCGGAGGGGCCCTCGTCCAGGCGACGGAGACCAGCGAGGTCGAGCTGGACGAGACCGAGCAAGTCGATCAGCCGCCGGGTGATCTGCCCGCCGACCGCTGCTCGCTGCACGGGGAGGGCGACTTTGTGATCGAGAACCTGGCGGTCCAAAGCTCTTCCAGCACCTGCGAAGACTCGGAATATCCTTACGGCTATCCGGCCGAGCCGCTGCTGATGTACCTGGCCGCCTTTGGCAAATGGACAATTGTGCAGGAGAGCCCGCAGGCGACGACGTGGTCCTGGCAAGCCACGCAGCCACTGGAAGGCTTCACCGCCGAAGGCACGGCCGTTGACAACGGTTCGACACTCGAGATCGAGGCCAGCCTGGTCGTGCCCCGCGAACAAGGCTCGACCTTCCCCCCGGTCACCCACGCCAACGGCTATGCCCTGCTCGGTCTGCTGCCGCTGGTACCGCTGTCGCTGCGCTTGACCCGTGGCCGCCGCCGGCGCTATGCCCTGCTCGCGCTCGCCACACTGGCTCTCTTGCTGACGGCACAATCCTGCATTGTCTATGGGACGTTTTCGGGTACGTACAGCTTCCCCATCCCCGAGACTGGGTTCGCCTGCGAAGTCGATCCCGACAATCCAAACCTGGCGGAGATGCCGGGCAGCGGCGGTCAGTCGGTCATGCAGCTTACGGTCGATTCGGTCGATGAAGATGGCAATGTGACCGACTCGGACCCCTGCGAGGGGGTGGCCCACATGAATGGCCTGGGGGTCCTGAAGCGCGACGGCTTCTACACCGAAGCCGACCTGTCAGCCGAATAGAAAGGTACGCCTCCGTCTCGACCCCGGGGGTCCGTCAGAGCCGCCGTTAGTTTGCAGGACTCATTGGCCGGCGCCCGGGGTCGGGTGGAATTCATCCGACCTCCGAGGTCCACATTCGCTCGGTCCGGGCTCGAATGACCCTGTGTGGACCTCGGAGGTCTTCGGACGTGGCGGGCGCATCGCCATGCACCCCTACGGGTTGGTTTGCGATCCTAGGCGGTCCGCCGTCCGTGGTCCATCGTCCGCTCCTCCGCTGGCGCGATCGGCGACCTCATGCTACGTTCTTGCTCCGCTCGGAAGTAGGCCAGATGGCCGCCGCCAAAGGAGTCCTTCATGCGCTCAGCCCGAATCGGACGGGTAGCCATCGCCCTCCTGCTGAGCCTGGCTGCCTGCCAGCAAGCCGCCCAGCCGGGCGACCCTTCCCTCCAGCCGGCGGTCGAGTCGAGCGCCACGCCTATCGACCGCACGGTGGCACTCCACTTCGCACCCACGGCTTCCGGCGAGATGGCCTCGATTGCCATCCAGCGCCTGGCGGCCATCGACGCCGGCGCCAATGAGCTGGCCGGCTTCGAACTGGGGGCCGCCGCCCCCGGCGCCATCGAACTGGACGGTTGGTCCGATCCGACAACCGGTAGTGACGGCGGCCGCTACCGCTTTGCGGACGGAAATGCCGACCTGCGCTTTGAGGCGCCGCCGGGGACTGAGGGTTTGCTGCTCGAAGCGCGCACCAACCGCCCTGAGAGCTGGCAGCAAATCAGTTTCAACGGCCGCCCGATCACCGTCCGGCTGACCAACGGCTGGCGCCAACTCTACCTGCCGATGGGCGCCGCCGCCCCCCGTGGGCCAGGCGACCAGCAACCCGCCTGGTCCAACGACGCCTACTTCCCCGCCTTCCCCCCGACTGAGCGGCTCATCGCCATCCGCATGCGGACTGCGCTCGAGAACTGGTGGGGCGCGCCCACGGAAGCCGATTGGCGCATCCGCGATTCGTACGACACGATGATGGCGCTGACTCTGGTTGGCATGCAGGGCATCATCAACCGTACCTCGCCCGAGGTGTATCTCGATTGGGAGGACGCCGGCTACATGGGCAACTCGGCTCGTTTCTGGCTCGATCCGCTCGAGCAAGAGGTGACCGTGACCCGGCTCGATCTCGAGCCGACCAGCGCTTTGACCTTCCTCTGGCGCCGCTATGGTCCGCATTTCAAGGGCGCCGTGGTCTACGACCCGGATGTGCCCAACACGATCAACTTGGCAACGATGCTGGCCGGCCTGGAGGACCGGCTGATGTTGGCCCCCGAACAGCTCGAGCTCGAGGCCGTCAAGGACGCATTGGCCGAACTGCCGGCGGATACGCCCAACCGCTATGACCTGCCGACGCTGGCGGGACAGCCGGGCGTCATTGATCTGCGGCCCCTTGTGGCCGACCAAGGATGGGCGCTAGCCGGCGACTCGACCGCCGACATCGCGGCCCGCTCGCCGGTCAAGACCGCCATGTACCA
>DASWJQ010000121.1:0-3431 GCA_036397095.1 Anaerolineales bacterium
CTGCCAGCGACCGTCATGCTTGGCGGCTTCGATAGCAACCATGCCTGGCCCCTCCACGACACCCGCACGCAATAACGCCTCAACTCGACGGATGTTGCGGATGGACCAGACACTCGATGCCCGTCTCGGACTGAAACGCAAGCGGTAAGAGTTGCGATCAATTGGCTTCAGGTGGCCATCGATCCAGCCAAAGCACAGGGCTTCCTCGACAGCCGAATCAAGAGTCAGTCCAGACTTGTCGGACCCCTTCTTCTGAATGACCAACCAGGCTTGTCCAGCTTTTCCGTTGTTCTTTTCCAGCCAAGCCCGCCAGGCTTGCCGGTCTGCAAACTCCAGGGTGATCGCTTCGTTTGGCTTTCCCGTCACCTAATCCGGCCCTATGCGCTATGCACAGTGTGAAGATGGATGCCACCCTGATCTTACAGCCAACGCCTGCCCCTGCAGCTAGGACACCAGCGGCCGGAGCAAGCGGGCGACGTGAACGGCCCCCTGCCAGCCTTTGCCTTCGTCCTCAAGTGACCAAATCGCTGAGAGCATAGCTTGGGCAAAACCCCAGCCAGCAATGCGCTGGCGCGCGTAGCCAGTTGCCTCGGCCAGCGCTTGAACGCGATTCTCAAGAAGACTGCCGAGCGATGACTGGGCCAACAGGCCCGGCATCGGGTTGCGCAGGAACGCCCCGAGCTCGTAGGCCGGCTCACCGATCACGCCTTGCGGGTCGATCGCCTGCCAGCCATGGGCCTCACTGGCCATCACATTCATGTGGTGTAGGTCCCCATGGAGCAGAACGGAACCCTGCATCGAGCCGGTCAACCGGTCAAAAGTCAGTTCGGCATGGTCGAGAAGGTCTTGCGGGAGTGGGTCTTGGTCCCGACTCAACCGCGTTCTGTGCCTATCGAACCCCTGGCCCCAGTCCGCAACCGTCGGCAATCCGGTCGCCGGGAGTTGGGCCCGGTGGAGCCGTCCCATCAGCGCAGTCAGCGCCCCAATGGCTTCGGCCTCGGGCAGAGGCCGCAAGTCGGAACCCGGCAGGATCCGCTCGAGCAAGATCGCACCCTCTCGCTCATCGTGCGCCAGCAAATCCGGGATGCCATGACCCGCGTAAGCTTGCAGGCAGATCAGTTCGTTCCGCAGGTGCCGGCCGGGGACGATCAGCTTGAGCACCACCTGCAACCCACCCGACCGAGTGGCCCCCAGCACCAGGCTGTAGCTCGGCGGTGATAGTGGACCTCCCAGCTCCAGGTCCCAGCGCTCTGCCAGGGACCGCAATCGCCGGGGAAGTTCCACCAGCCAGCGTGCCGCGCGCTCGCCATGGAGCGCTCGCAGCCTGGTCAGGAAGTCGTCGGGGAGCTCAATCGAACCCAGCTGCATATCGCCGCTTCGGAAATGAAGGCCATGGGTAGGCTAGGGACGTGTTGCCACCTCGAGTGTATACAGCCATTGGAGGGCCTGTTCGGCGTTGTCCCCGCACATGGCTTGCTCAGGCTTTAGCCGGACGCAGACGGCCGGCCGCTCCGGTTGGCCAAAGAGCCGGCACCTGTTGTCTTCGGTCAACTGAACGCAGCGGATGCCGCTCGGTTTGCCGTCCGGCATGCCCGGGATGGGCGTGGAGATGGAGGCAGCTATGCAGCAGGCGGCGCAGCCGACACGGCATTCCATGGTTTTCGGCCTAGGTTGGTAGGCACCGACCCGCACTCGCCTGGTGCCAACGATACGGTTGTCAATATTCTAGTTCGGAGTCGACGGTCGGAAATGCGACGGGCCATGGTGGACCGACCATATATCGACGCGTGAGACCTCACGGAATCCCCGGGCCACAGACGTGCAGATGGAGATGGGGCGTTTCACGTGGCGCAGCGGCGTTCATTCGGACGAAGAAACCTTCCTTGTCGAGGTTCAGCGCTCGGGCTGCGGCCCGAACGGCTCGGACAATCGATTGCTAAAGCGCGCCGCCGAGTGCGCTTTCGTCCAGGACCGAATCGATGTGCGCCCTGGGCACGACAACTACGTGAACAGGCCAGGTTGGTGACGGATGGTGGAAGGCAAGCACGCTCTCGTCTTGCCAAACGATGTCGACCGCTACCGCGCCGGAAAGTACGTCCTCACAGTACCAGTCGCGCTTGATCATTGTCTGCCCCTTCCATTCCCGGTTGTGGAACGCCTCGCCAGAGCCGATCTCGCTTGCCGCCCGCCGTTCACCACTCGGTGCCCGCTACCCAATCAGTCATCCCATCGGAACAGGGCGCTGCGGCCGCAGGTAAGCAATCCAATAGACCGCGGCGACCAGCAACGTCCCGCCAACGATGTTGCCGGCCGTGACCGTCGCCAGGTTCTGGGCAACGCCGGCCACTGAGACCGTGCCAGCGGTGTCCAACGCCAGTCCCCACGGCAGAAAGAACCAATTGGCGATCGAGTGCTCCAGGCCGGTGGCGACGAAGGCGGTGATGGGAAACAGGATGGCCAGGATCTTGTCGGCTACACTGCGGCCACCAAGCGCCAGCCACAGCGCCAGGCAGACAAGCGCATTGCACAGCAACCCGCGGGCAAACCCCTCCATGAGTGACAGCCCGGCCTTGGCACCGGCGATCTGAAGGGCCATCTCACCGACGGTCCCGCCGCCGAGACCGCCAATATCGCCCCATACGACGAACAGGACTGTGCCCAGGCAACCGGCCACGTTGCCGAGATAGACAAGCAGCCAATTGCGCAGGACATCACCGGTGCCGATCAACCGGCTGGCCCAGGCCATGGCTAACAGGTTGTTGCCGGTGAACAACTCGGCGCCTCCGACCACAACCAGGATCAGGCCCAGGCAGAAGGCAAGGCCACCGATCAGGCGGGTAATGCCAAACCCGAAGCTCGAGCCGGTGACTACGACGGTGAAGAACAGGGCCCCCAACGAGATGAAGGCGCCGGCCAGCACGGCCAGGACCAGCAGCGACACGGTCCCGGTCTGCGCCTTGGCGACTCCCAGGCGCTCGACGAGATGGGCAATTTCGGAGGGTGGATGGGCTTCGGTCAATATGGGTCCTCCATCAGTAGTGAGATGCTCGGCGCCACCGCGGCGGCCGGCTCGGCCATCGAACAAGTTGCCGCAGATTCCCAATTATCCAAAGCCGCCATCAAGCGATCTCGCCTTTCGTTCGGTTGCTGTGGAAGGCTGCCAGCGCGATGATCGAGGCCAACGCGATCGGGACGAGCCGTAAGACCGGGCCCAGGACTCTAACGAGCGAGTCGGGCGCGGTGGCCAGCACCGGCAGAAGGAACAACGGACCCACTAGCTCGAGCCCGACGATAAACAGGCTGGCGGCGTACAGGTTGCGGACGGCCGGCTGGCGCCAGTGCAGCAACACGGCCGCCAAACCACTGGCGCCAACCCAAATGACCAGGATCAGGAGAAAATCTGACACCACCTTGAATACGGCAGTGTACCC
>DASWJQ010000122.1:0-2406 GCA_036397095.1 Anaerolineales bacterium
GAGGCCCCGTACCTGCTGATCCACGACAAGAAGATCTCCGCCGCCAGCGATATCGTCCCGCTGCTGGAGAAGCTGGTCCAGGTCGGCCGCCGTGAGCTGGTGGTGATCGCCGAGGACGTGGACGGCGAGGCGCTGGCCACCTTGGTGCTCAACAAGCTGCGCGGCATGCTCAATGTGCTGGCGGTCAAGGCTCCCGGTTTCGGAGATCGGCGCAAGGCCATGCTGCAAGACATCGCTGTCCTGACGGGCGGGACGGTGGTCACCGAGGAGCTGGGGCGCAAGCTCGAATCGGTCACCATCAACGATCTTGGCCAGGCCGGTAAGGTCACCTCGAACAAAGAGGACACTACCATCATCGAGGGCAAGGGCGACCCGGCCAAGATCAAGGGCCGAATCGAGGAGATCAAGGTCGAGATCGACAAGTCGACCAGCGACTACGACAAGGAAAAACTGCAGGAGCGCCTGGCGAAGCTGTCCGGCGGGGTAGCAGTGATCCGGGTCGGGGCGGCCACCGAGGTGGAATTGAAGGAAAAGAAACATCGGGTCGAGGATGCACTCTCGGCCACTCGGGCGGCTGTGGAAGAGGGGATCGTTCCCGGCGGCGGGGTCGCGCTGATCAATGCCCGCGACACGATCGCCAAGCTCAAGGACGCGGACGAAGACATCAACACCGGGATCAACATCGTTCGGCGGGCGCTGGAGATGCCACTGCGTGGCATCGTCCGCAACGCCGGAATGGACGGGGCAGTGGTGCTTGAGTCGGTGCGCCGCCAACAGACCGAGAAGAAAAACAAAAATATCGGCTACGACGTGATGGCGGGCGACTATGTGGACATGGTCGTGGCCGGCATCATCGATCCGGCCAAAGTCACGAAGGGTGCGCTGGAAAACGCCGCCTCGATCGCGGCCATGATCCTCACGACCGAGGCTCTGGTGACCGACGTTCCTCAGGAAGAGAAGTCACCCACCCCTCCCATGCCGGACTACTAGTCCGCCGGAGACGCAAAACTACAGCCCCTCCGACTCGGAGGGGCTGTTTTAGTTAAAGCCGTGACCTTTGCGGCTAAGCCTGACTCAGCCCAGCCAGCCGGCAACCCCGCCAATGACCACCAGCACGGCGAGGCCCAGGCAGCCAAGGGCGAACAGGCGCATCGTGATCCGGAGCACAAATCGAATTGAGATCCAGGCCGCGACGGCAGCCGCCACGATGAGAACCGCCCGGATGCCGAGCGGTGCTTCAGTCCAATCCATCGGTCCTCTCAGCCACGACGATTTGGCCTTTCTTGACGACTGTCGATACAAGGTTCGTGCCAAACCGGTAGCCAAGCTGGCGATAGTCGGGCACCCTCAGCAGGAGCAAGTCGGCTTCTTTACCGGGCTCCAGGCTGCCGACCCGCCGGTCGCGGCCGATGGCGGCTGCGGCGTTGATCGTTGCCGCAGCGATCGCCTGGGCAGGGCCGAGGCCCATGGTTCGACAGGCCAAGCCGATCACAAACTGCATGCTTTCGCACCAGGCGGTCCCGGGATTGAGGTCCGTTCCGAGCGCCAGGATGCCCCCATGCTTCAAGATTGCCTGAGCCGGCGGATAGGTTGGGGCGGCAAGCCCAAACGGCGTTGCCGGCAGCGCCACGGCCACGGTCTCCGATCCGCCAAGCAGCTCAAGATCTGAGTCCGGGGTCTGCAGCAGGTGATCGGCGGAGGTGGCCCCCAGGTCGGCCGCCAGCCTGGCCGCCCCCAGCGGGTTGAATTCGTCGGCGTGAATCTTGAGTGGAAAACCTAGAGCGCGGGCACTCTCCAGCACCCGGCGGCTCTGGGCGAGATCGAAGGCGCCGACTTCGCAGAACACATCGACAAACGGCAGCGGGCGTCCCTGGCCGTGGCGGGCCCACCAAGCAACCAGGGCGGGAAGCATCTGCTCGCAAATGAGGGCGACATATTCCGCGGCCTGCCAACCTTCGGGCACGGCATGGGCCGCCAGAAAGGTTGGCACCAGGTCGACCGGTCCCTCGGAACCCAGCGCCAAGATTGCGTGCATGAGGCGCAACTCTGCCTCCAGTTCCAGGCCGTATCCGGTCTTAGCCTCGGCGGTCGTCGTTCCGTGCACCAGCATCTGCCGCAGCCGCGGGCGGCTCTCCGACAGCAGGGTGTCAAGGCTGGCGAAACGGGTCCGGCGAACCGTCGAAAGGATGCCACCTCCGGCCTCGAGGATTTCCAGGTAGCTCGCGCCCTTGACTCGCTGTTCGAATTCGCCGGCGCGGTCGCCGGCCCACACCAGGTGCGTGTGCGGGTCGACAAACCCAGGCAGGACCACCCGGCCGGCGGCGCTCAATTCGTTTGCGGCAACGTACGACCGGCGGAGATCCTCGGTCGAGCCGGTCGCGACGATGAGCCCGCCCCGAATAGCAA
>DASWJQ010000123.1:0-1914 GCA_036397095.1 Anaerolineales bacterium
ATGGCTGGTGGACGCACCGACCAATGGATCAAGGGTTACCTGGCCGCCTGGACCAGCAACCAGCCGGGTGAAATCGGCGCGCTGTTCACCGAAGACGCCGCCTACTACACCGCCCCCTACCGCCCTGGCTGGCACGGCCGCCAGGCGATCATCGACGGCTGGCTTGACCGAAAAGACGCTCCAGACAGTTGGAGTTTCGAATACAAAGTGATCGTCGAGCAGGGCGATCTAGGTGTGATCGAAGGCGTCACGACTTACCACGACCAGGGCCGCTGGTACAGCAACCTGTGGTTGATCTGGTTCGACGGCGATGGCCGCTGCCGCAAGTTCGTCGAGTACTTCATGCAACAACCGGGGAAAGGTGACGGCCGGTAAAGGGCGAACCTTGTGTTCGCCCTGGACGATCGCCTTGCGTGCGTGTTCGCCCCGGTGACAGCTTGCGCCGATTCGGAATAGAATCCCCCGATGCCCAGCATTGACGTTCACCCATTGACACCCGACCGCTGGCCGGACTTCGAGACTCTCTTCGGACCCAGCGGTGCGTATGGGGGCTGCTGGTGCACCTGGTGGCGCCAGACCCGGACTACCTACAGCGAGAATGGCAATGCCGGCAACAAGCAGTTGGCGCAGTCGTTGGTCGAGGATGGCTGCGTTGTGGGGCTGCTCGGTTACTTCGACGGCGTCCCGGCCGCTTGGGTGTCCATCGCGCCGCGCACCAATTTCCCCAGCCTCGACAGGTCACCGGTGCTCAAGCGGCTCGACGACCAGCCGGTGTGGTCCTTGGTCTGCCTGTATGTCGGCAAGAACTTCCGCGGCGATGGCCTGGCGTTGGCGATGATCAAAGGAGCCATTGACTACGCCGCCGCCAACGGCGCCCGCATCATCGAAGCTTACCCGTCCGTGCCCAAGGGGGACGAACCACTGCCGCCGGTGTCCAGCTTCATGGGGACCCCCGGCATGTTCGAGGCGGCGGGTTTCGAGCAGGTCGCCCGGCCCTCCCGGGCCAAGGCCATCTATCGTTTCACCGTCCCCCTGTGATCGACTGGTTGCCTTGAGCGAACGAACTGTCGAGGGAGCTGACGGATGAAGATCGTGGTCATCGCCGACATCCATGGCCGCATTGGACACATTCAGGGCGCCGCCGCCGACCTGGCCGACGCCGACTGGGTGGTGCTGACGGGGGACATCACCAACTTCGGCCAGCGGCAGGAAGCCGAACGCATGCTGGCGCCGATCGAAGCCCACAACGATCGGATTCTGGCGGTTACCGGCAATTGTGACTATCCGGAGGTCGAATCGCTATTGACGGAGCGCGGCTATAACCTGCACGCCGCCCACCGGATTGAGCAGGGCGTCGCCTGGTTAGGCCTGGGGGGCTCGCTGCCGGCGCCGGGGGGCACGCCCAACGAATACTCCGAGGTAGAGCTGGCCGACATGCTGGAGGCCGCCAGCCAGGGCCTGCCGAGCAACCGACCGCTCTTGCTGATCAGTCATCAGCCACCCGTTGACACCCAACTCGACCGGATCCGCGCTGGCGTCCACGTCGGCAGTCATTCGGTGCGCCGCTTCATCCGAGAGCACCAGCCGCTGGCCTGCTTTACCGGCCACATCCATGAGGCGGCCGGCATCGACCATTTGGGGGACACGGTCCTGGTCAACCCAGGACCGTTGGCAGGTGGGGGCTATGCCGTCGCCACGCTTATCGAAGACGGCCGGTTCGACGTCGAACTGCGGCGGACGTAGACCCCGCCTACCAGGCTGCGCCTGCCATTACTTCGCCCGCATGCGGTTGTTGCGAGCATTGTGTTCGACCTCAGCCAATCCCAGGTGTTCCATAAGTGGCGGGACGTAGTTGGCGAATCGGCCGCGAAATCCCTTCTTTAGGCCGTACCAGCCGCCCACCGGATTGTCCTC
>DASWJQ010000124.1:0-10493 GCA_036397095.1 Anaerolineales bacterium
GCGCCGGTCGTATCCGGGGTTCGGTCGCGGAAGTCCCAGCTGTCTGGACCCTCGCGGTAGCGCCAGACACGGTCGAGGCAAAACATAAGCACACAGAGCCACGGATCCATGAACGCGTAGGTCTCACCACTTTCCAGATAGGCTAGTGAGCCGGAGGCGTTGACATCGCGTGGCGTGTCGGCGCGCGCCGTCCAGCTATTGCTCGACGGCCGGTAGCGCCAGAAGTCGGTCGTGTCGCCGCCCCGCAAGGCGAAGAGCGTGTCGCCATCGCGTGTTGTCAAGGCGCCTCCCTCCCCAACGTTGTTGGGCGTCAGCGCACGCGGTGTCCAACTGTCGCTGGCAATGTCGTAGCGCCAGAAGTTGCGGGTGTTGCCGCCGCGCAGAGCGAAAAGGGAACCCGAGATTCGAGTCAACGATCCACCATCCCCAACCCCGGCTGGGGCTGAGGCCACCGAGAGCCAGTCCTGCTCGGCAGTTACCGTCACGCTGGTCGCCACACCATTGATGGACGGATTGCCGGCGACGGCTACCGGGCTGCCGAGCGAGGCCAATACGCTGTTGCGGAAAGCGGAATCAGTGTCCAAGCGCCAGACCGCGTACTCAACACCCGAGTCGGCGGCGTACAAGGCAGCCGTGCTCTCCCCGGCGGCGCGCACTGCCAGCATACTGGTCGAGACCTGCGACAAAAACGGCGCCATCAGAATCGAGCCCAGGGCGATGGCCACCAGCACGCCCGGCAACGAGCCACCGGCCTCGCTGTGGGTAAGCCGTATCAACCAATCCCGCCGAGTCGTTGCTTGGCTGTTCATCAGTCCACCCGCAAGGCCAGCTCGAAGATTTGGCTCAGGCTGGCGTCGGCGCTGGTGGCGGTCAGGGTCACGCTGACTCTCTTCTGACCGGCCGACTCGACAAAGACAACATCCGCCTCCTGCTCGATATTGCGCGCCACCACATTGCTGCTGTTGAGCGCGCCGCCGATCCACACCTCGCGAACCAGCTGGCCCGCGAGTGCGTCATAGCGGTAGCGGTATGTGCGATCGGGCCCCAGCTGAGCAGCGCTGAAGCTGCCATAGACCGGGGAGGCCCCGCTGGCAAAACTGCTCGCCTCGGCAGCATCGCGAGTCAGCCAGAGCGACGAAGTCTGGATGTCAGCCGCGACCGCCATCTGGTCGGCCCCGAGCCGGGTCGCCGAGAAGAATTGGAGGATGAAGGTGCCCATCAGGCCGGCAATACCAATGGCGATCGAAATGCCGACCAGCAGTTCGACGAACGACAGGCCACTTTCATCGGACAGCCGCAGCTGACGGATTGCCAAGGGCGAAGGCGAGCCTGGTTGGCCCATCACCGATTGGCCTTGAGATCCTGGAGCGCGGCGAGCAGGTCGCCGCTCCGACTGACACTGACCGTGACCCGCTGGAGTCCGCTGCCGTTTGGGGAGGCGACAAAGGTCCCGCTGCCTTCGTCCCAGAAGGCAACGTCAATGCCCAGGGAATAGCCGGCCGGCACCCAGGCGGTGGGGTATGGACTGGCGCCGGGGTCCGCCTGGTAGGCCGCGTCCTTGATCAGCTCGACTTGGGCGCGGGCCAGGCTGTCCGCCAGAACCTGGTCCCGTTGGGCGGTGACACCGGCCGTGCCGGTGCCGATCATGGCCACCACCAACACCAATCCGGCGCCAACCAGGCCGATGGCAACCAGTTCTTCGACCAGGGTGAACCCGGCTTGGCCGGAGTTAAGCCTGCGCAGCCAGTCGCGCCAGCCGGCCGGCGCCGTCCCGCGCATTTGCCCTTGGGGGGACGGCCAACCCGTCGTTGCCATCACCGGATGGACTGCAACAACGAATACATCGGCAGAACGACCGAAATGGCGACGAACCCGACGATCAGGCCGACGAACAAGATCATGGCCGGCTCGAGCATCCCAGTCAGCCGCTTGGTGGCCCGGTCAACTTCCTCCTCGTAGAAGTTCGACAGACTGGCCAGGTGGTTGTCGAGGGTCCCGGTTTCTTCGCCGACCCGCACCATCTGGCTCAGCAGGCCGGGGAACAGCCGGTTGCGGGCGATCGGGCGGGAGAGTCCGCGCCCTTGCAGCGCCTCCTGCCGCAGATCTTCGACCGCCTGGCGCATAACGACGTTCCCCACCACCTCCCGCGCCAGCTCAAGGGAATCGGGAAGCGAGACGCCGGCAGTCAATAGGGTTGACAGTGTCCGGCTGAAACGGGCGATGGCGCCCTGGGTAGTAATGCGGCCAATCAGCGGCAGGCGCAGCAGGAGCCAATCAAGCTGCCGGCGTCCTGTCGGGCGGCTCAGGTACCAGAATCCGAGGACAAGCAGGAGCATGACGCCGATGAACAGGAAGAACCGATAGGCGACAAAGAACTCGGCCGCACTAATCAGCACTTGGGTTGGCCACGGCAGTTCGGCGTCAAACTCGGCGTAAAGGTTCAACAGCGGCGGCAGCGTAAAGTTGAAGACAATCACCAAGACGCCGATCGCCATAGCAATCAGGAAGAGGGGATAGCCGAGCGCCCCCCTAATCTTACGCACGACGCTTTCTTCCTTCTCAAGGTACGTAGCCAGCTGGCGCAGCACGAAACCGAGATTGCCGGTTCGTTCTCCAACTTCCATCAAGCGACAGTAGATCGGCGGGAAGACCATCTCGTGCCGGCTAAGGGCAGTCGAGAGTGGGGCGCCCAAGCGCAAGTCAGCCACCACCCGCCGCAATACGACCCGCAGCGGCTGGCTGGTGACCTCCTCCGACAGCAAATCGAGCGCCGGGACCAAGCTGACACCGGAGTCGATCAGACTGGCCAGCTGCTGGGAAAAGATGATCAAGTCCTGGCGTTTGGGGCCGAGGAAGGTTGGCAAGACGGTGGCCAGGTTGAACGGCGCTGCCACCCGCTCAAGATTGAGAATCGTCAGACCGCGATCCCACAAGGCGCGCTCGGCTGCCTCTTCGGTTTCGGCTTCCAGCAAACCGCGGGCCTGGTTGCCGGATGAGTCGATCGCCATGTAGCGGAAAGGCATGGCCTAACTCCAAACTGCCCGGGCAGGTTTGCCCGCGCTAAGGCAGCGACGATACATTACGAATCACCTCGGCCGGTGTGGTCACACCGGCCTTGACCTTAGCCATGCCGTCCTGGCGCATTGTGACCATTCCTTCGCCGATAGCCGCCTGCTTCACGTCATTGGCGCTGCCGCCCGCCATGATGACCTGGCGCAGATCGTCCGACAGGATCAGGACTTCGAAGACCCCCGTCCGCCCCAGATAGCCGGTGTGGCCACAATAGGTGCAGCCTTCCCCCTGGCTGTACTGAGACAAGGTCTCGCCCATTTCAAGCTCGTACACGCGCCGCTCGTCTTCGGAGGGGCTGACAAGCGCCGGGCAGTGGGGGCAGACCTTGCGCACCAGACGTTGGGCCACCACGCCGATGGCGGCTGACACCAACAGGTAGCGTTCCACGCCCAGGTGGTCGAGCCGATAGAGTGCACCGGAGGCCTCATTGGCGTGGATCGACGACAGCACCAGGTGCCCGGTGAGGGCGGCTTGAGTCGCGGCTTGGGCCGTTTCGCCATCCCGGATTTCGCCGACCATCACCACGTCCGGGTCCAAACGCATGATGCCGCGCAAGCCGGCCGCGAAGGTGATGTCGGCCGCCCGGTTGACCTGGATCTGGTTGATTTTGGGGAAGTTGTATTCGACCGGGTCCTCGATGGTCATCACGTTGCGATGGTCACTGTCGAGTTGGTTGAGGAGTGCGTACAGCGTCGTTGTCTTGCCCGACCCGGTTGGGCCCGAGACCAGCAGCATGCCGAATGGCGCCCGAATCAAGCGAGCCAGCCGCGTCTCGTTGCCGGGCGACAGGCCCAGCCCGGGCAAGTCAAAGATCGACTCGGAGCGTCCCAGCACCCGAAGGGTGGCCATTTCGCCGCCGGTCGTCTCGCTGGTGCCGACCCGGAAGAAGGTTTGGTCGCCAGCGATGTACTTCGAGAACTGACCGTCCTGCGCCCGCCGCCGTTCGGCGATATTCATGCCGGCCAAGATCTTGAGGCGCGATAGCAGTGGCGACAGGCTGCCCTTGGGCAGCTGCAGTGAATCCTGCAGGACACCGTCGACCCGGTAGCGGATGCGGACCCGCTTGCCATCGGGCACGATATGGATGTCGGAGGCCCGCTCGCGAACTGCCTGTTCCAGGATCAGGTCGACGGCCCGCACGACCGGGTCTTCGGCCTGCGGTGGCTGACCTTCGGGCCCCAAGATGCCGGTGTCCGGCAAGGGGGCGAAGGTCGCCACCTCCTGCTCGATGGCCTGGTGTGACTTGTAGGAGAGGTCGATCGCCGCCCGTATGTCATCGCTTACCCCGACCATGGCGCGGATGTTGCGGCCTGAGATGGCCTCGAGTTCCTCGACTACCTGGATGTCGGTCGGGTCCTCCATGACCACGGCCAACGATTGCTCGACCAGGTCCAACGGGATCAACGAATAGCGCCGCGCGACCGTCTCCGGCACGAGCGACAACGCTTCGGGTTGGACGCGGTGGCGTTTCAAGTCGATGAACGGCAGATTGAGGTGCACGCTGAGCGCCATCGCCAGGCTCTCGGCGCTGATCCAACCGTCCTCGATCAGAATTGAGCCAAGGCGCCGGTCGTCGCCGGCCGCTTGCTGCTCCAGCGCCACCTGCAACTGGTCAGCCGAGATGACATTGGCGTTGACCAGCACCTGGCCGATGGAGAGCCGAGTTGGCCCCTCCGAACGGGCGGTTGCCGTCGCTTGTCGGTCAGCCATGGGTGGATCTGCTGCTTTCCTTCAACACGCTGCCTACTTTCTCAAGGACCTCTGCCAACCGCAGTGGCTTGGCCATGTAGTCGTTAGCGCCCATGCGCAGCCCCGTTGCCCGATCTGCCTCGCGGCCCTTGGCCGAAATCATGATGACCGGCAGCTTGGCGGTCGCTGGCTCGTTGCGCAATCGATGGCATACCTCGAACCCGTCGAGGCCGGGAAGCATCACATCCAGCAGGACCAAGGAGACATCCGGCTGTTTGGCTCGGGCCAAGCCGGCAAGCCCATCACGGGCGACGTCCGTGCGATAGCCGCCCTTGGCTAACGCCTGCTCGAGCATGAAGGCGCCATCAGGATCATCGTCGACGATCAGGACGAGCGCGGCAGAGTTGGCATCGCTCGACGAGTTTGACGTGCCGGCGGTATCTTGGCTCCCTGATGCCTGCGCAACTATCAGAAGTCGCTCCAAGTGCTCGACGGTTTCGCGTGTCTGCTGGAGTGCCCGCGTGACCAGGCCAGTCGGATCCGTTTGCGGGATGGACCATTTGCTTTCAAGCTCTTGCAGGGTGCGCGCGGCGGACGCCAGTGATTCTCTGGCTGCAGTGAGCGATTTGTCCGCCGCTTGCGGGCTAATGTTCATCGGGTTCCTTCGTCGGCGTAATCGGCATCGGTTTGCTCGCCTGGCAGGCTAACTAGCCGGCGGCTCGACGGTTGGTTGGTTTGCGCCTAGAGCCCTGCAAGTACTCGTCCAGCATTCCGCGGTCGTAGCGGCGGTGCCCGCCGGGGGTGCGGAAGGGTACGATCAACCCTTGGCGTTCGATCTTGTGCAATGTGCTCAGGCTGATGCCAAGATACTCAACCGCTTGCTTGGCCGTCAGCAGACCACCTTCATTCGCCATTGGACTTGCCCTCTCTGTGCCGCATGGCCCCCGCTTGACAATCGCCGGTTCTAGACCCTTTGCAAGTAATTCAAACCGATCTACACGGTTTTGCCCGTCTTTTGCTTGATTATTCTTACTATACGGCAATTGGGGGGTGAAATCAGGGGCTAGAATGCACCTGTAAGCGGTCTGTAAGCAGCTACAAATGCAGCTGGCGGCCCGCGGCTAGAGGCGATTCCAAGGGTCAAAAGCCGCGACGGTCGGCCGGCCGGCGGGTCTCTTTCAGCCGAGATTTCCGAGAGAAGGCAAGGAGCCACACATGAAACGAATGGGCATCCTGACGGGCGGCGGGGACGCGCCGGGCTTAAACGCGGTCATCCGGGCCGTGGTCAAGACAGCGACGCTTTCCGGGGATTTCGAAGTGCTGGGCATCCGTGACGGCTTCGATGGGCTGATCGAGGCCGACGGCACGATGCCGTTGACGACAGCCGAAGTGCGGGGCATTCTGCCGCAGGGCGGGACCATTCTAGGCACGGCCAATCGTGGCAACCCTTTCGCTCGTGAAGTGATCGAAGATGGGGAGGTTGTCGTCCAAGACGTTTCCGACCAGGTTGTCCGGCGGGTGGAGCAATTGGGGCTGTCCTGCCTGATCGTGGTCGGCGGTGATGGCACCCTGCGCATCAGCCAGGAGTTGGCCGACATGGGCTGCCCGGTCGTTGGCGTTCCCAAGACGATTGACAATGACGTGCCTGGCACCGACGTCAGCTTTGGCTTTGACACGGCCGTCACCACCGCCACCGAGGCCATCGACAAGCTGCACACTACGGCCGAATCGCATCACCGGGCGATGGTGCTTGAGCTGATGGGACGGGATGCCGGCTTCATCGCCTTGCACGCCGGCGTTGCCGGCGGCGCCGACGTTATCCTGCTGCCGGAGATCCCATTCTCCCTCGAGTCCGTTTGCGCCAAGATCGAGTCCAGGCGTCTGGCAAGTCGCCATTTCTCCATCCTGGCCGTGGCCGAGGGGGCCCATCCGCAGGGTGGTGAGCAGGTCTACCGGGAACGTGGCACCCGAAAGGGGGTGGCCCGGCTAGGCGGAGTTGGGCAGCTGGTAGCGGAACAGGTGGCGGCCGATTGCAGCACCGAAACACGGGTGACGGTGCTGGGCCACTTGCAGCGCGGTGGATCGCCGACGCCTTTCGACCGCTGGCTTTCGACTCGGTTTGGAGGTGCGGCCGTGCGGGCGGCGGCGGCCGGTCACTTTGGAACGATGATCGCTCTGCACGGTCTGGAGATCGTTGAGGTGCCCCTGGCGGAAGCCTTGCGTGACCCCAAGCGGGTCGAGGTCAGCGGCGACGCCGTGCTGACGGCGCGCGCGATGGGAATCAGTTTTGGCGATTGATTCCTCCCCAGCGGGCCAGTCCAGCGTTTAAGAGCGAAAGGCCGCCCGTACGGGCGGCCTTTCGTGCGCTGTGGCATCCTACCCTAGTGGGAGGAGGGATGCCACAGCGCGTTCTTTGCTACAAGTACTCATATGGGCATCACCTCCTCCGTTATGGGATAGCAGAGGAAGGTACTCTTTCGAGCACGGGGCCATTATTACACAGCGAGGGAATCAAGTCAATCGCCGGGCGCTTCGCCTAGACGATCAGCATCGCGTCGCCAAAGGAGTAGAAACGATAGCCATGATCGATGGCTGACTGGTAGGCGTCGAGAATACGCTGGCGCCCGGCAAAGGCACTCACCAGCATGAGCAGGCTCGACCGGGGCAGGTGAAAGTTGGTGATCATGGCATCGACGACTTGGAAGGTAAATCCCGGCAGGATGAACAAGTCGGTTGGTCCCGACCAGGGGCCGAGCTGACTGCCTTTGGATCTGGCGGCCGTTTCCAGGGTGCGCACGCTGGTTGTGCCGACGGCGACAATCCGGTCGCCGGCCTGCCGCAGCCGTTCGAGCTGCATGGCAGCCTCAGGAGTCAGCTCACACCATTCCGTGTGAATTGGGTGCTCGGCCGGGTTTTCCGTCTTGACCGGAGCGAACGTATCCATCCCAACGTGAAGCGTTAGCCGCACCAGGGATACCCCGGCCCCCGCAAGTCTCTCCAGCAGCTCCGGGGTGAAGTGCAGCCCGGCGGTCGGCGCCGCCGCCGAGCCCGGTTGCTGGGCAAAAACCGTTTGGTAGTCATCGGGGTGCTGCAACGGCTCGTGAATGTAGGGCGGCAGCGGCATTTCGCCCAGCTCATCCAGGACGGGTTCGACCGGATGCGTGAACTCGATCAACCGTCGCGGGCCCTCAAGTTGATCGACGACTTCTGCCTGCAAACCGTTGGCCAGGGCAATCCGCCGGCCAGGCCGTAAACCCGACCCGCCGACCATTGCCTGCCAGCGGACGTCGGTCTGTTTCTCGAGCAGGAGAAGTTCGACCTTGCCCCCGCCGTCGGTTTTGCGGCCGTGGAGCCTGACGGGTCGCACGCGGGTTTCATTGAGCACCAAAGCGTCGCCGGGGCGGAGCAGGTCGGGTAGTTGGTGGAAGGTATGGTGTTCCAGCCGCCCGCTGGCGCGGTCGAGCAGCAGCAGCCGCGAGCTATCGCGGGGCTGCGCCGGACGCTGGGCGATGCGGTCGGAGGGGAGTTGGTAGTCGAAATCGTCGGTGTGCAAGGCGGGCTACTTGAGGAGCCGCTGCAGCAAATTGATCGCCAATGTGATTAGCAGGCTGAGCAGCAGCATGCTTGCCAGCGGGAAGAAGCAGGTCAGGTTACCGCGTTCAAAGTGGAAGTCGCCGGGCAGACGGCCCAGTGGCAGGCCGGCGCGGGCCAGCAGCCAGAAGAGGCCGCCAACCACCACCAGGGCCAACCCGGCCACCATGATCCACTTGCCAAGCTGGCTGCCCATGGGTGAAGACCCTAGAACTTGGGCAATGACGGCTGGGGTTTGGCCGGCATTTCCACACCCAGGTGTCGGTAAGCGCGTGCGGTCGCCACCCGCCCCTGGGGTGTGCGATCGACAAAGCCCAATTGAAGCAGGTAGGGTTCGACAACGTCCATGATGGTATCGGGCTCTTCGCTGATCGAAGCGGCGATCGTCTGTAGGCCAACGGGGCCGCCGTTGAACTTGACGATGATGGTGTCCAGCACCCGGCGGTCGGCGTCATCCAGACCCAGGTCATCGATTTCAAGCAGCTGTAGGGCATCGCCGGCCACCTGGCGGCTAATCACGCCATCGGCCCGCACCTGGGCAAAATCCCGCACCCGCCGCAGCAGGCGCAGGGCGACGCGCGGTGTGCCGCGGGCCCGGCAGGCGATCTCGCTCACACCGCCGTCATCCACCTCGACCTGCAGAATGTGACTGGCCCGCTCAACGATCAACTCCATCGCCGGGACGTCATAGAAGTCAAGACGGTGGACGGCGCCGAAGCGGGCCCGCAGTGGCGCCGACAGCAGGGCCAAACGCGTGGTGGCGCCAACAATGGTGAAGCGCGGCAACTGCAGCCGGAGGGTGCGGGCACTTGGCCCTTTGCCGACCGTGATGTCGAGGACGAATTCTTCCATCGCCGGGTACAGGATCTCTTCGACGGCCCGACCCAGCCGGTGGATCTCATCGATGAACAGAACATCGCCGGCTTCGAGGTTGGTCAGCACCGCCGCCAGATCGCCGGCGCGTTCGATAGCAGGTCCGCTGGTCGGCTTGAGATTGGCTCCCATTTCGCGGGACAAGATGTGGGCCAGGGTGGTCTTGCCCAGCCCGGGGGGGCCGTAAAACAGGACGTGGTCGAGGGCTTCGCCGCGTTTGCGGGCAGCTTCGAGCAGGATGCCAAGATTCTCTTTGACCCGGTCCTGCCCGATGAGGTCGTCAAGCGTCTGAGGTCGCAGGCTGAGTTCTCCCCAATCCTCGACCCGCTTGTCGGGCGCCAGCATGCGGTCCTGCTCCTTGCCGGTCATGCGGCGATTATACCGAAGGGGTGGAATCGGGGAAACAGGTGTTCGAGGCGGCAAAGCCCGGAAAGCAAAGGCACGAAGACACAACTAAGACAAAGAACACAAAGGTTTCTCTTTGTGTTCTTTTTTCAAGAATTGAGTCTTTGTGACTTCGTGTTATCGGCTCTTGATCTTATGCGGTCGTGGGATCGACATCCGGATGCTCTTCCTTCCACGACTGCAGATGATACTCAGGGGCGCGCTCGAAGGCGCCCTGGCAGCCGTGGCAGCAGAAGTAGTAGGTCTTGCCCTCGTGCTCGGCGCTTGGCGCTGAAGCCGGGTCCACCGTCATACCGCAAACGACATCGTAAGCTGTGCCCATGGGTCAACTCCTCGTTTCTGAATGCTTGTCTGCGAACTGTTTCCGCTTCAAGCGGAGCGAATTGGCGACGACGCTGACCGAACTGAAGGCCATGGCAAAGGCCGCCAGGATCGGGTGAAGTTGGCGCAAGAAAGCCGGCACCCAGGCGAACGGGTATAGCGCGCCGGCGGCGATCGGGATCAGGATGGTGTTGTAGCCGAAGGCCCACAACAGGTTCTGGCGAATGGTGGCGATCGTTGCCCGGCTGAGGCGCAGGGCCTCGGCCACGCTGCGCAAGTCACCCCGCATCAATGTGATGTCGGCGGTCTCCATTGCGACGTCGGTACCTGTGCCAATGGCGATGCCGACGTCGGCCTGGGCCAGGGCCGGGGCATCATTGATCCCGTCGCCGACCATGGCCACCAATTCGCCCTCGGCCTGCAGGCGCTGAACATAGGCAGCCTTATCGCCGGGCTGAACCTCGGCGAAGACTCGCTCAATGCCAACCTGGCGGGCAATGCTGTCGGCCGTCGCCTGGTTGTCCCCGGTGATCATGGCGATA
>DASWJQ010000125.1:0-15204 GCA_036397095.1 Anaerolineales bacterium
ACAACGACAGCCGGCGTGACCAACCCCTACCAGATCAGACGCCGCTGGTCGCCACCGGAGCCGAGCTGGGGGATGCCCTGCGCCAGCGGCAATTGAGCGATCGAATGAGCCTGCCAGTGGTACTACCAGCCCCGCCTTTAGCGTATCCTGACAACTTCCCCCTGGCTGCCTACAGCGTCAACCTCGGCTTGGCCCTCAAGCTGCTATGAATTGGCTTGTCAGCGCCGGGCTGTTCGTGCTGGGGGCCTGTGTCGGCTCGTTTCTGAATGTGGTGGCCGACCGCTTGCCTGCGGGGGAATCCCTGCTGCACCCGCCATCCCGCTGCCCCGCTTGCGGCCGCCGGCTCGCCAAGCGGGAGTTGGTACCGATCGTGAGTTGGCTTGCGCTGCGCGGCCGCTGCCGCACCTGCACAGCGCCCATCCCCCTGCGAGTCCCCACAGTTGAGCTGACTACGGCGTTGGTCTTTGCAGCCGCTGGCTGGCTCATCAGCCCCTGGCCGCGATTGGTCGTCACCATGGGCTTCGCCAGCCTGTTGATTGCAATCGCCGCCATTGACCTTGAGCATCAGGTGGTCCTCAACCGATTGGTGTATCCGGCGCTGGCCCTGGCCTTGGCCGCCGCCCTGCTGCCCTGGCCACCGGAAACGCTGCCGGCTCTTGGCGGGGGTGCGGTCGCCTTTGGTGCCTTGTTTGCCATCGCCGTGCTGCTGCCGCGCGGCATGGGTATGGGTGACGTCAAACTGGCGGCCTTCATTGGCCTGGCGGTCGGCTTTCCGTTGGCCGTTCCTGTCCTGCTGCTTGCCTTCATCAGCGGCGGGCTGGTCGGCGGATTCTTGTTGCTGACACGGCGGGCCAAGCCGGGAGACGCCGTTCCCTTTGGCCCGTTCCTGGCCCTAGCCGGGGTGGCCGGCTTGTTATTTGGCGATCGCTTCCTGATCTACTGGCTGGGGAGGCCGGCATGACCCTGCAACCGCTGCTCACGTGGATGAACGAGCACCAGGCCTCCGACTTGCACCTCAAACTGGGCGCGCCGCCCGTCTTTCGCATCCATGGCAGGCTGGCCCCGCAGCCCGATGGCCAGGCGCTAACCGTCGAGGCGCTCGACCGGATGCTGGAGGAGGTCACCACCCCCGAGCAGCGGGCGGCCTTCGAGCAGTCGCATGAGCTGGATTTCTCGCATGAGGTCAGCCAGCAAGCCCGCTACCGCGTCAATGTCGCTTACCAGCGGGGTTCGGTCAGCCTGTCACTGCGCCGCATTGACCTGCAGGTGCCCACGCTCGAGGAATTGGCGCTGCCGGAGGTGTGTGGACAGCTCGCGTTGAAGCGCCAGGGTCTGGTCCTGGTGACCGGACCCACGGGCAGCGGCAAATCGACGACGCTGGCGGCGATGATCGAGCACATCAACCAGAAGGAGGCCCGCCGGATTGTGACGATCGAGGACCCCATCGAGTACATCTACCGCGATGCGGCCAGCTTGATCACGCAGCGGGAGGTGGGCCGCGATACGCAGGGCTTCGCCATCGCAACCCGCCAGGCGCTGCGCCAGGATCCGGATGTCATTCTGGTGGGCGAGATGCGGGACCAGGACACAATGGCAGCCTGTCTGACGGCGGCCGAGACCGGCCACCTGGTCATGTCGACGCTGCACACCAACAGCGGACCACAGACGATTGACCGCATCGTCGACAGTTTCCCGGCGCACCAACAAGGTCAGATCCGGATGCAGCTGTCTCTGACATTGGAGGGCGTGCTGTCACAGGCGCTCCTGACGCGGCTTGATGGCAACGGCCGCCTGCCGGTGCTGGAAGTCATGCTGGCCACCAGCGCCATCCGCAACTTGATCCGCGAAGGCAAGACCCACCAGATGGCCACCGTAATCGAGTCGTCCCGCCAGGCCGGCATGCAGACTATGGACCAGGCCCTCGAGACGCTCTATCGCCGCGGCATGGTTTCCATCGATGGCGCGCTGGCCCAGGCGCGGGATGCAGACGCCTTACAGGCAAGCCTGGCCCGGGGTTGATCTCAAAGTCAAACGATTTCAAATCCTCGCGAACAATCGCAGACGATGTAAGGCCGCTGTAAAGTCAAAAAAGCCATGCCTGTGGCACACTGGGAGTGTCAAAGGACGAGCGTTGTAGTTGGACTTATCCGAGTAGCAAATCAACCTGGCTCAACCAATGACAATGGTAACCACTTTGCGCAAGGAGCAAGAGGACATGTTGAAGAGATTGATGACAGAAGAACGTGGCTTCACCCTGATCGAGCTGCTGGTGACAATCGCCATCCTGAGCGTGCTGTTCGGGATCGTGACCCTCACCCTTGGCGGACTTGGCGCCAACGCCGAGACCACGGTCAACGCAGCCGAGACCGAGGTCGTGCAGTCGGCCGTGGATATCTATATGGCCGATTCGGCCGTTTCGGCGATCACGGCTCGTGCTGTCGCCGCCGTGATTGACAGCGGCGACGCTGACGCTCCGTTCAGTATTTATCTGCGTTCGATGCCGACCAAGTGCACCTACACCTGGACCGCCGCAGGCGACGTGGCCCAGGGCGCCTGCCCGTAAGCCGGCGACATTATCCAAGCGTTCAATGGACCGCCTGCGGGCGGTCCTTTTCTTAACACTGAGACACCAAGAACATCAAGGACACCCAATCCGTCCTTCCGTTTCGCCTTTGTGTACTTTGTGTTATTCCATCCTTTCCAGGGCCAGCGTGGCATAGCGCAGTCCAATGACCATGCGTTGGGCGGCCGGCCCAGAGGTGGCTAGCGCCGCCGGCGCACTGGCAACCAGCAGGCCCACCAGCTCACCCTCGGGAGCCAGGGGCGCCACGATGGCACCCAGTGCGTTGATCCCAGCCAGCGCCGTCGCCAGCTTCTGACAGCCCGGCGCCGCAATCAGTTCCTCCAGCGAAATGCGCCGAACCAGGCTTGCCTGCGGTGCCAGAGCCAGGCCGACCTTGGCCGGCTCACCGGCGGCCTCAAGTAGCCGCCGGGCTTGTTGTTCGCCGCGCTCGCTGGCGAGCGCGCCCGTGCGCCAAGCCCCAGCCTGCTGTGTCAGCAGCCAGACCACCTCGACCTCGAACAAGGCAACCAGGTCCAGTGCCAGCTGGAGCATGGCTGGCTCGCCGACCGCACCCGGCAAGGACCGCGTGGCCAGCCAATCCCGCACCCGCTCGACCAATTCCGCATGGTGCAGCGATTTGCCCAGAAACTCATCGGCGCCGGCGGCATGGGCCTGGGCCCGCACCTCCTGGCCGACAATCGCCGAATACAAGAAGATCGGCAGCCGGCTGGTGGTCGGGTCGGCGCGCAGCCTGCGGCAAACTTCGAAGCCGTCGATGTCCGGCATCATGACGTCGACCAGGGCCAGGTCGGGCAATTGCTCTTGCGCCAGCGCCAACGCCTGCGCCCCACCCCGCGCCCGCAGCGTCTCGAAGCCGCTCTTGGCGAAGACCAAATCGAGATAGTCGAGCACGGTGTCGGTATCGTCGACAATCAGGATCCGATCAGCCACGGTCGCCCCGGCTGATGTCGGGCAGATGTGGCGGCTCGCCTTCGCCGCTGAAGAATGCCTCAGCGCTGAAACCCCAGCGCTCGTGTACCGTCTCGGGGTCATAATCATGCTGGCGCAGCCAGACCGCCAGCCGGGCGCTGCGCGTGTCGGCTTCCAGCTCTTCGCCGGGTGAGAATCCTTCGTCGTTCATGCTCAGCCCGCAGATGGGACAGTGCACTACTTGGAACGGGTAGGTCACCGGCGACGGCGGACCGACTTCCGAGAGCAAGAAGCCGCAGTTGGCGCAGGGCGCATGGGTACGGTCGCTCACCAATGGATCTTGCGCTGGAGTTGGTTGCGGCGGCAGGTAACGGCGTTGCTCCACGATCAGCGCCGCCGCCAAACCGACCAAACCCAGGCCGCCCACCAACCAACCGGCGACCGGCCAACCAGTTCCAAACGGCTCGTACGCAATATCCACTTGATGACTCCCGGCCGGCAGTTCGAGGCTGATCAAGTGCTCGAAGGACTCGAGGGCGGCGGGCTGACCATCCACCAAAGCCCGAAAGCGGGGCGAGTACGTGTACGAAACCAGCACACGCCCGCCGGGTTCGGGCACATCGACCTGGAAGGATAAGCCCCGGCCGCCTGCTTGCCAGCCTGAAACGGGCAGGCCTTGATACTGAAGCGAGCGGTCAACCTCGACCCCGCTCAGCGTCAGCTCCTGGACGGCGGAGGCCAGCTCCTGGGAGCCGGTCAGCTGGGCGAAGTAGAGCAGATTCAGGCCCACAAACCAGGCCCGGCCTTCCCCTACCTGTTTGTAGCCAAGCACGGGGTACCAACTCTCATCAAGGGCCACTTCGGCGAGGACCCGGTCCAGGCCCCGGTAGGTAGCGCCGGTCCAGCCGGCTGCCGCCTCTGGCAGGGCCAGCATCGGCGGCATGCCTTCCACGCCCTGCCAGCGCAGGTCCATATTCTGGCTGAAGGAAAGGCTCAAAACACTCACGCCCAAGAAGTCGGCCGACCGGCCGGCCGACTGTTCCATCCCGCTCAGGTCGACGATCAACGTGCCGCCGGCCTCCAGGTATTCGGTCAGCATGGCTTGCTCGCGACCCAAATCCGACTGGGCGGGGGCGAACCGATACAGCGCCAGCACTGGGAAGCCAGCCAGGTCGGTAGGGTCTACCGAACGCAATTGCTTGGCCTCCGACTCCTGGCCGAAGGGGAAAGCCATCAGCAAGGGTGTCACCCGGTCGCCCAGGACCAACATTCGGTTGGACGGGAGTGCTTGCACGATGGACGGCGGTTCCTGGCTCTGCCACAATTCATAGCCATCGGTCCGGTCTGCCAGCTCCCATTCGTGGGCGACCAGGCCATCCGTCAGGGAAGAATCATAGCCGTTCTGAATGACGGCCCCGCCAACGGCCCAACGGCCCAGCAGGCTGGCCAGGTAGTCGGGGCTCCACTCGGCCGCTTGCAGGTAGCGCCGCAGCGGCTCGTGATGCGGCGTATTCTCCAGTGCCCAACCATTGATCAGATCGGTTTCTTGGCCAAGCAGGTAGACCTCTGTTGCCCTTGGTTCCGGTTGTGAAAATAGAGCCCAGCGCAATTCCTCGGGGAACTCTGCCTTCCGCACCGCGGCCTGGAGTGCACGCTCCTGACCCCCGAAGCGGCTGTGGCGTATCAAGCCGAGCGCCGGCAAGACATCGAGCAAGACCAGCAGGCAGACCACAATCAGACGGCCCCAGCGGTAGCGACCCCGAGCCGGCACAATCCCGGCGGCCGCGATGGCGAAGACAAATGCCGCCAGGTTCAAGAAGCGCTCGGGCAGCAATTGGTCGCTGAGCGGAAGCAGGCTGAAGACCACGCCGGGTGGCCCCAGGGCAAGCACAAAGCAAACCAAGCCGGCCACTACTAGCGCCGTCCTGCGCGGATCGGGCCGGCTGGCCGCCGCCAGCAACGCCAGTACCAGAACGCCAAAGCCCACGGCGACCGTACCGTCCGTCAAATTGAGGCTGGGGACCAGGCTCGTGGCCGGGGCCGCGAACAGGCTGACTTTCTCAATCGGCAGATTGGGAACGTTGCCCAGTTCACCCCGTCCATATGCGGGCAAGGCCCACGGCGCACTGAGCAGCAGACCAAACCCTGCGCCACCGAGCCAAGGGATCGCCCGCACCAGCGGCAGATCAGGATCCAGGAAGAGGCGCACCACCAAATAGAACCCAAGCCCGATGCCGTACAGATAGGCCTGTTGGGGATGCGCCAGGATCGCCCAGGTCCAGGCGCCGGTCAGGGCCACCAGCCACGGCATACGCGGCCGTGACGTCGTGAGCACCTTTTCGGTGGCAAGCAACAGAACCGGCAAGGACAGCAAGGAAAGCGTTCGGGGCAGGTTTCCTTCGAAGAACGTCGTCCGCATTTGGTAAGGGGACAGCAGCGCCAGTACGGCCCCTACACCGGCTGGCCAGCGCCCCCAAATCGCATATACGGCACTGTACGTACCGAGACCGAAGGCGCCCAGGAGGACGCTCAAGAACAGCTTAAGACCGACGACGGAATGGCCTGCTAGATAAACGAAGGGCGTCAGCGTGAGTGCGGTCAGCGGTGGATAGTAGGTGAGGAATGGATCGCCCACGTACCAGGCCGGCATCCAGGCGGTCTGCCCGTAGGCAGCGGGCCCCTCGTTGACCATTGCCTCGGCCAGGTACTCGGCGCGAAACAGGTGGCCCCAGGTGTCGGCCCCGGCCGGAGCACCCGGCAACCACAGCAACAGGAGCAGAATCAGATAGGCCAGCGCCAGAAGCGACGCCGGCCCAAGATGCTCACGCAGTGTGGCTTCGAAGTTCAGTCGGCCCAGACGTCCAACCCGCGCCGCAGCAACCTGCCCAGGTCCTTCGTCGGCGTCAGATCGACTTGACTCAGCCATCCGTCGGCTTTGGTCCATTGCGGATCTTCACTCAATGTCGCCAGAATCCCCTCGAGCCGGAAGAAGTACACCACCATACGATACATCGGCAGGAGCGGCAAGTAGAGCGCCGAGACCCGCAGCATGCGCAATTCGGAAGGGGCCGCAATCGGCAACGCGACCAGCAGTTGGAGGGCATCGGCGGCGACGTAAATGATGTACATCAGGGCGGCCGCCTGGGCCACCACGCTTACTTCGTAGCCCAGCAGCGGGAATAGGGGCAGCAGGAATCCCCACAACAGGCGCATCATGGCCAGCGCATGGTCCTTGCGCAGGCGGGCCGGCAGGCTCCAACGCCAGAAGTGGTCGCCCTTCCCCAACCTGTCCGCGTTGACCGCCATCACTTCGAGCTGCCCCCGTTGCCAGCGCAGCCGCTGGGCATAGAGCCCACGCCACGAGATGCTCGGCGCCAGGTGGACGCGAACCTGCGGCAGGTAGCCAACCTTGCCGGCCGTCCGTTGGATCGCCAGGGTGGCGTCAGTGTCTTCGGATACGGTCCGGCCGCGGTAGCCCTCGATACGCTGCAACGCCCCGCGACGAAAGATGGCGCAGGCGCCTGAAAGCGTGAACAATTCGCCCCGGATGGCCTCGGCGTGCCGGCCGATGCGGAAGGCCTGGAAGTACTCGAAGAATTGGGAGGCCGACAGCAGAGTCTCACTGAAACCAAAGCGCCGCGGGATCGGCATATCATCGGCGTCCAGGTGGACATGACCCTGGCCGTCGTGCTCGACAACCAGATTGGGATCAACGATGAGATGGGCCGTGGCCGCCATCAGCTCAGAATCGAGCAGGAAGGCCGACACGGCTTGCTCGACCGCCTCGGGCTCCAGCACGACATCCGAGTCGATCGCAAAAATGAGATCGCCGCGGCAGCGGGCCAGGCCCATATTGACGGCCGCCGGCTTGCCCCGGTGCTCGCCCTGCATCAAGGTCATCACGCCGCCGAACTCACGGGCAGGGATGACCCGGTTATGAAGCCGGATGTGGCCATTCCAATGCGGCGTGCCGTTGATGTGGCCGTTGACTACATCCTCGGTGCGATCGGTCGAGCCGTCGTTGATCACAATGACTTCGATCAGGTGGTGCGGGTAGGTCTGCGCCTTGAGGCTGGTGATGCAGCGGTCAATGTCAAGCTGCTCGTTGTAAGCCGGGATTACCACCGAGACCTTGGGCAGCTGGCGGTGCGGCAGCGGTGGATAGGCCCGGGCGAAACTGCGGCTGCGCAGCACCGTCCAGGCATCCCGCAGCGCCTGGACGATATCGACCAACAGCGGAACCAGGATCCACACGCCCCAAAACAGCATAAACGAGCGCCAGTCGACCATCATCTACAGCACCGCCCGTCCCGAGACCTCGAGGTCCCGGCGCACCATCCACAAGGTGGGCAAGGTCAACATGCGCCAGTAGACATAAACCACCCCGACGAAGAACACCAACCTGGCGACAACCGCATGGGCCCAGGGCACGGCCGGTTTGCCCAGCGTCGAGACCATCAGGACGATGACACCCAGACGCAGCATATTGATTGCCAGCGTTGCGGCCACGCCAAGCAGCAGCCTCAGCAGCCGCTCTTCCGCCGGGAAGCGCGGGTAAAACAGGATCAGCCCGGCGAAGACCGATAGCTCGATCAGGGTTGAGCATTCAATGCCGATCTGCAGCACCGACCAACCCGTCGGATCGGGTACGACCAGTGTCGCCCGGTCCAAGGTGGTGAGGGCAACGCCAAACCAACTGCTGGCCGTGGTCAGCAAGCTGGCTTGGAACGCACCCAATGGCTCGTGCCATTCGCCGTAGCTGCCGATCAAGATGATCAACGCCGCCAGACCGAAGGCTGACCATAGGTAGCCGACCAACCCCCAACGCCGACGCCGAATGAGCAAGAGCCCGATCAGGTAGGCTGCCAGGGCCGCCGCCAGGATGCCTGTCGTCATCGGACCACGCCTTCAAACTGATGCCGCCGGCGCCAAGCGAAAGTGACGATCAGGGCCAGACCCACCAGGGACAGCGGCACTCCGGCGGTTGGCACGGAGTAGAATCCGGTTGTCGCCGACGCAATGTCACAGTTCTCGGCGTTGCCTGTGCTCCAGCACAAGGTTACGCTGTACGTTCCGGAGCTCGGCGTATTGGATGTGTTCCAGCTGTCGTTGACAATATCCCCGGGGTCAAGCCGATTTGCGTCAATCTTACGCGTCGCGACCAGGCTGCCATCCGGGGCGTACACACCGTAGAGCAGATTCGACCTCTGAATGTCGGAGTCGGCCTGCACTGAACTGCTGATCTGAATGGGATCACCGGGGTTCCCGGCGCCAATGCCTACCAGCGAAAGGATTGTGCCGGTGTTGGCACGCAGGGGCGCGGCCAGCGCAACCGGCGTCCCGCTGGCGAGCAACAGGCCGAGGAGCGCGAGGCTGCTCCAGCCCCGCCGGATTATGAACTGAATACGTCCACATTTTCTCAGCAAATTCCCTTGCCTCCGCCATAAGCGTAGCTCAGGCAAGGCAGGAGTGAAACTACAAGGACCTTACAGGATTCGAGGTGGGCAACAGGACCTGGGTACTGGTCTGGCTGTCGCAACAAATGGGGGTGTCATTACCCAATGTAGGGACGTTGCATACAACGTCCCTACATGGTCTGCCTGGCAGCCCCGCCCGGGTATGGGCACGAACTCGCGGGGCACCACACACGTTTGGGGTGTTCGGGCAATCCGAGGCTACGGCAGCCCGTAGACCGCGATCTCGTTGATATGCCCTTCCACGCCGGGGGTGTTGCCGGCGCCGATGAAGACACCGGTCAGCCCCTCGTCATAGGTTGAGTCCGTGGCCTGGGCCACCTGCTGCCCATTGATGTACAGGGTGAATGTGGTGCCTTCGGCCCGCAAGCCGATCGTGTGTTCCTGGTTGGGTCCGGCCGTGATCTCAGGCGACGGCGTCAGGTCGATGACTTTGATGACCGCCTCGCCATCCCAGATCCGAAGTGCGTAGCGGCCGTCACAGGTTACGGCGAACAGATAGCCCACCCAGTCGCCACCCTGGTTGGTTGAGCGCACGACCAGTCCAAACTCATCGCGACCGGCACAGGCCTCCAGTCCACCCTGTGCTTCCACGTAGAAATCTTCCACGCTGGGCCCCGCCAGCGTCCACCAGTCGGTGTAGTCGGCCTCGAGCGCTTTCATCTCCAGCCGACCGTCGCCCAGCGTGAACTCGACATTGTCGTTTGAATACAGGGACCAGTTGGCCCCGCTTTGAAATGTGTCCTCAAAGATCGGCGAACCGAGGCCGGCCTTGGGATCGGCTGGATCGAGCGTCGCCGACGCAGTCGGCGTGATGGTGGCGGTCCCCTCCGACGGCTCAGTGCTGGTCGCCTCCGGCGTGGCCGTCGCTTCATTCGTATCGAATTCCCAGCCGAAATTCACGCCGTCGATCACGGCGGCATCGGCCAACGTGATCGCCTGTTGGCCAGTCGGACCACTCGAGGAGGCCGCCGGGAAGGTCCAACCGCCGGGCAGCATCACATTGCTGTTCTCCGGCGAGCTGGCATCGATCGATACGCAGTATGTGCCGGCTGCCAGCCCGTCAAACTGGTAGCTCCCGTCGGCGCCAGTTAAGGCGGTCGCCAGGCCAAACGCCGGGCACGAACCCTCTCCCAGGCGGACGGTGGCACCAGCAATGCCGGTCTCGTCGGCCGCCAAAATGCCATCGGCCTGATAACCACCACTCTCGGCGGCGACGCAGCCGGCCGGTGCGGCCTCCGCCTCCGGCGCGGCCTGGCAGCTATCGTGCCAAAGGCGGCCGCTGATCGAGCCAGTCGAGGCCGGCTCGGTAGCCGTTGGGAAGGCAAAGGAAGTGGCCGTCGCCTGATCCGGGGTCGGTGCCTGCAAATTGCAGGCCGTCAAGATCACGGCGACCACCATCAGCAGGGCGGCCCGCACTGGGACTCGCAGCTGGTTGGACATAGCTCGGTCTCCTTGTCCCCAAGGGACAACCTCACCTGGCAAGAATGGGATGGCACAGCATGGGCCGGCCAGAATCTCCTTCCGGCCCTGCCATGGCGTCATTGTACTCCCGCCGCTAAGATAGCAACAGCGCGCAAAGTGAGGCGCGTAGGTTGGCCCTGGCTGGGGTTACAATCTGTACATTGACCTGGGACCAAAGGTAGAATCGGCCTTGTCGGAACGCCTCGACGGTAGCACAAACGAAACCGCCATGCTGATCCACTATCAGTTGCTGCGCGACGTCAGCCGCACGTTTGCGCTGTCGATTGAACAGCTGCCCCAGCCTTTGCGTGACGCGGTCACGCTTGCCTACTTGCTCTTCCGAGTGGCCGATTGTCTCGAGGACCACGACCAACTCAGTCCCTCCGAGAAAGCCGTTCTGCTGCGTCTTTGGGCCTCCATTCTGCGTGGTGAGACGGACGTCGGCGAGCTGTTGCAGCGCATCCAGCCATTGGATGACAACGATCCCGAGGTCCAGGTCGCCAGACTGGCCGACCGCATCCTGGACCAGGTCGGGCTGCTGCCGGCCGGGCTGCGCGCCCCGATTTTGGACCACGTCATCCAGAGTTCGCATGGCATGGCCCGCTGGCAAGAACATGGGCCGTATGTGGAAGATGAGGCGGCGCTCGACGACTATATGTTCCAAGTGGCCGGCCGGGTTGGATATCTGCTGACCGACGTGTTCTCTTGGTACTCGCCCTTCATTCGTGAGCGCAAAGACAAGCTGATGCCGTTATCCCGCGAATGCGGCCTGGCCCTACAAACGGTCAACATCATCCGGGGGATGCGCAAGGACTACGAGCGCGGTTGGGTCTTTGTGCCCCAAAGCTACTATGAGCGCTTCGATCTGACGCGCGATTCGCTGTTTGACCCTCGCAATATCGACCGAGCCCTGCAGGTCGTTGAGCTGCTGGCGGAGAAAGCCGAGCGCCATCTGTGGGGTGGCATGAGCTATGTCATGCACCTGCCTCGCCGCTTCCACCGCATACGCCTGGCCTGTATGTGGCCGGTCTACCTGGCGGTTGGCACGTTGGCCGTGAGCCGCAACAATGCCAAGGTCATTTTGGATGAGGCCAAGCTGGGCCGGGACCAAGTCTTCCAGATCCTGACCAACACACGCATTTTTGGCTGGTCAAACCACTGGCTCCACTACTACTACCGCCATCTGGCCTCGCCGCCCGATGCGCGCATCGGCCCTGTTGAAAACTTGCGCCAGACCCTGAGCGAACACCCCTCCGGCCTCTAGGCCAACCTCTCCACCCAAGGCAGCAGATAGCGGAATGTGCCCGCACCCCACAACCGCCCGCCTCGGTCGGCTGTCCCGGTTGGCTAGGGCCGCACGGCCCTCAGGTACTGGACCTCAAGCCGTGTTTCGAAGTCTCTTTGGGGATCAGACTCCAAGACAGCCTCGATCCGGGCGAGACCGGCCCGGTAGGCCGGCTCGCTGAGCAGTGCCAGCTGGGAGGTGCTGCTAGGCCGGAGGAATGGATCGGCCAGCACCTGTCGGCCGCGCTGGACCTGGCGAATGGACTCGGCGCGGCCTCGCTCAGTCGGCCGCAAGCCAATCGAGGACACCAGCGCCTCCAGACCGGACCAGGGCGGATAGCGGCGCCGATCCCTCGCCAGCACCCCCTCGAAGAAGTCGTAGACGTACCAGCTCAGATCGGGGTCGTGTGCATCCAAACCGGCGATCACCAGACTGGCACCAGGGCACAGCATGCTGGCGGCCTGATGAAGAAAGCCCGCCACATCGGGGAAATGGTGAAGTGCATGAACACACAGGACCAAATCGAACTGTTCGTGGGCGAAAGGAAGTGCGCCGGCTTCGCCCTGTACCAGCCTGCCCGGCGCGAGTCGCCGCCGAGCCTGGGCCAGCATCCCGGCCGAGCGGTCAAGGCCGATCGCCTGACCACCTGTTGCCAGGGACAACCAGCGGCCCGTACCGCAGCCGACCTCGAGCCACCTGTTCGGTTGGAGCGTGGCCAGGGTTTCAGCGACAAACGCCGGCAGGCCTTCGCTTGTCTCAGCCTCAAAGCGCTGATCATAGGTTGGCGCCAGCCGGTCGTAGTTGGGGGTCGGTGGACGGGTCACTGCCCGAACCATGTACGCTGCGGCTAGCCTGCGCCCACGCCCTGAAGTACCAGGAAGAACAGGCAAACGCCCCCACCGCCTAACAGTAAGCCGATACCAGCCAGCAGGCGCGAGCCTTTGCCGAGCAGGCCGGCAATCCCCAGAACGGCTGCCAGAAGCCCGAGGAAGGCACTGCTCGCCCCGCAGACGAACAGCGGGGTGCCGGCCGCCCGGATCCAGCCTTGCTGAACGCCGACCAGGGCACAGATGCCGATGCCAAAGACCAGCGAAATGGAAACGATCCCAAGCGCCAGGCTGGTCTTGGCCAAGGATATGCTCGACCGGGCCGCGATCTCGTCACCCATTGATTGCCTCTCTTTCTCAGATTACCGCTCGGCGAACCGAAATGTCGCGGAACCTTAGTCCCGGCCAGCACGCAACGCGTCGGCCAGGAATGTCCTTAAGTTCTTGGGTTTCCGGCCAAGCAAGTGGGTCAGCACTCGGTCGTTGCCGGTGAAGTCGTGGTCAGCATAATAGCCAAACATGGCCAGAAAGTCGTCGATGCGGCCGGCATCCAAGCCCCGGCTGGCGGCTGCCTGGCGCCATTTCTCGAGCCGCTGTTGGCTGGCAGCCACCGGACGACCGAGAAGATCAGCCAGCAGGGCAGCCACCTGGTGTTGGTTTGGATTGTCGGGGCCAGCCAGCTCGTAGGTTGCCCCGGTGTGCCCCGGCATTGTCAAGACAATCGCAGCCGCTTGGGCGATGTCAGCCAGATCCACCAGGTTCAACCGGGTGGCAGGCGGATAGGGCAGCCGCAGGCTGCCGTGCTGGCGAGCCTGATCTACGTAGGGCAGCAGGTTCTGCATGTAGGCGGCCGGCTGAAGAAGCGTAAAAGGCAGCCGGCTGGCAAGGACCGCCTCCTCAACCCTGAGCTTGCGGGCGTGATGGGGCATGGCCGTCGACTGCGGATGGAGCACCGAGTGGTACACAAAGTGAGTGACTCCCTGCTTGGCAGCAGCCTGCAGGAGGGACTGCGCCATGCGCTCTTCGTCCGGGTGCATGTTGGGCGGGATGTGGTAAACGGCCGATGATCCCTCGACGGCGCGCTTGACGTCCTCCGGGTTCAGCAGGTCACCCACCACAAACTGACAATCTGCGGGCGGCTGCGCCTCGGCTGCCGCCGGGCGGCGAACCAAAGCCCGCCAGCCAGCATGGCGGTCGGCCAGCGCGTGGAGAATGGCCTGTCCGGTCTTGCCGGCGGCGCCGGTAACCAGGATCATGCTGATCTCCGGATGCGGGTTGACCTTAAGATGGCGGATACGGGCCGGCGCATGGGACCTATTGTGTCAGGCCGGGAACGCCCCGGCAACCGGGGGGCACGGGCTTCGTTCAACTGTCAAGGCGTTTGCGCGCCTCGCGTTGGCTTAGGGGGGACAAACGGCCCTGGTGGTCGTCGACGAACTCTCGCACCCAGGCCGGATCCGTCTTTGCATACTCGCGCAGGACCCAGCCGATTGCCTTGCGAATGAAGAAGTCGGGATCATCGGCCAGCGCCAGAATGGTCGACGCAAGCAGCCCGGTGTTGGTCTCACCCTTATGATGAAGGTGGGCCAGCAGGGAGGCACGCCTCACCCACAACCGTTCGGACGACCACCATGCGATCAGACTGGACTCGAAACTGCGGTCCAGGCGTACCAGCGCGCCAACCAGCTTGGCGGCGATCCAATCGAGCGTGTCCCAATGGGTGGCCGACTTCACCAATTCCTCCAGGAGTGGCCAGCTCGCGCCGTCGAGATAGGCCGGATAAGCCTCGACCAGCTCAAGCGCCTGATACATGTCTTCACGCCGCGCCCCGCCCCACAACCGGCGAACCGCCAGCTCCCAGGCTCGGCGGCTGGTCAGCGGGTGGGCACTGTGTGCTTGCCGGAACAGGCGGCGGCGAGGGCCCGCCTGAATGCCATAGAACGGCTGGTCCGTCTTCATGTACGCCTGCATTGGGCCGGCCCGGCCCGGATCAGCCGCCTGCCGCATGCGCAGCTGCAGGTCGGCGACCAATGCGGTTGCTTGCTGGGTGGCCGTTTGCGCCGGCATCGGCGGTGCGCTCAAGCCGTGCGTTGGGCGAACCAGGCAGCAATCGGCGCCCCAGCTGGACCGAGCTGGCTTTCAATCGCCTGGCGGTAGGCCCGCAGATAGCTGTCGAGCGAGCGCCGTTCACCCTGGTAGTGATGGAACAGCTGGCTGACCCACTCCAGCTCGTAATCGAGCAGATCCAGGTCCCCAAGTGCGAGCGCCGACTCGAGACTGCCGGTCAGGTACGCTGTGATATCCGCCGGCGGTTGGTGACCGGTGTCGGCTGGGGTCTGCGGCTTGAGATGCTCTTCCAACCGGCCACGCTGCTCACGAAGCTCGGTCAAAGCGGCCTGGAATTCTTCCGGAGCCGGTTCTTGCGGGGCGATCGGCTGCGGGTGCGCCACAAGATTCTCGATCATATGCGGGGCTTCGTGAATGCGGTCTCCGAGGTAATGGCCGGGGATGCGCTTTCGGAGCGCCGGCAAGTCTGCAAAAAGCGTGCCCCCATAGGCCAGCGGAACCCGCTGGTCACGCAACAACTCGCCCATGGCCAGCAAGCTGGCTGCCGTTGCCAGTTGTTGGGCGGCGGCCACGACCAGATTGGGCCCGGCCGCC
>DASWJQ010000126.1:0-3348 GCA_036397095.1 Anaerolineales bacterium
TGGTTTGGCAGCTCGGTCTCGGGCGCTCGTCTGATTTCGGGTCTGGCGGGCGCCGGGCTGGTGCTGTTGCCCCTGCTGTTGGCCGGCCGCCTGGGCTGGCCGCTGGCACTGGCCTGGTCGGCCTTGCTTGCCGGTTCAACCGCTGTCTTGCAGGCCAGCCGCGCGGCAGGCAGCGCCAGCCTGGCAGCCGGGGCCATATTGCTTGCGCTCGTAGCACTTTCACGTACCGATACCGACCGCTGGCGCCGGTGGGCCGGTCTCGGGCTTGGGCTGGGGTTGGCCGCGGGTCCGGCGTTTTGGATGGGTCTGTTCGGTTTGGCTCTGGGGGGCGTCTTCGCAGGGTTGGAGGCGCGCCGCGTCGGCCGGCCCGGCTCGATGGCGGGTGAGGTTGGCGCGGGCATGCGCGACCGGCGTGTGTGGTTCACGGCGCTTGCGACGGTGGGTGCCCTCATCTTGCTCGCTGGCGTCAACCGAGAAGGCGTGGCGGCGATGATTGCGGCACCCGGAGCCTGGCTCGAGGGCTGGGTCCTGCGGGGTGGATTGCCGCTCCTTCCCTCGCTGCTCCTGTTGCCGGCTTACGAGCCCTTCCTGTTGTTGGGGGGGGGTGCCGGCTGGGTCGTCACTCGTCATGCCGAAGACCGCTTGCATCGTGCGGCCGGCTGGTGGGCGCTTGGGGCGCTGGTGGCGTTCCTTCTCTACCCGGCCCGCCAGCCAATCGACCTGGTGTGGGTGTCCATACCTCTGGCTTTGCTGGCGGGCCGGTTGGTGCTGCATTGGATCCATGGCCTGATCGACTCGCCGTCGCCCTTGACGGTCCTCCTGCTGGCCGGGTTCCTCATGACAGTGGCCACCTTTGCGTACTTCCAGCTGGAGGCAGCCACCGCCGGATTTGGCCTGGCGACGCTCGACCGTCAGATTCAGCTGGGCTATGCGCTGGCGGCGATTGGCTTCTCCGTAGTCCTGGTCTTCCTGTTCGGTCTTGGATGGTCGTGGCGCGAAACCACGCTGGCCGTCGGATTGGCGGCGATGGTTTGTTTGCTTGGCCTCAACTTGTCGGCATCCGCCAGACTCGAGCTCGAACCGGGTAACGTCGAGCTGTGGCGGCCGCGGCACGCTACCCCGAACCTGGGCTTACTAGAGGAAACAGTTGTCTCCTTCGCCAACGCTTACCAAGGCGCAGCCGTCGGACTGCCGGTTGAGGTCCGGGGGGCGGTTCCTGCGGAGATCGCCTGGGTGCTGCGGCACCAGCGGCCGGCCTCGGCAAGTGCTGAGGCCGAGCGACCACCTGTTGTGCTGGCCGCCGAGTCGGGCGCCCCACCTGCCCTGCCGGCTGATTACCTCGGCCAGGGGTTTGCCACGCTCGAAGGATGGGCGTTCGCCGGCCAGCTGCCGGACGACCTGGTCGGGTGGTGGCTCGACCGGCGTGGGACAAGCCTCACGTCAAGCTGGATTCTGTACGTCCGCATGGACGTGGCCACCTTGGGGGAAGCGCCAGCGGTCGGTGCGCCGCCGGCGGGAGCGGAGTAGGGTGGCGGCCGGGCGGGCCAGTGTGATTGCCATTGATGGACCGGCCGCCTCAGGCAAATCGACCCTGGCCCGGCGGCTGGCCGAGACGCTCGGCTATCTGTACTTCGACACGGGTCTGATGTACCGGGCGGTTACGCGGGCTGCCTTGGACCAGGGCATTCCGCCCGAAGATGAAACCGCCGTCGGCCGGTTGGCGGCGGAAATGGAAATCGACGTAGTGGCGGCGCCAGCGGATGACCCGCCCTACCGCGTGCTGGTCGGCGGCCAGGATGTTACTCGTAGCCTGCGGGCGCGGCAGGTCGATGCCAACGTGTCCCAGGTATCCGCCTACCAGCAGGTTCGCCAGGCGATGACAGCACGCCAGCGGGAAATTGGCCAACGGCGGCAGGTGGTCATGGTTGGCCGTGATATCGGGACGGTGGTGCTTCCCGACGCCGATTTGAAGATCTACCTGGAGGCCTCGGCCGAAGCGCGCGCCCGCCGGCGTTTCCTTGAGGTTCAGGCCAAAGGCGAAAGCACTGGCTACGAAGCGATCTTGAAGTCGATGCGGGCGCGTGATGCGTATGACTCGACTCGGTCGATCGCGCCGCTCAAGCCGGCCGACGATGCGGTTGTGCTCGACACGACGGATCTATCCATCGACGAGACCTACGAGCGGACGCTGGCTTTGGTGCGAGCCGCCGCTCAAACCTGATCGGGACCGACCAGGTCTTCGACCGGCGGGCGCGGCTGGCGGAACACGGTCTCTGGCACGTTGCGCTGCACGACCCAGGCGCCGACCAATGACATGGCTGCGGCAATCAGGAACGGCAGCTCAAACGAGTAGACGGCTAGCACCCCCGCCATCAGCGGTCCAATAGCGATCCCCAGACCAAAGCCCATCGCCAATAGGCTCATCTGTTGACCTTCGCCGCCTTCACGCGCCAGGTCGCCAGCCAAGGCAAATGAGGGGGCGGCGATGGCTGCCGCCGCCAGTCCTTGAACAGCTCGCAGCCCGGTCAATTGCAGGGTGGATCCGACCCAGCCGAGCAGGGCGGTGGCCGGCGCCATCAGGATCAGCCCGGCCATGATGACCGGTTTGCGGCCGATCCGGTCTGATAACCGGCCGAGTGGTATCTGAAACAGCAGCCGGCTGAATGTCAGGGCGCTAAAGGCCAGGCCGAAGCCGAGGGCGGTCTGCTGCAAGCGGGCGTTGAACTCGTTCTCCAGCGTTGTGATCATGGAGAATGAGCTGGCCATCAGGAAGGTGGCAGCCCCAAGCGAAATGATGTCCTTGGTAAAGACGCTCAAGTCAATCAGGTGCGAGCCCGCTGGGCGAGGGGCCGGTGCCGGGCCGGCGGGCTCATGAACCCACAGCTGAACGAGCAAGATGCTGAGGAAGACAAAGGCGGAGCCGATGAGAAACACGCTGGTGAACCCATAGGTGACGTACACGAAGCCACCGAGCAGGGGGCCAATGGCGAAGCCGGTCATGCGCAGGGCACTGTAGACACCCATCGAGCCGCCGCGTGTTTCCTTGTGGCTCGCCTTGGCCATCATCGCCAGCGCCGCCGGAACCGTGATGGCCACCCCCAGGCCCTGCACCATGCGGATGATGATCAGGTGGCTGAAGCGATCGGCGACTAGGTAGGCCAGGATGCCCACGCCCATCATGAGCAGGCCGACCATGACATACGGCTTGCGCCGGGGGGCCCGATCGGATAGTGCACCGGCTAGCGGCTGCAGGCCAGAGAAGACCAGGCCGTACATCGAGATCAGAATGCCGACCAGCACGGTTTCCGGCACCTGCGTGAACGCCGGTGCCGGCAGTTCGGCGACATA
>DASWJQ010000127.1:0-5028 GCA_036397095.1 Anaerolineales bacterium
TCACCCCTCCAGTCAAAATCTGGGGGCGGTCGCCGTAGGTCGTGTACCAGGCCTCGGTCGGCTGGATGCCAAGCCGCTGCATGCCTGGCACGAATTCGCGGACCACAAATTCGAAGTACTCTTGTTCGCGGCCCGGCTGGATATCCCAGGTCATCAGAAGCTTGATCGGCATCACGGGCATCCGTTCACGCTGGGGCTACCTGCAACACCACGACCTGGGTTTCTTCGTTCAAAGCGCTCTTGGTGACTTTGAGCGACTCCAGTGGTTCGTACTCGGAGATGCCCATCTCCGACAGGAATGGCTCCACCCCGCCCAGCTTGACCTTCTCCTTGCCGGTTTTGAAGTGCATCGGCACGATGATCGATGGCTCGATTATGCTTATGACCTCGGCGGCCTGCGCCGGGGTCAGCGCCGCCCCGCCTCCAACCGGCACCAGGGCCACATCCACCGCTGCCAAGTCCTCCACCTGGGACTGCGACGGCACTTTGTTGAGGTCCCCCAAATGGGCGATGTTGACCCCGTCATAGTCGTACAGGAAGAACAGATTGGCCCCGCCGTTCTCGGATGGATCCCCCATGGCCACGGCAGTGATGAACACGCCGCCAATTTCGTACTCCCCGGGACTCGTCAGTACGTGGCTAACGCCCTTGACCGCCGACGCCTGGCTGTGGCCCTTGGCTTCGTGACTGATGGTGACGACATCGGCTCGCAGCTTGCGCTTGGGCAACCCCAAACCGTCCCCGTAGGGGTCGGCCACGATCGTCGCCATCCCACGTTCCGCAATGCGGAAGCAGGAAAGGCCATACCAGGTGATTTCCATGCAGCCTCCTTCAGGCAATCGGCGCGATTATACAATAGGCTCAGCAGGGGGGGCAAAACGGGGGCACCTATGACCAGACTACCGATGGGATTGCGCCCGCTCGAACTGGGTGGGGGCCACGTAGTGGCCGGCGATCGGGTTCGCCTGGAACTGCCGGCCGGACGCCAGTCCTACGCCGACGCCCAGGTGGACGACACGGCCGGGCGCGACCGGAGCCAGCTTCGCTGGCGGCCTCCTCTCATCCTGGAGCTGCAAGCGCGGGTCTCACCGGCGACCCCGACGGGGACGCTCGGGTTTGGATTCTGGAATGACCCGTTTGCACTCGGGCTTGGCGCCGAGGGTGGTTCTCGCCGTCTGCCGGCCCCACCCCAAGCCCTTTGGTTCTTCTACGGTTCGGCCCCCAACGATTTGAGCCTGGCGGGGATGGCCGGCCCCGGTTGGCGGGCCGCCAGTCTGCGCAGCCCTGCATGGCCATCGTTCGTCTTTCTGCCGGCCGCAGCGGCTGCCTGGCTCGTCTCCTGGCTGCCCGTGGTGCGGCAGCCGCTGCTGGCGCTTGGCGCCCGAGGATTGGCCACCGCCGAGGCCCCGCTGACCAGCGGGCTGGACAGCTGGCACAGCTACCGGTTGCAGTGGTGCACCGATCGAGCCGACTTCTGGGTCGATCAGACCCACGTCTTGACGGCCCCGACGCCGCCGGCCGGACCCCTCGGATTCGTCGCCTGGATCGACAACCAGTACGCGGTGGTTACCGGCCGCGGCCCGATCCGCTTCGGGGTCATGGAGACAGGCGCTCCCCAGTCCCTGGAGCTCGAAGGATTGTCGATACGCCAGTTGTAGGCAGGCTTGTCACGTCGGTCACCAGGCCCCAAAGCCGGTGCAGCTTGACACCCCTCTACAGGCTGGTTAGAATCGCCTGCGCTCGCCGAGATAGCTCAGTTGGTAGAGCACGCGACTGAAAATCGCGGGGTCCTCGGTTCAAGTCCGAGTCTCGGCACCTGGTCACCACAGCCGACGTAGTATGGAGGGCACCCTGGCGGGTGCTCTTTTGTCATTCCCCGCCGTCGCCCAGCCGCCGGCGGGCAACCTGCCGCAGTTCGTCAATCGGCCGCAAGGCTCCGTCGTTTGTCCGGTAATGCCAGCTGGTCCAACCATTGCAGGGACTCCCGCCCGCCAGGTGACGCCCCGTCTGGTGGATTGAGCCTTCGAACCCATTGATCACCAATCGACCGTCGGGTTTAACCCGCGCCTGCGTCCCAGCCTCCGATTCGAAGTAGAGGGACTCGCCGGGTTGGACCAGTCCCAGTTCCACCAGCTGGGCGAACGGCACCCGGCGCTGGCGGCGACGGGCATCGCGCACGTCGAACACGCGATCGTCGAGGGGTTCCGGCTCAGTCGCCGCCAGCCGCTTGCGCGCCAGCGCGACGTAGCCGGGGTCGCGCTCAATGCCGATCCAGTGACGGTGCAGCCGCTTGGCTACGGCGCCGGTGGTGCCGGTGCCGAAGAATGGGTCCAGCACGACATCGCCCGCATCCGTTGAGGCCAACAACACCCGGTAGAGCAAGGCTTCGGGTTTTTGCGTCGAGTGGGCTTTCTCCCCCTCATGCTTGAGCCGTTCGGCGCCGCTGCAGATTGGCAACCGCCAATCGGAACGCATCTGTTTGCCGCCATTGAGCCGCTTGAGCGCGTGGTAATTGAAGGTATACGACGCAGCCTTCTCCTTCGTCACCCACAACAGCGTTTCGTGGGCGTTTGTCAGTCGCACCCCGCGGAAATTGGGCATTGGGTTGGTTTTGATCCACAGAATGTCGTTCAGGATCCAGAAACCGAGGTCCTGCAGCAGGGCTCCGACGCGGTAGATGTTGTGATAGGTACCGATGACCCACAGCGCGCCGTCGTCCCTCAACACCCGCCGGCAGCCCTGCAACCAAGAACGGGTGAACTCATCATAGGCGCTCAGGCTGTCGAAGTCATCCCATTCGTCGTCGACACCGTTAACCAGTGTCCGGTTCGGGCGCCAGAGGTCGGAAGTCAGCTGCAGATTGTAGGGCGGGTCGGCGAAGATCAAGTCGACGCTGTCTGGCGGTAGGTCGGCCAAGACCTGGCGGCAGTCCCCCTCGATAACCTGATCGATCGGCAGCCGGCCGGTCATGGCTGCAGTTCGGCCGGACAACGCCCAGCGAACTGCCAGCCATTGCCCGCCGGCTGGTAGCAGTCACAATAGTCAATGGAGGTGTCGGCACCGGCCTGGCGCCAGAGCAAGAAGCGGACACGGGTAGTCAGGCAGATGCCTGCCCCCTGGAAATCCCGGCTGAGCACCTCGGCCGTTGAAATGCCCACACCTTGATCGCCGGCCTCATTGACGAGCCACAGGCGCGGCGCCGTCGGACTGTCACCGAACCGCAGTTCGCCGTCCCGGGCCAACCGCAGAGCATTGAACAGCAGGCCAGCCGCCAGCAGTCCAATCACAATGCTGGCCAGGCAGCCAACTGCCGGTGAGAATGGCAGGCGGTCGTCCGGCGCGGAAAGGCCCCCTTGCATCATCGCGTTTCACTCACGTCAGGTCGCTCGTCAAGCAGATGTTTCATCCCGGTCCCGGTGTTGTAGATGACAATCGACTCTTCCCGGTCGATGGAGCCAATCTGCAGCAGGCGGACCAGACCCGCCAGAGTAGCCGCTCCCTCGGGGCAAGCCAGCACGCCCTCGATTTGGACCAATTGGCGCCGAGCCAACTCAATCTCAGCTTCAGTGACAGCCACCGCCGTGCCGCCGCTGCTGCGGATAGCCTCGAGGATCAGCCGGTCGGCGAACACCTGAGGCACGCGCAGCCCTCCGGCGTAGGTGGCGGCATTGTCCCACGGTTCGGCCCGTTCGGCGCCGCGCTCGATAGCACGGACTATGGGCGCACAGCCTGCGGCCTGCACACTCACCATGCGAGGTAGGTCGCCCGAAATCCAACCCAACTGCTTAAGCTCCTCAAACGCTTTCCACATCCCGACCAGGCCGGTGCCGCCGCCCGTTGGGTATACGATGACCTGTGGTAGTTCCCAACCGAACGCTTCGGCCAGTTCCAATCCCAGCGTCTTCTTGCCCTCCAACCGGTAGGGTTCGCGAAATGTGGCCAGGTTGAACCAGCCGTGTTCACCGGCCGACTTGCTGGCGAGCCGACCCGCTTCGTCGATCAGACCGTCGACCAGCACCAGGTGAGCTCCACTCTGCTCGACTTCCCAGCGATGGACAAGGGGCGCGTCGGCGGGCATGTAAACATGGGCCGGCAGGCCGGCCCGGGCGGCGTAGGCCGCCAGCGCCCCACCGGCATTGCCAGCGGTAGGGATGACAAAACCGCTGGCCCCCAATTCACGGGCTTTGGAGATGGCGGCTGACAGCCCCCGCGCCTTGAATGTGCCGGTCGGGTTGAGGCCCTCCTCTTTGATCCACAGCCGCTCAACACCCAATGACTCGCCCAGTCTGGCCAGCCTGATAAGGGGCGTGCCGCCCTCCCCCAGGCTGACGCGGTAGGCCGGGTCGCGCAGTGGCAACAGCTCCCACCAGCGCCACATGCCGCCGGTCCGCCGGGAGATGTCGGATGGCTTGCACTCAGCCCTGAGCGCCTCCAAATCGTAGGCCGCTGCCAAGGGAGAATCGCACTCGTGGCAATACGTTTGAAGCTGGTCTGCCGGGTAGGACTGCCTGCAAACGGGGCAGTCCAAATGGGTCAGGAAGCTGTGTCGAGGGCTGGTCATGGGCGTTGGTGAGCCGCTTCTTCCATCATTGGGGCTAACTGTACACGGCCTGCGACGCCCCTACAAGGCGCCATTCTTGACTTCCCCTGGGGGGCGGGGTATCCTTGTCGGCGCAAGCCTGCGGGTGTAGTTCAGTGGTAGAACGCTTCCTTGCCAAGGAAGAGGTCGTGGGTTCGAATCCCATCGCCCGCTCTGTTTTGCGAGCCATCAGCCGGCAGCTATCAGCCATCAGCAGGAACCCTGTCTCGGGCCGCAATTCGCTGACTGCTGAGGGCTGACGGCTGACTGCATTACACGGCGACGTAGCCAAGTGGTAAGGCAAGGGTCTGCAAAACCCTCATTCACGGGTTCGAATCCCGTCGTCGCCTCCTGACCAAGGATCTCAATTCCGTGCCCGGCTTCTGAATCTATGAAACGGTTCAGGTCTCGATATCCGCGATTTAATCAGGCAAGATCAGGCATTTCCA
>DASWJQ010000128.1:0-3471 GCA_036397095.1 Anaerolineales bacterium
CATCAGCGCCAAGGCCCAGACCGCCGCAGCCACGGCCAAGTGTCCCAAGGCCTACTGGGAGTGGGAACCGATCCTAGACTTGAACCAGCGAGGGATCTTTCCCTATACACCGGCAACCAATCTGTTCTACGGCCTCGACGTCGCCCTGGATATGCTCCTTACCGAAGGTTTGGAGCAGGTCTTCGTCCGCCATCGAACCCTGGCCGAGGCCACCCGCCGCGCCGTCAGGGCCTGGGGTCTACAGATCTACTGTCGGGATCAAAAGGCCTATTCGCAGAGCCTCACCGCCGTCGAGATGCCGCCCGGCCACGATGCCGATGAGCTGCGCCGCCTCATCCTGGAACGATTCGACATGTCGCTGGGCACAGGCCTGGGTCCGATTAAGGGCAAAGTCTTCCGCATTGGGCATCTGGGAGATTTCAACGCGTTGATGCTGGCCGGTACCTTGAGCGGTGTCGAGATGGGGCTCAAATTGAGTGGCGTGCCCTATACTGAGGGCGGGGTACAGGCAGCGCTCAACTACCTGGCCGATCTCAGGCGCTAATACGGCCTCTGGATTTGTTCTGCCAAACGGATAAGGGGATTACTGGCCTATGGAGAAGAATAGAGCAAGAGCAATCGACAGCGTCAGGGATCTACAGAATGCGCTGCAATCGAGGATCGATGGCGATGTCAGCTTCGACCGCTTTGCCAGGGCCATGCACGCCACCGACGCCAGCGTCTACCAGATTCTGCCCAGGGGCGTGGTTGCGCCCCGCTCGCGCGACGATGTCATCCAGGTCGTGAGTCTCTGCCGGCAATACGCAGTCCCGATTACAGCCCGGGGCGGCGGCACATCCCAGGCCGGGCAGGCCATCGGCGCCGGTATTTCCCTCGACTTTTCCAGGTATATGAATCGACTCCTGGAACTCAATGTCGAAGCGCAAACGGTATGGGTCGAGCCGGGCATCGTCCTGGACGAACTCAACCTCCAGCTCAAGCCCCATGGCCTCCAACTGCCGCTAGACCTCTCCACCTCCAACCGGGCCACCATCGGCGGCATGATCGCCAACAATTCTGCCGGCACTCGCTCGATCATCTATGGCAAGACGCTCGACTTCGTCGAAGAATTGGAGGTCGTGCTCGCCGATGGCAGTGTGGTCCGGATAGGACCGATCGACGCTGAGGAGCTAGCCGCCAAAGAGGCGCAAACCGATCTGGAAGGCAGAATCTATCGCACGGTCAGAGAGCTGGGGGATCTCCACCAGGACGAAATCAGGCGCCGCTATCCCAGGATTCTACGCCGGGTAGGTGGCTATAATCTAGACGAATTTCTGCCCCCTATCAAGCGGTTCAATTTGGCGCGGATGTTGGTGGGATCGGAAGGGACTCTGGCCTTGACCCTGGCCGCCAAAATGCGGCTGGTCCCCGTGTCGGGACAACGGGTCGTCTGCAGCGTGGAGTTTGACGAGCTGCTCGAGGCGATGGCGGCCACACCTATCATCCTCGAACACGGACCCTCGGCCGTGGAGTTGATCGACCGCTTTATTCTCTCCACGACGCAGGGGCGGATCGAGTACGAACCGCTGCGCAGCTTTATCGCCGGAGACCCGGCTGCCGTTCTGCTCGTCGAATTCATGGGGGAGGATAAGGCTAAGTTGGTGGAACGCCTCGACAAGCTGGAAGCCGCCCTGGCGGCGCGCGGCCTAGGCTACCACGTTCATCGGGCCATCGACCCGGCTGCTCAGGCACGGATCTGGGAGCTGCGACGGGCGGCGTTAGGGTTAACTATGTCCGAGACAGGCGACGCCAAGTCGATCTCCTTTGTCGAAGACACCGCGGTAGCACCCGAGAAACTACGCGATTACATCGAAAGTTTCCAGGCGATTCTGGCCAAGTACGAGACCCCGGCGGGCTTCTACGCCCATGCCTCGGTCGGCCTGCTCCACATCCGGCCTGCGATCGATATGAAGACATCCGGCGGCGTTGAACGCTTTGCCGCCATTGCCGCCGAAGTCTCAGACCTGGTCCTGGAGTACGGCGGCGCGCTCTCGGGCGAACACGGTGACGGTCTGGTACGGGCTCCCTTCCAGGAGAAGATGTTCGGCCCGGTCCTCTACGACGCTTTCCGCCAGATCAAGCGTGCCTTTGACCCCGACGGCCTCTTCAACCCGGGGAAGATCGTCGATGCGCCGGCCCTGACCGACAACCTGCGTTACGGGGCCGGCTACCAAACGCCGCAATTCGAAACCGCCTTTGACTTCTCCGACTACGGCGGGCTGCTGCGGGCGACGGAACAGTGCAGCGGCGTGGGCGACTGCCGCAAGACCCTGACCGGGACCATGTGCCCTTCCTATATGGCGACCCGCAATGAGACCGATTCGACACGCGGGCGGGCCAACGCCCTGCGTCTAGCCCTCTCGGGTCGGCTCGATTCACCCGGCTTTGGCGACGAAGAACTCTTGCCCGTGCTGGACCTCTGTCTGGAGTGCAAGGCCTGTAAACGAGAATGTCCGACCAGCGTTGACATGGCGCGCATGAAGAGCGAATTCCTCCACCAACACCACCGCAAGCACGGCGTCGCCACCAAAGAGCAGGTGCTGGCCCGGGTGGAGCAGATCGCTCTCTGGGGCAGCCGGCTGGCCCCTGTATCCAACTGGCTGGCCGCATGGAGACCTGTCGCCGGCCTCAACCAGCGCCTCCTGGGTCTGGACCGCCGACGCCCGCTGCCCCGTTTTTCTCGCCGCACCTTTGTCGACAACTGGCAGCCACGCCCGCGCCAAGACGCCGGCTCGACCGCGGCCGTCCTGTTCATCGACACCTTCAACAATTTCTTTGAACCCGAGCATCTGATTGCTGCCGCCGCGCTGATCGAACGGCAGGGAGGAGCCGTGCACGTGCCGCCACGGATCTGCTGCGGACGCCCTTTCATCTCCAAAGGGCTGCTGGACCAGGCAAGATCCCAGGCCCTGGCGACGATGCGCACGCTGTTGCCGCTGGTGGAAAAGGGGCTGCCGATTCTCTTCTGCGAGCCGAGTTGCTACTCGGCTGTGCGGGATGACCATCCGCACTTACTGCGGGGGGCAGACCAGCGCAACGCGCAGCGGGTGGCCGATGCCTGTCTGTTGATCGAAGAGTGGGTAGGCCCCCGGTCACCCACCTTCGAGCCGGGGCCTCGGCGTGTGCTGGTCCACGGGCACTGCCACCAGAAGGCGCTGGTGGGCGTCGATCCGCTGGTGAAGCTGCTGCAGAAAATCCCCGGCTGTCGTGTGGAAGCCTTGGACAGCGGCTGCTGTGGGCTGGCCGGACTCTTCGGCTACGAGCATTACGACATCTCGCGCGCCATCGGCGAACGACGTTTGTTTCCGGCGGTGCGGGGCCTGGGCGAGGGCGATGTCATGGTCAGCCCCGGCTTCTCCTGCCGGCAGCAGATCCACCACTTCACCGGCGTGGTTGCCCATTCGCCCATGTCGCTCCTTCAATCGCTCTAAG
>DASWJQ010000129.1:0-21683 GCA_036397095.1 Anaerolineales bacterium
CGACTTGGTCACCCGATGGTCAACTGGTGCTGTTTGACCAGGAGATTGGGGGCATCCGGCGGCTGGTGGTCACCCAGTACACCGAGGGCGGTGCACCCGAGATCCGGGTGTGTTCCGATGGGCAACTGTCGGTTCAACCGATGGCCGAGCCCAGCTTCTCGCCCGACGGCCGCTGGCTTGTGTTTGAAACCTGGCCAACCGGGGTATCACACAACATCGCACTCATGACCTTGAACTGCACCAGCTACGCCGCCCTCACCTCCGACAATGCACTCGACTTCGACGCCGCCTGGCGTCCTTAGCCCAACATCGCAGCCTTCAAGAAAGGATGACCCTCATGCCGGCGAAAATCATCGACGGAAAAGCCATCGCGGCTGACCTGCGACAGCGGGTCGCCGACATCGTCGTCCAGCGGAATGCCGCGGGCAAACCCCGGCCGGGCCTGGCGACTGTGTTGGTCGGCGACGACCCAGCTTCTCACAGCTACGTGCGCGGCAAGCGTAAAGCCTGTGAGCAGGCCGGCATCGAGTCCTTCCACCATGAATTGCCGGCCAACACACCGCAGGCCGAGATCATCGCCCTCGTCGAGCAGCTCAATGCCGATCGGCGCGTGAACGGCATCCTGGTGCAATTGCCGCTGCCCGACGGGATTGACGAAGAGGCTGTGCTGCGTCAGATCGACGTCGAAAAGGACGTCGACGGCTTTCACCCGCTCAATCTCGGGCGTCTGGCTCAGAAGGGCCGCGATCCATTTTTCACACCTTGCACGCCGGCAGGCATCCTGACTCTGCTCAAGACGGCGGGTGCCGAACTGTCCGGCGCCCGGGCCGTTGTGCTGGGCCGTTCCAACATCGTCGGCATGCCGGTGTCGCTGCTGCTGGTGAAGGAAAACGCCACCGTGACAATTTGCCATTCGCGCACCAAGGACTTGCCGGCGGTGACACGCCAGGCGGATGTGCTGGTGGCCGCCATTGGCCGGGCCGAGATGGTCAAGGGTGATTGGATCCAGCCGGGCGCCCACGTTATCGACGTCGGCGTCAATCGGGTGGATGACCCATCAACCGAGCGCGGCTACCGGCTGGTGGGCGATGTCGACTACGATCAAGCCATTGAGGTAGCGGGCGCTATCACGCCGGTGCCCGGCGGCGTCGGGCCGATGACGATTGCCATGCTGCTGCGCAACACGCTGACGGCTGCCGAACGCGCCGACTGAGCGGTCCGGACAAAGGAGTCCATACCAAAGTCATATTGTCTGACAATTGACGCTGTCGGCCGCCGATGCTAAACTGTCGACGGATGCATCGGGAGGATCGATGCCAACGCTGCTGCTCCGAAATGCCAACCTCCTCGCAACCATGGACGGGGCCCGCACCGAGATCCCCGACGGGGGTTTGTTCGCCCGTGACGGCTGGATCGAGCAGGTGGGGCCGACGGCCGAGCTTCCGGCCGAAGCCGATGAAGTTCTTGATCTGCGCAACCACCTATTACTCCCCGGTTTTGTCAACACCCATCACCACCTGTACCAGACCCTGACGCGCGCCATTCCGGCGGCGCAAGACGCCGACTTGTTCCATTGGCTCAAGACTCTGTATCCGATCTGGGCCCGGCTTCAGCCGGAGGACATTCGTGTTTCGGCCCAACTTGGCTTGGCTGAATTGGCCCTTTCGGGCTGTACCACCGCCTCCGACCACCTGTATCTGTTCCCCAACGGAAGCCGGTTGGACGATGAAATCGAAGCCGCAGCCGCTGTTGGGCTGCGGCTTCACGCGTCGCGCGGCTCGATGAGCCTGGGCGAGAGCCAGGGTGGCCTGCCACCAGACAGCGTCGTCGAAACCGAGGACGCCGTCCTCGAGGATACCCGCCGACTGATCGAGGCCTACCACGACTCGGAGCCGGGATCATTGCTGCAAATCGTGGTAGCGCCGTGCTCACCCTTCTCCGTGACCGCCGATCTCATGCGCCAGTCGGCCGCATTGGCTCGCCAGTACGGCGTCCGGTTGCACACCCACCTGGCCGAAACCATCGACGAAGAGCGCTTCTGTCTGGAAACCTTTGGCCAGCGACCGGTTGGCTACGCCGAAGACTTGGATTGGGCGGGCGACGATGTCTGGTACGCCCACGCTGTGCACGTCAACTCGGAAGAGATTGGCCGCATGGCCCAGGACGGCACCGGGGTGGCGCACTGCCCTAGTTCGAACATGCGCCTAGGTTCGGGCATTGCGCCGGTGCTCAAGTACCTGCACGCCGGCGTGCCGGTGGGGGTGGGGGTCGACGGGTCAGCCAGCAATGATAGCTCGCACCTGCTGGCGGAAACCAGGCTGGCCATGCTGCTGTCGCGGGTTGGCGCCGCGCCGACTGCAGTTGGCGAAGAACCGGGCGAAATGATGGCGGCCCGGACGGCGCTGACGCTGGCCACCGTTGGCGGGGCGGCCGTCCTGGGCCGCACCGATATCGGCTCGCTCGAGCCGGGCAAATGCGCCGACTTCATTGCCATCCATCTGGATCAGGTCCCGTTCGCCGGTGCTCAATCCGATCCGCTGGCGGCAGTCCTGCTGTGCTCCCCGGTCAACGTCGACTTCAACTACGTGCATGGCCGGGCGGTTGTCGCCAATGGCCAGCTGACAGGCATCGAACTGCCAACCTTGGTCGAACGACATAACCACGCCTCCCGCCGACTGTTGCATGGCGGGCCAGCTTGAGGGAGGCTCGGTTGCCTAAACCGAATTCGGCAGCCGAGTGGTCGGCCATCAGCCGCCGCTTGGTCGAGGTGGCGATGGGTCGGCAGCCGGCCGACCTGATCCTGCGCAACGGCCGCTGGGTCTGCGTGCAATCCGGCGAGATTCTCGATGGAACCGACATTGCCATCTCCGGCGATCGGATCGCCTATGTTGGGCCCGAGGGCTCGCACGCACAGGGGCCGCAGACGCAGGTGGTGGAGGTTGCCGGGCGCTACCTTGTCCCGGGTCTGCTCGACGGACACATGCACGTCGAGTCGGGCATGGTGACGGTGACTGAATTTGTGCGGGCCGTTGTCCCCCACGGCACGACGGGCATGTTTATCGACCCCCATGAGATTGCCAACGTCTTTGGTCTGGAAGGCGTGCGGCTAATGGTTGACGAGGCGGTGGTCCAGCCGATCCACGTCTGGGTGCAGATGCCGTCGTGCGTGCCGTCGGCGCCCGGTTTGGAGACGGCCGGCGCCAGCCTGGGGCCGGCCGAGGTGGCCGAGGCCATGACCTGGCCCGGGATTATCGGCCTAGGTGAGATGATGAACTTCCCCGGCGTATTTCAAGGGGACGACAAGCTGCACGCCGAAATGGCCGAGACGCGGCTGTCCGGCAAGGTCATCGGCGGCCACTATGCCTCGGGCAACCTGGGATTGCCGTTCCACGGCTACGTCGCCGGCGGACCAGAAGACGATCATGAGGGGACGCGCAAAGAAGACGCCATCGCCCGCGTGCGCCAGGGGATGAAGGCCATGCTGAGGCTTGGGTCGGCCTGGTACGACGTGGCCAGCCAAATCCGGGCGATCATCGACGATGGTCTCGATCCGCGGCATTTCATGCTGGTGACCGATGACAGCCACTCGGGGACGTTGGTGAATGAGGGGCATATGGACCGGGTCGTGCGCCACGCCATCGAGCAAGGGCTGGCGCCGTTGACCGCAATCCAGATGGCCACCCTGAACACGGCCGAGCATTTTGGAGTGGCGCGTGACGTCGGCCAGATTGCACCCGGCCGCTACGCCGACGTGCTTGTCGTCAGCGATCTGGAAAACATGGTGATCGACCAGGTGTACGCAGGTGGAGTCTTGGCCGCCGAGTCCGGTGCCCTGCAACTCGAAGTGCCCGCTTTCAGCTATCCCGAACACGTGCGCAACTCGGTCAAGCTGGCCCGCCCGCTCACGGCGGCCGACTTTGCGTTGAAGCACTCCGGCAGCGGCCCAGTCGAGGCCAGGGTGATCGGCGTGATCGAGAACCAGGCGCCAACCCAGGCACTGACGAAGACCGTCGAGGTGGCTGACGGTCAGCTGGTGTTGGATCGGGCTACCGACCTGGCCAAGGTTGCACTGGTAGAGCGTCACCAGGGGACCGGCGAAGTCCAGCTGGGACTGGTCACGGGATTCGGTTTCGATCTGCCTTGCGCCGTCGCTTCGACGGTCGCCCACGATTCGCATCACATGCTGGTCGTGGGCACAGACGACGAGTCGATGGTGGTGGCTGCCAACCGGTTGGCCGAGGTTGGCGGCGGCCAGATTGTCGTGCGCCGGGGTGAACCTATCGCCCTGATTGAGCTGCCGATCGCCGGCCTGATGTCCGACCAGCGGGCCGAGGTCGTGGCCGCCCAGGCCGAAGCCCTGTTAGCTGCGTTGCGGGCGTGCGGCTGCCAGCTCAACAACGCCAATATGCAGCTCAGTCTGCTGGCGTTGGTGGTGATCCCGGCGCTCCGTATTTCCGATAAGGGACTGGTTGACGTGGACTCATTTCGAGTTGTGCCGGTGATTGCCGGCGAGAGAGAATGATGGCCAAGAAGTCCACTGCCAAAGGCGACAACCGCCCGCTGTACCAGAAGACGGCCGACACACTGGGGGTGCTGCTGGCCAAATCGGCCCCGGGCACATTCCTACCTTCCGAGCCGGAGCTGGCGCAGCAGTTGGGTGTCTCACGCTCGACGCTGCGCGAAGCCATGCGCCTGTACGAAGCCCGCGGGCTGGTTATCCGCCGCCGTGGCGTAGGCACCTTCATCGCCAAGCCGCCGCAGGTGATTGAAACCGGCCTCGAGGTCCTGTCGAGCATCGAGACGCTGGCGGCCCAGATTGGCGTTGCGCTCGAGTCAACCGAGTTGGCGGTCGTGGTCCGGCCGGCCGGTACGGAGGACGGCCAACAACTGGGCGTGCCGGCAACGGCGCAAGTGACCGAGCTGTCACGCGTCATCCTGGCCGACGGCCGGCCGGTGGGTTATCTGGTCGACTGCCTGCCGCAAGACGTGCTGCAGCCGGACGACATTGGTACCGATTTTTCTGGTTCCGTGCTGGCTCTGTTGATCCGTCGCGGTGATCTTCATCTGAATCGCTCACGCGCCGAGATCACCGCCATCCCGGCCGAGCCGGACATCGCCGAGGCGCTTCATATACACCCGGGCGACGTCCTGCTTTATCTGGAAGCCCGCCTGTACAACGACAGCGATCGCGTGATCGACCATTCGCGGTCGTATTTCCTGCCCGGCACCTTCCGCTTCCATATCGTACGCCGCGTCCAGCAAGCGCTGGCCTAGTCCCACCCGAACCGGTGGGTTGCCTGAGGAAAGGCTTGGAGAAGAGCAATGCGTAGTTTTTCAGGTCGAGACATCCTGTCTCTCAAAGGGTTCGAGCGCGAGGAATACTTCCGCGTTTTCGAAGCTGCCGATGAATTGGCCCCGTTTGCGCGGGACCGGACCAACACCGATCTGCTGGCCGAAAAGACGCTCGTGACCGCGTTCTACCAGCCAAGCACCCGCACCCGCCTGGCCCATGAAGCCGCCATGCTGCGGCTCGGCGGCCGGGTCACCGGCTTCTCAGACGTCAAGAACACCCGTGCCGGCGACTTCTACCAGGAGTCGATCAAGGACACCGTCCACATGCTGGAGTACTACGGCGACGTGATTGTGATGCGCCATTTCCAGCAGGGTGCGCCGGCCGAAGCCGCCCGCTGGGCCTCAATTCCCATCATCAACGCCGGCGACGGCTGGGGCGAGCACCCGACCCAGGTGCTGACCGACATGTACACCATCTGGAATGAGCTCGGTACACTCGACGGGCTGCACTTCCTGTTGGTTGGCGACATGCGCATGCGCACCATGCATTCAATGAGCTACGCCATGTCTCAGTTTGACATCGAAGCCACCTACATCGCCCCCGAAGACATGTCGCTGACCGACGAGTTCAAGGAAGAGCTTGATGGCCTCAACCTGCGCTACCGCGAGGTGGAACACATCGACGAAGCCATCGCCGACGCCGACGTGATCTACATGGAGCCGGTCGTGCAGCCGGACTACACGAAGGCGCGCGACGAACGCTCGGGTGACGTTGGCATGACCCCGTCAAACTACCAGGTGACCAAGGCGCTGATGCGCAAGGCCAAGCCGGATTCGATCATTCTGCACTCGCTGCCGCGCATGGACGAACTACTGGCCGAGGTCGACGACACACGCCACGCCCGCTACTGGGTCGAGGCCTTCAACGGCGTCGTCGTCCGCATGTCGCTGCTGGCGTTGGTGTTGGGCAAGATGGAGTAGGGAATGGGATGGTGGACATGTGACAAGTGATTAGTGACAGGTGGTAAGAGACAGATGATACGGGGCACGTGCCTTTGCCCGTGGGGAGAGTCAAGGGCCGAAGGAAGAATCGCGTCGGCGCTCTTACCCTCTATCACCTGTTACATATCACGTATCACACGTTTCCAAAGAATCGACTGACTGGAGACACTTCAAATGCAAACCTACCTCAGGGGCCGCGATCTCATCAGCGATCTCGATTTCTCGAAAGAGGAAGTCGAGACGGTGCTTGACGTGGCCTTCGACCTGAAGCGCAAGCGGGCGCTGGGTGAGCCGCACGCCTACCTGCGGGATAAGGTGTTGGCGATGCTGTTCTTCTTCAGCAGCACACGCACCCGCGGTTCGTTCGAGGCCGGCATGGCCCAGCTCGGTGGCCATGCAGCCTTCATCGAATCGCGTACGACACAGATCTCGCACGGCGACACAGAGAAGGAGATGGGCGAAATCTTCGGCCGCTACTTTGACGGCATCGCCATCCGCCACGTCGACTGGGGCACCGGCAACCGCTACCTCAACCTGGTGGCCGGCGCCTCGCGCGTGCCGGTGCTCAATATGCAGTGCGACTACTACCATCCCCACCAGTGCCTGGCCGACTTGATGACGATCTTCGAGAAGAAGGGTCGGGATCTGCGCGGAAAGCGTATTGCAATTTCCTGGGCCTACGCCGCTTCCTATCTCAAGCCGATCTCGGTGCCGCAGTCGCTAATCCTGCAGATGCCGCGCTTTGGCTTGGATGTGACCCTGGCGCACCCACCCGAGTTCGGTTTGATGCCCGATCTGGTTGACGAAGCCAAAGCCTTGGCCAAGAAGCATGGGACTGCCTTCGACACGACGGAAAGCATGGAAGAAGGCCTGAAGGGCGCCGATATTGTGTACGCTAAGTCGTGGGGGCCCTTGCTTACGACGCAGGACGCCGACGAAGGCAAGAAGATCCAGGACCAACACAAGGATTGGATCACCGACGCCAGGAAGATGGCGCTGGCCGACAAGGATGCCGTTTACATGCATCCGCTGCCGGCCGACCGCAATGTTGAGGTCACGGATGAAGTGATCGATGGCTCCCAGAGTGTGGTCTTTGACCAGGCCGAGAACCGGCTACATGCCCAGAAGGCCGTTATGGCCTTAACGATGGCCTGACCAGGAGAAGGAAGGATGAGCTCGAGTTCGGGTCGCAAGGTCGCGGTTGTCGCCGTGGGCGGCAATTCGCTGATCAAATCCAAGGATCGCCAGACGATTCCCGATCAGTACGCTGCCGCCAGCGAGTCGATGGCCCACATTGCTGGCATGATCGAGGCCGGCTGGAATGTGATTGTCACGCATGGCAACGGCCCGCAGGTCGGTTTCATTCTGCGCCGCTCGGAGCTGTCGGCCCACGAGCTGCATGCGGTTCCGCTCGACTACTGCGGCGCCGACACCCAAGGCGCCATCGGCTACATGTTCCAACGGGCGCTGCACAACGAGTTTCGCCAACGGGGCCTGGACAAGACGGCCGTGACGGTTATCACCCAGGTGCGTGTCGACCAGAATGACCCGGCCTTCCAGACCCCTTCGAAGCCGATTGGCTCGTTCATGGACGAAGCACTTGCCAAGAAACACGCCGACCAAGACGGCTGGCAGGTGGTCGAGGACGCCGGGCGCGGTTGGCGCCGTGTTGTTCCGTCGCCGCAGCCGATGGAGATTGTCGAGGCGCCGGCCATCAAGCGCCTGGTCGAGGCCGGCCTGGTCGTCATTTCGACGGGGGGCGGTGGCATCCCGGTCGTGCGTGATGAATCCGGGGCGTTGGCAGGAGTCGAAGCCGTTATCGACAAGGACTTCGCGTCGGCCCTGCTGGCCGCCAGCTTGAAAGCCGAACTGTTCGTGATTTCGACCGCCGTCGAGAAGGTGGCGCTCAACTTCAACAAACCGGATCAGAAGTGGCTCGACAGCCTGACCAGCGCCGAAGCCGAGGCTTACCTGGCTGAAGGCCAGTTTGCCAAGGGCAGCATGGGCCCCAAGATCCAGGCCGTGCTCAACTACTTGCGGGATGGCGGCAAACGGGCGATCATCACAGACCCGGAAAACATCGAACGGGCCATGCGTGGCGAGACGGGCACCGTCATCGTTCCCTGAACCGAAGCAACCCCAAGGCAAAGGAGGTGGCTTGGCTCACCAACTTGGAATGGGACACATAGCAGCCAGTACGATAGGGTCACCGCGTATTGAAGGAGGAGTAAGAGATGTCAACCCACAAATTGCTTAAGTGGGTGGCGGGCGTCATGATCGTTGGGCTGGCGCTCTCGGCCTGCGGCACTGCCGGGCCGGCGACAGCCGAGGTCGTTGGCGGCTTCGAAATCCCCTCTGTCGAAGAGGGCATGTTCAATGTCGGCATGGTCCTGATCGGCCCACACGACGACGGCGGTTGGTCGCAGGCCCACTACGAGGGTCTGGAATACATCGAAGCCAATGTCCCCAATGTCCATACGGCCTACATCGAAAACGTCCCCGAAGGCACCGACTCGGAGCAAATCTTCCGCAGTCTGTCGCGCAAGGGGTTCGACCTGATCTTTGGGACCTCGTTTGGCTATATGGATCCGATGGAGACGGTTGCCGCCGAGTTCCCCGACACAATCTTCATCCACATCAGTGGCTTCAAGACCAACAATGAGAACTTTGGCAACCTGTTCGGCGCCATGGAAGATATGAAGTACCTGGCCGGCATGCTGGCCGGTGCCCGCGCCCAGATGGATGGCAACGAAACGTTGGGCTACATGGCGACCTTCCCTATCCCCGAGGAAATCCGGCTGGGCAACGCTATCGCCCTCGGCATGCGCGAGTCGTGTCCCGAGTGCAAGATGGACATCCGCTGGATTAACACCTGGCACGATCCGATCATCGAAAAGGATGCGGCCGCCTCCTTGTTCGATGGCGGGGCACAGGTGGTGTTCACCGGCGCCGATACGCCAGCCGTGGCAGACGTCGCCCAGGAAAAGGGCAAGTGGGGCGTTACCTATGACTGGTACGGCTCGTGCCACGTCGAGGCCTGTCTGACGGCTCCCTACTGGAATTGGGGACCGGTCTATGCTGACATCGCCCAGGGTGTGATTGATGGCAGCTACGAAGTTGGCTTCCATTACTTTGAAGCCGACACCGGCGGTCTGGGGCTGTACGGCTTCATGGAAGGTGAAGAGCTTACGCCCGGTTTGGCTGAGCTGCCGCCTGAAGTCATCCAGCAGGTTCGTGATCTGCTGGACCAGATGTTGGCCGGCGAATTCGATCGCTTCGACCTGTTCTCCGGACCAATCTATGACAACCAGGGCAACCTGGTGATCGCCGAAGGCGAGCAGTTCGATTACGCCGACATCGACCAGTTCCCGCCCGGCGCGCCAGGGCTGGAGTGCGAATACTGCATGTACTGGTGGGCGGAAGGCGTTACGGCCGAACTGCCAGCGCTCGAATAACCTGACGCAGCATCCATGCGCCGTGCCCGCGCCCGATCCGGGCGCCGGCACGGTGCTGGGTGCGCTGCCCGGAGCGTGATGGACCAACCACCGCTCGCCGTTGCCATGCATGGCATCAGCAAACGCTTCCCCGGCGTGATCGCCAACGATCAGGTCGATTTTGAGCTGCGGCATGGAGAAATCCATGCGCTGCTAGGGGAGAACGGCGCCGGCAAGAGCACGCTGATGAACATTCTGACTGGCCTGTACCGGCCGGATCAAGGGTCGCTGACGGTCAACGGCAAGCTCGTGGAATTCCGCTCGCCGCGTGATGCCATTCAGCATGGCATCGGCATGGTCCACCAGCACTTCATGTTGGTGCCGACCCAGACCGTGACCGAGAACATCTTGCTCGGTCTGGCAGAACCGCGCTTCCATCTGGACTTATCGCGTTATCACACGATCATTGCCGAATTGGGAGAACGATTCGGTTTGCAGGTCGACCCGCGGGCCCGCATCTGGCAGCTGTCGGTTGGCGAGCAGCAGCGGGTAGAGATCCTTAAGATGCTGTACCGCGGGGCCCAGGTTCTGATCCTGGACGAGCCGACGGCCGTGCTGGCGCCAACCGAAATCGATGATTTGTTCGACACGCTGCGTTCGATGGTGGCCGGCGGCAAATCGATTGTCTTCATCTCCCACAAGCTGGATGAAGTGGGGGCGGTCGCCGACCGAATCACCGTCTTGCGCAAGGGCAAGGCTACGGCGGCCGGGCTGGCGGCGGACAGCGTTGACAAGGCCGAGCTGGCCCGGTTGATGGTGGGACGCGAGGTGCTGTTCCGCCTGGACAAGGCGCCGGCCAAACCAGGCGAGGTCGTGCTGCGGGTACAAGGTGTCGAGGCCCAGAACGATAAAGGTCTGCCGGCGCTGCGGGGTGTCGACCTGCAGGTGCGCGCCGGCGAAATCGTTGGGCTGGCCGGTGTTGCCGGCAACGGTCAGGCCGAACTGGCCGAGGCCATCAGCGGGCAGCGTCCGATCAGCGCCGGCCAGGTGGAGATGTTTGGTGAAGCACTGGTGACGCCAGGCCGGAGTCGATTGCGTCCGTCACAGCGCATCCGCCGGCTGATCGAGGCTGGTGTGTCGCACGTGCCCGAGGACCGCACCCACGTCGGTACGGCGCCCAATCTGAGTTTGACCGACAACGTCATCATGAAGGAGTACCGACTGGCGCCCATCGCCAGAGGCCTGTCGATCGACCCGCGGGCCGCCGACGACCATGCCCGCGATCTGCGCCAATCCTTCGACATTATGGCCCCCTCGATCAAGACCCCGGCCCGGATGTTGTCCGGCGGCAATTTGCAGCGCTTGATCCTGGCCCGCGAGATCTCAGGAAAGCCGGCCCTGATGGTGGCAGTGCAGCCGACGCGCGGCCTGGACGTCGGCGCCATCGAGTCCGTCCAGCACTTGCTGCTCGAGCAGCGGGACCGCGGCGCAGGGGTGCTCCTCATCTCAGAGGAGCTCGAGGAACTCATTTCGCTGTCAGACCGGCTGTACGTCATCCACGGCGGCAGGATCATGGGCGAATTGACCGAGCCGGACCCCGATCCCGAACGCATCGGCCTGATGATGACTGGCACACCCCAGTCTGAACTGCCGCCGGCCGACGAGCCATGACCAGCGCCGCTTCCGAACCGCGCCGGTTCCGCTCCCCTTGGCAGCTTCGGCTCGAAGCCCGCCTTGAGCAGCCCGCCTGGCTCAATCTGGCAGTCTCGTTGGGCGCCGTGGCCGTTGCCCTGGTGATTGGCGGGATCATCCTCGCCGTCGTCGGCGGCGATCCGCTGCGGGCCTATGGCTTCATGCTGCGAGCTTCGTTCGGCAATCCCGGTGTCCTATCCGACACGCTAACCAAGGCGACCCCGCTCATCCTGGTCAGCCTGGCAGCGGTTGTCGCCTTTCGCATGCGCCTGTGGAATATTGGTGCCGAGGGCCAATTCTTCATGGGCGCATTTGGCGCCAGTGCAGTCGTGCTGACGCCGCTTCTCCCCGAAGGCACGTCAGCCTGGATCACGCTGCCGGCGATGGCCCTGGCTGGCATTGCCGCCGGCGCAGTTTGGGGCTTTATCCCCGGCTGGCTCAAAGCTCGCTTCGGGGTCAACGAGATCATTTCCACACTGATGATGAACTACATTGCCGTCTCGTGGAACAATTTCTTCATTTTCGCCGTGTGGAGCGAAGGTGGATTCCAGATGAGCCCCCAGTTTCCACGTGAAGCCTGGCTGCCGCGTCTGACCGACCTGGGCGCTAGTGTGCCCGCGTTCCGCGGCTTGACAACGCATCTGGGTTTGGCCTTCGGCGTGGTTGCCGCCGGGCTGGTCGCCTGGATCCTGTACCGCAGCCGCTGGGGGTACGAAATTCGTCTGCTGGGTGACAACCCGCGGGCTGGACGATATGCCGGCATCAGCATCACCCGCAACACGATCCTGGTCCTGATGCTCTCCGGCGGCTTGGCCGGATTGGCCGGCATGTCGGAAATCAGCGGGGTTGTCCACCGGCTGCAGGGCGCCATATCCCCCGGCTATGGTTTCACCGGAATCATCATCGCCTGGCTGGCCAAGCTTAATCCGTTGATTGTTGTGCCGGTGTCGGTGATCTTCGGCGCGTTGATCCTGGCGGGCCGCGAGATCCAACCGTCGGGTCTGCCGATGCTGATCCAGGGCATCATCCTGGTTTGCCTTATTGCCAGCGACTTCTTGCTGCGCTACCGGCCGCGGTTGGTGCGCCGGGCGGTGGAGGCCTGACGATGGACGCCATCACCATCCTGCACGCCGGCGTCGCTTCGGGCACGGTGCTCCTGTTCGCCACGCTGGGTGAGATTCTGGCGGAACGCTCGGGGGTGCTCAACCTCGGCCTGGAAGGCATGATGCTGATCGGCGCCATGAGCGCCTTCAGCACCGCCCTGGCGACCGGCAATCCGTGGCTCGGTGTGCTGGTCGCCATGCTGGTAGCGGGCGTGCTAAGCCAAGTCCATGGAGTGATCGCCATTCAGTTCCAGGCCGATCAGGTGGTCAGTGGGTTGGCCCTGACCTTCCTCGGCACCGGGCTTAGCCTGGTCTTTGGCGAGGGCCTGAGCCGGGCCGGCGCCGTGTCGCTGCTGCCGACCTACAGCCTGCCGGGTCTGTCGGCCATCCCTCTGCTCGGCCCCATTCTGTTCGAGGACCAGTCGATCATGGTCTACCTCGGCTACTTGCTGGTGCCGGCAATGTGGTACTTCATTTACCGCACCCGCCCCGGCCTCCACTTGCGGGCCGTGGGCGAATTCCCGGCGGCAGCCGATGCACTCGGCATCCAAGTGGCCCGCTTGCGCTATCTGTACGTCTTCATTGGAGGAATGTTCGCCGGGCTGTCGGGTGCCACCATCAGCCTGGCGGTTTCGCCCGGCTGGTTCAGCCAGTTGACCACGTCGGGTCAGGGCTGGATTGCCATCGGCCTGGTGATCTTCGCCCAATGGGACCCGATCCGTGCGGCGGCCGGCTCGTATGCCTTCGGCGCACTGCGCCGGATGATCCTTGATATTCAAGGCCCAACCACCTTGCTCGGCCTGCGCAATCCGTTCTTCTACAATCCGTACTGGGGCTTCTTTCTGCAGATGCTGCCTTATGCCTTCACCATTATCGTGCTGGTGATTGGCTCACGCGAAGCGTTCCGCAAGCGCTTGGGTGCACCGGCGGCGTTGGGATTGCCCTACATCCGCGGCGAGCGTGGTCTGTAAATGAGCCAGTTTGCTGGCTACCGCTGCGCACGCTGCGGCCAGACCTACGGTCCGGACGAGCAGTTCTATGTGTGCCCGAATTGCGGCGCCAATCTCGATGTCATTCTCGACGTCGAATGGATTGCTGCGGCCAGCTCGCCGGCGACGATCGGCCAAAGCCCGGATTTCAGCATTTGGCGCTACCTGCCGCTGCTGCCGGTGGACGATCCGGGCCACCACGGCACCCCGCTGCGGTCGGTCGGCTGGACTCCGCTATATGGCGCGCCCCGATTGCGCCAGGCCCTTGGGCTCGACAGGCTGTGGGTCAAGGACGACGGCCGCAATCCGACGGCTTCGTTCAAGGACCGGGCGTCGGCGGTGGTCGTGGCCCGGGCGCAGGCGTTGGGCGTTGAGCGGGTAGTGACCGCCTCGACTGGCAATGCCGGTGCGGCCCTGGCTGGCATGGCGGCCGCGGCCGGGATGCCGTCCGTTATCTTCGCCCCCAAGACGGCGCCGCCGGCCAAGGTAGCCCAGCTGATGATCTACGGGGCCGACGTTTACCTGGTGGAAGGCAATTACGATCAGGCCTTTGACCTTACGATTGAAGCCGCCCAGACCTACGGCTGGTATTGCCGCAACACGGGCTACAATCCATTCACGGCCGAAGGCAAGAAGACGGCCGCTTTCGAGATCTGTGAACAGCTGACGCTAGCCGAGTCCGGCAAGCTGGCGGATGGCGAACGCTGGCTGGCGCCAGACGCCATTTTCGTTTCCGTTGGGGACGGCAACATCATCAGCGGGTTGGCCAAGGGGTTCCAGGATCTGCTCGACCTGGGCTGGATCGAGGCGGCCCCCAGGCTGTACGGTGTTCAGTCCGAGGGCTCGGCCGCCATCTACAATGCCTACCAACGCGGTGTCGATGAGATCGAGCCGGTCTCGGCCACGACCCTGGCCGACAGCATCTCGGTCGACTTTCCGCGCGACGGTTGGCGGGCGCTGCAGGCGGCGCGCAACTCAGGCGGCGCCTATCTGCAGGTGAGCGACCAGGATATCCTCGAGGCCATCAGCCACCTGGCGCTGACGGCCGGGGTGTTTGCCGAGCCGGCCGGGGCGGCCGCTCACGCCGGATTGCGTCAGGCGGCCGCCAAGGAGATGCTGGGGCCTGATGAGCGAGTCGTGCTGCTCAACACCGGCAACGGAATCAAGGACGTGGCCTCGGCGATGAAGGCGGCCGGTGAACCTACCGTCATCGAGCCGACACTGGCTGCTTTGGCCGCCGTAATGGAAGCGTAGGACGGGGTAGCGGATCCAATGCGTGCAGACCAACCGGTCACCATCAGTGTGATCGCTCCAATCTACAACGAGGTCGATTCGATCCCCGAACTGCACCGGCGGGTACGCCAGGTGATGGATGGGTTGGACGAACCTTGGGAGCTAATCCTGGTCGATGACGGCTCAACCGATGGCTCAACCGACCGCATCCGGCACCTGGCCAAAACCGACTCCCACCTACGCCCGGTGATCTTCGCCCGCAACTTCGGCCACCAGATCGCCGTCACAGCCGGGCTGGATTACAGCCGCGGCCAGGCGGTGGTGATTATTGATGCCGATCTGCAGGACCCGCCGGAAATCATCACCGACCTGGTGGCCAAATGGCGCCAGGGCTACGAGGTGGTCTATGCCGTTCGCCGTGACCGCAAGGGGGAGACCTGGTTCAAGCGGGTCACCGCCAGTTTGTTCTACCGGTTGATCTACCGGATCACCGACGTCGATATCCCGCTGGATACGGGCGACTTTCGATTGCTCGACCGCCAGGTCGTCGATGCGCTAGGCCGGATGCGCGAGCGGCATCGTTTCTTGCGGGGCATGTCGTCGTGGGTTGGCTACACCCAGGTCGGGGTCGCCTACGATCGGGACGCCCGTTTCGCCGGTGAGACCAAATACAACCTGCGCAAAATGACCGGCTTTGCGCTGAATGCCGTCACCAGCTTCTCCTACTTCCCGCTGCAGCTGGCCACCTATTTCGGCTTTGCCTGTGCCGCTATCAGCGCCATCGCCATCCCGATTGTGATTGTGCTGCGCTTGATGGGCAACCAGGCCTTCTTTGGCCAGGCGACTACGCTGATCGCGGTGCTCTTCCTCGGGGGTGTGCAATTGATATCGCTGGGCATCCTCGGTGAGTACCTGGGCCGGTTGTACGATGAGGCCAAGGGCCGGCCGCTCTACATTGTGCGCCAAGGGCCAACCCATCCGACGGAACGGGAGGAATCATAGGTTCTCCATGATTGACCTACACATTGAACAAGAGGGGATGGAGCACGCCATCCAGCGCACGCGCGAACGCGGCATTATCATCCCGACCTTCGCTCAAATGCGCGACCCAACCAAGGTGCCGGCCGGGACGCGCCAAAAGCTGGCCGGCAAAGGGCTGTGGGATGTCGATCCAGCCAATTTATTCCGCATCACCTGGAAGAACGAGCCGGTCGAAAAGGGCGGCGGCTTCGGGGAGGTGAACTACCTCGAATTGCCGCCGTCGCTAACCGGCGTCGAAGCACGCATCATCGCCCTGGTCGGCAAGTGGTTTCCGACGGGCGCCCATAAGGTCGGTGCCGCCTTTGGCTGTTTGGTGCCGCGGCTGGTGACCGGCCAATTCGACCCGACGCACCATCGCGCTGTTTGGCCGTCGACCGGCAACTACTGCCGCGGTGGGGCCTACGACTCGGCGCTGCTGGCAACCGAGTCGATTGCCATCCTGCCCGAGGGCATGAGCCAGGAGCGGTTCGATTGGCTGGCCAACATCGCCGGTGAGACGATCAAGACGCCGGGCAGCGAATCCAACGTCAAGGAGATCTTCGACAAGTGCAAGGAACTGCGCGCCTCCGGCGAGCCGCTCGTCATCTTTAATCAGTTCGACGAGTTCGGTAACTACTTGTGGCACTACGACATCACCGGCCACGCCATGGAAGAAGTGCTGGCCAAGGAACTGGGCACGGACGGGGTATTCCGCGGCGTGGTCCTGACGACCGGCTCGGCTGGGACGATCGGCTGCGGTGACTACCTCAAGCAGCAGTTTCCGGGAAGCAAGGTCGGCGCCGGCGAGGCCTGGCAATGCCCGACCCTGCTCGAGAACGGGTTTGGCGCCCATCGCATCGAGGGCATTGGCGACAAGCACGTACCCTGGATCCACAACGTCAAGAACACCGACCTGGTGATGGCGCTGGACGACAATGTGATTGTCAATCTGGCCCGGCTGTTCAACGAACCAGCCGGCCGCCAGTATCTGACGGGCCAGGGCGTTCCGCCGGCCCTTGTCGACCAGTTGGATCTGCTGGGCTTTTCTGGCATTGCCAATTTGTCGATGGCCGTCAAGTTCGCCAAGTACTACGAGCTGGGTCCCGACGACGTGGTACTCACCGTGCTGACCGACTCGATGGATCTGTACCAGAGCCGGCTCAAGGAGATGCACGAGGAGCATGGCGAGTACACTGAGGTCGATGCCTCCGCCGATTTCGCCCGCTACCTGCTCGGCCTGACGACCGACCATATGCTCGAGCTGCGCTACGCCGATAGGCGCCGGGTGCACAACCTGAAGTACTTCACCTGGGTCGAACAGCAGGGCAAAACCTACGAAGAGATCGTCGACCAATGGTCGGCGCCGAACTACTGGACCGACATCCAGGGGCAGATCGACGAAATCGACGCGTTGATAACTGGCTTTAACCAGCGGGTTGGACTGGAAACGTAGGAACCTACCGGCCGAAGAGCCGGTTCGTCAGGGGGTGCAGCATGCAGGGGGTTCAGGCTGCAGATTTGGTCCTGGTCGCGATTGTCACGTCGCCCAAGGACCTCGAAATCGCACGCTTGCTGGGCTGGTACCGCATTCCGTTGGAATCGGCGCCGAAGACCATCCGAGTGGATTGGTTGGCGTTCTATTTGACGGCGGCTTTTGGCCAAGAGCGCTGGTCGGTTCGGTACGTTGCCCCAGTGCGCGGCCATGAGCTGGTGCGGCGGGTTGACTTGCTGCATAAGGAGCCGGATCACCCGCGGGCCGAAGCGCCCTACTACAAGCTTCAATTGGGCGAATTGAGGCGTTTGCCACAACCGATCGCGGCCAGGGGATGGCGCCGGCTGACGTTTCTGTACACGACCGGCGAGCGCCTGCTGTCGGCCCGTCGCTTAAAGGACCTGACAATCTCGACGCCGGCGGAGCAGCGTCAGTTATGGCGCATCATCCGCGAGCGGTCAGCTTGATGGTAGGCAAGGAACTCGACAACGGGCTAGGCTGACTGTAAGATTCGCCGCGTTGGGGTGACGATCGGCCCCGCCCAACAGAGGAGTAGCAATGCGCCGTCTTCGATGGATGTTGGCACTGGTGCTTGCCGTCAGCCTGCTGACGATGGTCGCACCGGCCCAAGCCCAGTCAAAGACCCTGGTCTGGGAACGCTACGATGTCTTCCTGAATGTTCTGCCCAACGGTGACCTGCGGGTGACCGAGCGCCAGACGATCAACTTCACCTCGGGCGTCTTCACCTTTGGTTTTGCCATCATCCCGCTCGAAAAAATGGAGTCGATCACCGACATCAACATCAGCGAGCCGAATGGCCCGGTCTACACCGAGGTCGGATATGGCATCGATCCGCGCTCTTTCTACGTCAATGAAGTCGGCGATGAGTTGGAGGTCTATTGGTACTTCCCGCCGGCGGTCAATGAAACCCGCACGTTCGATCTGTCCTACACGGTGCGCGGCGCGGTCCGAATCTACGAATCCGGCGACAAGCTGCAGTGGATCGCCATCGACGGGGAGCGGGACTTCCCCATTTTGAACGCCAGTGTGCAGGTGACGATTCCGGAGGGCGCCAGCTTCCAGGACATTGACTCGGCAGGTGTGCGCGCCGATTGGGAGCAATTGGATTCGGGGCGCAGCGTGCGCTACGTTGCCCAAGGATCGATGGGACCGTCCGATGTCATGGAAATCGGGGTCGAGTTCACGCACGGGGTGCTGCCGTCGAATGTGCCGGCCTGGCAGGCGGCGGTCGATGAGCAGGAAACCTACGACTTGAATGTGCGCCCCATCCTCAATCTGGGTGTGGGGGCGGTGGCGGCCATCATCGCTATTGGCGGACCACTGCTGGTGTACCTGATGTGGTATCTGCGGGGCCGAGATCCGGCGATCGGGCCCGTTCCCGACTACGTCGAGGTTCCGCCGGATGACATGCCGCCCGGGCTGCTCGGTAGCCTGATCGACGAGCAAGCCGATATGCAGGATGTGGTGGCGACAATCGTCGATCTGGCCAGGCGCGGCTACCTGCGTATTGAAGAGAAGGAAGGGAAGGGCTTCTTCGGCCTGGGCTCGACCGACTTCACCTTCGTGCGCACCGACAAGGACGACGCCGATTTGCGCAAGTATGAGCGCAAGGTGATCCAGGGCATCTTCACCGGCAGCCGGACCGAGCGCAAGCTGTCGGCCCTGCGCAACAAGTTCTACACCAAGCTTCCCGGCATCCAGGAAGCCCTGTATGAGGAACTGGTCAGCAGCGGCTTGTTCAAGCGCCGGCCCGATCGGACGCGGGCGACCTGGTCCGGCTTCGGCGTGGTGGCCCTGGTCGGCGCCATCATCGTCGGCGTGCTGACCGTGCCGCTGTCCACCTACGCCGGTCTTATCCCCTGCCTGGCGGTTGCCTTGGGCCTGGGGGCAATTTCGATGCTGATGGTTGGCCGCTACATGCCGGCCAAGACTCTCCAGGGCGCCGAGGCCACCGCCAAGTGGAATGCTTTCCGAAACTACTTGCGGCGCATCGAACACCTGCAAGATCTGGAGCAGGCCGCCAACCTTTTCGAGCCTTACTTGCCCTATGCCATCGCCTTTGGCATGAACCAGTCGTGGGTCAACAAGTTCGCCCGGCTGAGCGAGGCGCCGGCCCCAGGCTGGTACGTGCCCTACCCGCGTCACTATAGTGATTCCGGCGACGTAGGTGGGGGTGGTGGCGGATTGGCCCGCAGCATGCCGATGGGATCCGGCGGGCGCAGCGGCGGCCTGCAGGGCATGTCGGACAGTCTGGGCGGTGGGCTGCAATCGATGAGCGATGGACTGTCCACCATGCTCAACAGCGCCGGCCGTGTGCTGGGTTCGGCGCCATCGTCATCTGGCAGCAGTGGCGGCGGGGGCGGCGGGTTCTCCGGCGGCGGCTTCAGCGGTGGTGGCGGCGGGGGCGGCGGGGGCCGCGGCTTCGGCTAGAGCCGGCACTCAACTACAACAGGGAGGCAAGAACCTGTGAGAAGCGGACGATTGGTCGGACTGCTCCTGATCGGCGGCAGCATCTTGGTGCTGATTGTGGGCGGCGCCTGGCTCGTTGGAGGCATCAGCGAAGGCACGATGCGCACGACGGGTGCCTTGCTGGGCGGTGCCTTGTTGGTCATCATCCTGCTGCCGATGTTTGGCGGCGGTCTGTTCCTGCTGGTGCGCAGCGGCCGTGAGGCCGTCGAAGAAGCCGAGCGGGACGAGCTGCGCAAGATCCTGGATATGGTCAAGAGCCGCGGCCAGCTGCCGATCAGTGATCTGGCGATTGAGCTTGGTGCCAACCAGCGTGAAGTCCAGGACAAAATTCATGCGCTCGTCGGCATGGGGATCTTCTCGGGTTACATCAACTGGGAGGAAGGTGTTCTATATTCCCAGGATGCCGCCGGCCTGCGCGATCTGGAGCGCTGCAAGTACTGCGGCGGTGAGCTCAAACTGGCGGGCAAGGGCGTGGTCACGTGCCCTTACTGCGGGACCGAGTACTTTCTCAGTTAGCGTGCCGGGTGGTCCCATGAATTGCGTGGATCAGCGGCTTGCTGCCGGACCGGCGGCGGGCCGCTTTTCATCCTCCTACCGCTCGGACAACGGGATGCGCAGATGGCTCGATTGTTGATACGCGGTGGTCTGCTGGTTGCGGCCGACGGCAGCCAACGCGGCGACATCTTGGTCGAGGGTGAGCGGATCACCGCCGTCGGCCCGGACCTGGCGGCCGACGGCGCCGAGGTGATCGATGCCAGCGGCCGCCTGGTGATGCCTGGCGGGATCGACCCGCACGTCCACCTCAACCTGCCGATGTTCGACACGGTTTCGTCGGATGATCACTACACGGGATTGAAGGCGGCCGCTTTTGGCGGCACAACGACGGCCATCGACTTCGTGCCGCAGGCGCCGGGTGGTTCGCTCTTGGCCGCCATCGACGACTGGCACCAGCGGGCCGACTTGCTGGCGGCTGTCGACTTCGGCTTCCATATGAACGTGACCAGTCTCACCCCGCAAACACTGGCCGAGATCCCAGCCTTGGTCAAGCAGGGTGTTACGAGCGTCAAGGTATTCACCGCCTACAACGGCCGGCTGCGGCTGCAGGACGGCGAGATCTACCAGGTGATGAGGGCCGCCGGCGCGGCAGGGCTGACGACGCTGCTGCATGCCGAAAATGGGGACGTCATCGACCTGCTGACCGCCGAGGCACTGGCGGCGGGCCATACCGAACCGATCTGGCACGCCCGCACCAGGCCGGCCTGGGGGGCGGTCGAAGCCGTCTTGCGTGCTATCGCCCTGGCCGAGCAGGCCGACGCCAATCTGTACGTTGTCCACCTGAACACGGCCGGCGGTCTGGACCAAATCCGCTATGGCCGGCAGCGGGGCGCCGCCGTAGTCGCCGAAACATGTCCCCAGTATCTGTTCTTTACCGAGGATCAATTGGCGCGGCCCGACGCTGCTCGCTGGATCTGCTCGCCGCCTCTGCGCACGGCCGCCGACAACCGAGCCCTGTGGCAAGGGCTGGAAGACGGCAGCATCGAGGTTTTCTCGACCGATCATTGCCCGTTCTTCTATGATGGGACGCAACCGATCCAGTACGAGGGGCAACCGGTGGCCATTGCGGGCAAGGAATTGGGTGCCGGCGATTTCACCAGGATCCCCAACGGCTTGCCGGGGATCGGCGATCGCATGCTGTTGCTCTGGTCATATGGTGTGGCCCAGGGGCGCATTACGCCCGAACGCTTTGTGGCTTTGGCCAGCACCAACGCCGCCAAGATTTTCGGTCTGTACCCGCGCAAGGGTGCCCTTCTTCCGGGATCGGACGCCGACCTAGTGATCTGGGACCCTGATCGGCGCTGGGTGCACGGAGTGGCTCACTCGCATCACAGGACCGATCACAACCTGTACGAGGGTTGGGAGATGATTGGCCAACCCG
>DASWJQ010000130.1:0-4497 GCA_036397095.1 Anaerolineales bacterium
AACACCGCTGGCTGTGCTCTCGTCAGTTGCGAATCGGCGGGGAGCAATGGACAGGCTCGAGGTGCGCTGGGATCGGCCGGCAGGTCCCAGCGTCTGCTCCAACTTATGCCCCGCTTATCTGTATGACCGCGGGCCCTGCAAAGGCAGGTTGCCGGCCGATCCTCCTGATGCCAAGGGTGGACGTGTAGTGCCGGTGCCGACCGAGCTTACCAACCTATTCAGCCAGCTTCGGCCCCGGTATTGGCCCAAAGTCCGTAGTTGCGTTCCATCTGAGCGATGTGTTCGGGGATGTGGCGCTCGTAGGTTTCCAACCAGTCATCCATGGTCATCGGTCCGCTCTCGGAGTGCAGGACCGTGTTGGTCCAGACCGTCTCCGGCTTATCCTTAATCAGGTCATAGGACTTGTGCCGCAACCATTTGAAAAGTTCGAGGGCGTCGTCGGGGCTTTGGCGATGGTAGTCGAGGTCACGGGCCCATTTGGCTTCGTCATAGCCAAGAACCTCGCTGCCAGGCTCGGCCAGCAATCGCCGGCAGCGCACGTAGCTGGAGACCTCGCTGTCTGCAATGTGAACGATGATCTCGTGGATGGTCCAATCGTCGGGTGCCGGCCGATATTGCCACATCTCCCGGGGAAAGCCGGCCAGCGCCTCGGTCAGTTGCCGGTGGGCGCGCCCATAGGACTCGATCCTGGCATGTCGATCGGAATTGGCCATTCGCCTCACTCTCTGGCAGGGACGACCTGTGGAACGTTTTGCGTTGCGGCGGCCAAGCTTAGCCGCCGGCAATGGCTCCGATAATCAAGAACGCTTCACGACCGTCGGCGATCGCTGCCGGCAGGACCTCATCATCCGGCCGGTGGGAGACGTCCTCGCCACAGGCGAAGTAGCGCAGCAAGGGCCGGCGTTCCAGGCTGGTCTGATCGCGGATGGTTCCGCGCAGGGCTGGATAGGCCGCTTCCAGGCTGTCAACAATCGAGCGGGCCGTGACGGGTGGCTCGACCTCCAGGCTGACTTCCTTGCCGACCCCCGCCAGGTTGCGCAAGTGATACGGCAGCACAACCCGGATCATGACAGGGACTGCACCTCAACCGAGAGCACGCGCGGCAGGTCGCTCACGATCGGCGACCAGTTGTCGCCGCTGTCGGCCGAAACGTAAACCTGACCTCCGGTAGTCCCGAAGTACACGCCACAAGGATCGAGGTTATCCACATCCATCGCATCGCGCAGCACGTTGTGATAGCAATCCTTCTGCGGCAGGCCCTTGGTCAACGCTTCCCATTCGTTTCCTCCGCTGCGGCTGCGGTAGACCCGCAGCTTGCCCTCCGGAGGGTAGTGCTCCGAATCACTCTTGATCGGGATGACGTATACCGTCTCCGGTTCGTGTGCGTGCACATCGACCACAAACCCAAAATCCGACGGCAAATCGCCACTGATCTCATGCCACTCTTCGCCGCCGTTATCGGTGCGCATCACGTCCCAGTGCTTCTGCATGTACAACACTTCGGGGGCCGATGGATGCATCGCAATGCGGTGGACGCAGTGTCCGACTTCAGCCGTCGGCTCGGGCATGAACTCGGAGACCAAACCTTTATTGATTGGCCGCCAGGTCTTGCCGCCGTCATCGGTGCGGAATGTGCCGGCGGCTGAGATTGCTATGTACATGCGGTCATCATTGGTCGGGTCCAGCAGGATCGTGTGCAGGCACAAGCCACCGGCGCCGGGTGCCCAATTGGGACCGGAGCCATGGCCCCGCAGACCCGGTCGTTCTTGCCACGTCTGGCCGCCGTCCTTGCTCTCAAACAACGCCGCATCCTCCACCCCAGCCAACACATGGTCGGGGTCGGTCAGCGACGGTTCCAGGTGCCAGACCCGCTTGAACTCCCACGGATGTGGCGTGCCGTCATACCACTGGTGGGTGCCCGCGTCACCATCGTAGGCAAACTCGTTGCCGACAGTGTCCCAGGTCTTGCCACCGTCATTCGAGCGGTGCATCACCTGGCCAAACCAGTCACTGGATTGTGAGGCATAAATCCGGTTGGGGTCGGCTGGAGAGCCTTTGAGGTGGTAAATCTCCAAACCGCCGAAATGCGGCCCCTCGACCTTCCATTCTTTACGTTTGCCGTCGGACGTCAGCACAAACGCGCCCTTGACGGTGCCAACCAGCACGCGAACTCCACTCATCACAGCCTCCTCCCAAGAGGTCCGAACCTGGAGCCGGGACTTGACTCCACCATCCTATTGGGTTCCATGTTAACCGTGAATCACCGGTCTGGGGGATTTATGTGGACCAAACCCCAGTGTGGCCGCCGCACTCGCCTTGTTAACGAACGGGCCGACTACAGTTCGACACGCCTGGGTTGAAGTCCAGCCAGCTTCACGATATTGCCATCCAGTTCGACCGTCACCTCGACGCCCATAGACTCAATATCCCGCAGCCATCGATTGGGTTCAACCAGGTGACCCAACCTCTGCAATCCAAACTGGCTTGCCGCTCGCTCGAGGTGCGCGTGTCGGAGGTATTGCCAAGCCAGCTTGTGCGTACAAAAGGAGAAGGATGACTGGCAGTACGCCCGTCATTCTTGGCGAATGGCAGTGAATACCAACTCGTCGCTCTCTGCCGAGGCGGGATGAGGCGTGTAATCCCCATGCAGCTCGACATCACCAAAACCGGCCAACTCCAGCATCCAGAGCACTTCGTTCTTAAGGTACATCTGGCCGCGCAAGGACAGCTCCTGACGGTCGACAAGCTCTCCACGCTGCCACTTCTCCAGCCGCACCTGCCGTTCGTAGGTCTGCTCGAGCGGGTCCATCGAAATCAGCCGGAAGTAGGCGTGATGCTCGCTGGCATCGGAGGCCGTCCGCGCCCTGCCCTCTGTAGGCCACGGTTCGGGGAGCGAGCCTGCCTGCTCGGTCAGCCACCGATCCCAGGTGTCGGGCGAGGTGTACTCCGCCTGGATATTGAACACCAGCGCGCCGCCGGGCTCGAGATGCTGGTAGCAGCGGCGTAGCGTCTCCAGGTCCCGCTGGCGACTGCCCGCCAGGCCAAAGGACCCAATTAGGTAGATGGTTCGGTAGCGGCGAGGCAGGTGAAAGTCGTGCATCGGCGCCTGATGCAGCTCGACCGTCAGCCCCTGCTCCTGCGCCAGACGCTGGCACTGAGCCAGCATGTCGGCCGACAGATCGCAGCCGTCGATGTCCATCCCGGCGGATCGCAGCGGTAGCAGCAGCCGGCCAGCTCCACAGGCCAAATCGAGCACGGGTTGGCCGTGGCGCTCGATTTCCGCCTTGAGAAAGGAAAGCTCGGGTGTGTCATGCAGGAATTCAGCCCAGCGTTCAGCCATCAAGCCATAATGCCAAACTCGAATCTCCTGGCTCACCCTTGCTCCTCCTGGGAAGAGGCAGGCCGGTGGATTTCTGTCTGCTTCAGCATGCGCAGCGCCCGCAGCGTGATCCACTTGCTTGGGCGACCGCCGCCTTCGATGTCAATCCACATCTTGCGGTTGAGGTGGTTCTGCATCTTCCACCGGCCCTGCTCATCCTGCTTCTCGAGCAACCATGCGATGGCCCGATTCAGGCGCGGATCTCCGCCGAAACCCAGTGCCACCAGATTGGATAGCGTCTCAAGCACGTCGCTCCAATAACTCAACGGAAAGCCAAGCTTGAACCAGGCCAAACTGACTTGCTCGGTGAACGGATAATCCGCCACCAATGGGTCGCGGCTCAGCAAGAACTTAGCGCCGGCTGCCAACGCTCGCTCGATAAGCGGCGTACGCTCCGACGCGGGAAGCTCGATCAGCGCCCGAATGGCCTTGTTGGCGCCCCAAGCGCAGGGCTGGCCCATGTTGACGGCGCAGGCGAATCCTGGGCCGGAGGTGCCGGATTGGTAGAACTTGATCGGCGCCTGCCCAAGGATGGCACGGGCCAGCCAGTCGATCGGCGCTTGCAGTCGCGGGTCGCTGCCAAAACCGAGCCGGGTAAGCGCAAAGACCATGTTGCCGTTCAGGCAGTGGACGGCACCGCTGGGCACCGGCTTCTGGTTGTAGGCAAAAGCGCCACTGGCGGCCAGGCTGTGGTCGAGCACGTAGTTTCCGGCCCGCTGCACCCGCTCGTCCGCCGGGTCTGCGCCCAACTCGGCCAGGATGAGGAGCGACCAGCTTGTCCCCTGGTACTTGGGCGAGTAGCCGCCACCGGCTTTGACCCAGTAGCCCTCGGCCGCTTGCTGCCCCAGAATGACTGGCACCGGGCCCGTCTGCATGATCTGCCGCCGGGCTTGACGTACCTCGGGATCATTCTCGGGTCGATTCAACAGATCGGTAAGTGCGAAGAACCGAACCCCAGGATTGTCTGTATCCAGTTCAAGCAACCACGGCAACGGATCAATTTGCACGGCGGTGTCAGGGGAGAGAGATTGGGTCGTGTCCATTGTGATGCCCCCGGTGGTTGTTGTTGGCCCATTGGCAGGGCCTCGGTCAGTGACAGGGCATGGGTGGATCAGACA
>DASWJQ010000131.1:0-9969 GCA_036397095.1 Anaerolineales bacterium
CCAAGTAGGAATACCTGGATGCTCACGATAATAAGCACTCCGGCGACGACGATGGACTGAAGATGTCCAGCGCCTTCGCCTTGCATGTAGAAGACGAGGTATCGAACAAAAAGGGCCAACCCTGAAAGCAGTGGAATTAGCGAGAGGTACGAGAAAACGCGCAATGATTCATACATCATAAAGATGCGTAGAATGGTAACGGCTGACTGGACGACATATGTCCAAATGTTCCGAATGAGACGAGATTCCCGCAACATTTCATTCGTACCTACCGGCACCGAGACAACTGTCAGGCCTTTCTTGCCCGCCTGGATAATCGTCTCCAGAGTATATGTGTACGAACTGAATATCATAAGGTGAAGCACCGTTTCCCGAGAGAGCGCCCGGAAACCACTTGTGGCGTCTCTTACGTCAGTCCCGGAAGTCCACCGCACCACCCAGCTGCCAATTCGCTGCAGGAGCTTCTTGATGGGAGAAAAATGGGGGATAGAATTCACATTCCGGTCACCGACGACCATGTCGGCTCGTCCATCGAGTATGGGGGCAACCAGGAGCTGGATACCGGCGCCCTGGTATTGATGGTCCCCATCCGTGTTGACAATAATATCGGCCCCGCGATCCAGGCAGGCCTCCAGTCCGGCCGAAAAAGCGTGCGCCAAGCCACGATTGCGGGGTAAACGCACAATGTGGTCAACGCCGTGCTGCTTGGCAATCTCCAACGTGCGGTCGGTGCTGCCGTCATCGATGATCAGGGTCTCAATCGTATCGATTCCGTCAATCGCCTGGGGCAGATCGGCGAGCGTTCGGGGCAGTGTTTGTTCTTCATTGAAACAGGGGATCTGAATGATCAGTTTCATGGCGCCTCCGCCGGGCGCGGATGAACGCGCTCGAGCACGGCAACCGCCGCCAACCCCATCAGCACAATCCCGCCAAACATGAGGTTGGCAACAAGAACCGTGGCGTCCAGGGCAATGAAGGCCGTCAGCCCCAGGACGATCGCTGTCAGGTGCGTGAGCAAGACCGACCTGGTCGGGTCGAGGCCCAGCCCCACCAGCCGGTGATACGTGTGATCGGTGCCAGCCTGGTATAGGCGGGACCGCCTGCGGGTGCGCGAAATCACAACCAGGCACATGTCAAAGATGGGTATCCCCAACACAAGGATCGGCGTAAACCAAGATACCCCCTGCGGTAGGCCGGCGCCTCCTGGGACATAGGCAATGCCGAGTACAGCCAGTAGCAGGCCCAGCAGTTGAGCCCCCGAATCGCCGAGAAAGATCTTGGCCGGCGAGGCATTCAGAACGTAGCTCCCCACAGTTGCGCCAAGGATAGCAGCCGCCAGTAGAGCCAACCCCGGCTGCCCAGAATCAACCATCACCAGCATAAAGAAGGCCGAGGCGATGCTGGCCAAGCCAACTGCCAGGCCATCCATGCTATCTACAAAATTAAAGGCGTTCATCATGCCGACATACCAAAGCATACTCAGGCCTAAGTCCAGCCAGTCCAGCCTTGTGATCCGAACTTGGACGCCGGAGGCAATGAGAAAGGCGCCGACCGCGATTTGGCCGACCAGCTTCTGCCAGGGGGCCATTCCCCGCCAATCATCGACCAATCCCCAGACCAGCATGACGCCGCCGGCCGCCAGCGCCGGCCCGACCCCTTCCTCGAGCGGCGGCCGAATCATCAGGTAGGTGACGGCAAGCGCCAGCCCGATGGTCAATCCGCCGACCAGCGGCGTCGGATGCTGGTGAAGCTTATGAGGCGCCGACCGGGGAAGGTCGACCAGACCCAAGACGCGCCCAAGTCGGGCCATCAGTGGTCCAACCAAGGCGGCGGCCAGAGCCGAGACCAGGATCAGCGGAAATAGATCAGATAGCTCTTCGGTCATGGCAGCCGTCCAACCGGGTCCGGTGCATTGCCTGAAGCGTCGCCGCGCCTACGGTTTGGTAGAACAACGGTTGGCCGCCGAGCCGCCGTCTTGAGGGCAATCAGCGCGGCTGCGGCTACCAACCCGTTCATGATCCAGACCTGGGGCAGAGTAAACGAGTCGAGGCTGAACCCTTCGACCAGCTGGCCGACAAGTGACAAGCCGCCTGCCAGACCTACCCAGCCTGCGATGCCGGCCTGTCGGCTGAGGCCGTAGCCTACCAGGCCGGTCATTAAGATCCAAACCATGTAGCTGGCAAGCCCCGGTAACCCAGTCTCGGCCGCCAACCGCACCCACAGATTCTTGGGATTGGGGAAGTTGGGGTTGCTCGGCTTGAGGAAGCCCCGGATCTCGACCAGACCATAGCCATAGGCGGGAACACCCTGCTCGAACAGAAACCCTGCGTTGCCCAAGCCCACCCCCAGCAGCGGCTGAGCCATGAAACCTTCCAGGCCCGCCCGCCAGTAGACCAGGCGCTCGGCGAACGCCAACCGGTTGGCGACCTCATACGTCGTGGCGTAAGGATACTCCTGCTGGATGGCAGCGAACTCGGTGGGCAGGCGAATGGCCCGCCGCATGCGCCAATCGACCTCGGCGCCGCGGCGCAGCAGGGACAGCCCAATCACCACCAGTGCCACCATCACGCCGGCCAGCATCCCGGCTCGAAGAGCCACGACGCCGGCACCCGACCGCCAACGCCCAGCCGTCAGTCGACTCTCAATCCGTCCGATTAGCTTCCACAGCAGGACGATAGCCACCAACGCGGCCATCAAAAGGAAGGCCAGCAGGCTGAGGCGCGACCTGGTTAGCAGCAGAATCCATATGGACCAGACAAGCAACGGCGTCTCGAACAACAGCCAACCACGCCGCCAGGGCAGCAGTGACGTTCGCCGCAGCACGGCACCAAGCCACAGCGGCAGGTAGAGCACTACCAGCTGATCACCCAACCACGATGGTTCGAAGGCGAACCCGCTGACACGATCACGTTGCAAATCGCGGATCGAAAACCAGCGGTGGACCTGGTTGAGCCGCTGCGGCACATTGTTCAGCCCACGGACCACGTAGTCCGCTTGGACGCTGCTCCAGATCAAGGTGGCAATCCCGCCCAGGTACAGGCCGATGAGCGCCCAGCGAAGGGCCTTCTCCGACCGTGGGATTGAGCTGGCTGTAAAGTAGAAAGCCAGGCCAACGCCTAGCGTCAGGACCGCCCGCAGTTCACGGCTGGCTACCGTCTGCCCTTTGGTTGGGTCGAGCGGTTGGAACCAGGCGACCGCGGAGGTGGACAATGCCCAGATAGCAAAAAGAAGGAGCGGCCACCCTAGGAAGGCGATCCTGCCGCCTCGCAGCAGCCATGGTATGAGCCAGACCACAACCAGAATCGCTAGCGGGAGCATGGACAGCGGGCTGACGGCCACGTCGTCCCCCAGGCGGTCGCCAATGGGCGGGAAGCTGGTGATCGGGATGGCGAACAACAGCAGCACCCATAGGCCCCGCACGACCCATTCGTATCCAGTCGGCGAGTTGCCAGTCTGGGTCGTCACAGGGCCTTGTCGCTTACGCCTGCCGGCGCGCCCTCGTTCGCCTGCTCTGGAGGTGAGCCAAGCCAGAGCAGTGCAATCAGCATCCAGCTGCCGCCGGCGACGGCGCCCGCCAGCGCCAGCAGGGGCGTTGCCTGCCGGGTAGTCTCCGCCGAGCCGGCACCCGATCGCAGTCGGCCGAACGTAAGTGCCGGCAGGATGCCTCGGCTCCGTTGGATTTCCTCGACCAACGCTTGCGGCAGGTCGGCCTGCGCCACCTCCCCATCGGCTGCCAGGCATTGCCAGCGCACCTCGCCCTGGTCACCAATCCTTTCCAGCCGGCACCCGAGCCCGTAGAGCCGAGCCTGCAGTTCCTGGGCGCGCAAGGCGTGCACCATCGCCTCTTCCAGGCCCTCGAGAGCAGCCGATGACCAGGCTTCGGCCAAGGCTTCGGCCCGGGCCGATGAACGGGCATGCACAATCAAGTCCCAACGGTTCTCGTAGCGGTCGAGCCTGATGGATGATCTCAGATCCGCCGGCGAAGGGATGGTTTCGTCGTCGGTTCCCGCCCCCGCTAATGCAAGCGCCCTCGCCAGGGTTGCATCCTCCAGGATCAGCTCTTGAACATGGAGCAGTGCCAGCCGTTCCAATTCGGCCGACAGCGGCTGGCTCCGGCCGTAGTCCACGCCAACCCCCAATGACGCCGTCGCCCGCATGCGCGTCGGCAGCAGCTGGCCAAGGATGGCCCCGACAATTCCGCCGGCCACGATGGCAATCACGAGCCACGGCCAACGCCGCCTGAGATGGACATATAGGTCGGCAAAAGCCAACTCGCTCGTAAGCATCTTCTGTTACCTCACCTGACCGATTCGCCCAATTCGCCCGATTCGGCATTGTCGGGATGACGGGCGGCGAGCACCTCGGCCAGCACTCGACGGTAGGCGGCGACGGCAGCCGGCCTGGCGAAGTTCGCCTCAGCGTAGGCACGGCCCCGCAGCCCCATTCGACCCAATTCCTCGCCAGCAGCGGCCAGGGCACGGACGGCCGAGGCCAGTGCAGCCGGTTTACCGGATGGCACCCACTGGCCACATTCGGCCCGCTCAATGATCGTCTTGATCTCCGAGTCGGCGGGCACGGCGGCGACGATGGGCCGGCCGCTCGCCATATAAGCCAGCGCCTTGCTTGGCACAGACAGGCTCCCCAGGCCAGGGCGGAGTGTCACCAGTGCCAAATCGGCGCTCGCCAGCATGCCGCTCACCTCTTGCGGAGGCACCGTTGGCACAAACCGCATATTGGGCAGGCGCCGGCGTTGGGCAAGACCCATCAATTGCGGCTTGGCCGAACCTTCGCCTACGATGACCAACACCAATCGGGCATCGTCCTGCAGCTCGCCGGCTGCAGCCAGGGCCACCTCAAGCCCGGCGGCATACCCGAGATTGCCTGCAAACAGGACCACGAAGCGTCCCTGCAGGTCATGGCGCCGTCGAAAATCGTCGCCGGAAGTCTGGGGCGTGATTGCCTGCAGGTCGACCCAGTTGGGAATAGTTTCGACCTTATCGCCCTGAACGCCTTTTGCCAGGAGGTTCGCTTTCATGCCTGGTGCGACAACGACAATACGCTCCGACGCCCGATAGACCCAACGCTCCAGCCGGCGCAGGAGCCGGTAGGCGAGACCGGGCCGCAGTTGGCCCATGTGCACCAGGCCGTCCGGCCAAATGTCTTGTGCGCCAAACACAAGCGGCACCCGCCAGAGACGAGCCAACAAGACGGCCGGCAGCGCTACCAGGATCGGCGGGGCGATGGCCAGAATGGCGTCAGGACGTCCCGCACCCAACCCGGCGAAGAACGACAGGATCGTGTAGAGCGCATAATCCAGAGCCCGCACCAGACGGTGGCCAGCGGCCCGCGTAATGGCCGCCGTCCGGATGACCTCGACGCCGGCTTCATCCTGGCCCGATCTGTCAGCCTGCCGGCCGGCGGCCAGGGGACGGCCGTAATGGGGCGCGCTGGTGACAACGCACACTTCGTCACCAAGACCGACTAGATCCCGGGCCAGTTGCGTCACCAACGGGCCCGTCCCGGTGGGGTCGGGCGCGTAGCGCATGTGCAGGATCAGCAGGCGCACGCCGGACCTTTCAAGGTTGGTCCGCACATAGGCCGGCCCCGGCCGACCAAACCGGAACCGCCACCGGCCTGGCGAGCCCGGTGGAGGCTTTACCCGACGGGCTGCTGCTCACGCAGGTACCTCCAGCGGCGAAAGCGCAGCCGCCACGGCATGATGGGCTCCACCAAGCGGCGCAGCAGGTATTTGGCATACAGAACGGACAGCCGGGATCCACCGTCGCGGAAATGAACCCGAATCATTTCCGGCCAACAGCGGCGGGCCTCGGTCAATGACTTGGAGGCGCTGTGCAACCGAAAGTTGGCCCAATAGTCGTTCTGAAAATGTATGGGCGTGACAGCCGCAACCCGCACCCACAGATCGTAGTCCATCGCATAGTAAAAGGTTGGATCCAGCGGCCCCACCATGCGCCACAGGATGGAACGAAAGAACATCGCCTGCTGGGGGATCGTGTTGATGCCTCGGCGCAGGCCATCGTAGTCGGTCTGGCCGGCGGGATAGCGCGCCACTCTGGTCCCTTGGTCATTGACGTAGAAAGCGTTGCCATAGACCATCCCGAGTTCCGGCCGCTCGCCCAGCACTTGGACAGCCCGGCTGATGGCGCCCGGCAGGTACGTGTCATCCGAATTGAGCCAGGCGAACACGTCGCCGCTGGCCAGTTGGAAACCCTTGTTGATGGCATCGGTTTGGCCCAAATCGGGCTCGGAAAGCACGCTTGCCAGGTCCGATCGGTATCGCTCGAGGATTGCCAGGCTGCCATCGGTCGAGCCCCCATCGACCACAATGTACTCGACGGCCGGGTAATCCTGGGACAAGACGGAGCGGATCGTCTCTTCTAGGTATTCGGCCTGGTTGAACGATGGCGTGATGATCGAGACAAGCGGTTGTGGGCGTGAGGGCAAGGTTACTCCGAAGCTGGGTTTGTGCGAATGCGGGTGCGGCCCTGGCCCCAGCCTATTCCGATGGCTTAGCAGCCGGTTGTGCGCGGGCGCCACGGTATTGTACTTGACGGCGCATGCGCTGGTACCATTCGAAGACAGGCGCCAGCCCCAAGGTGCTGAATACCGCCTGCACCACCTTGTACCAGTAGCGCAGCACGGTCCGTGGCTGCAGCCGCCAGGCCCGCCATAGGTGGCGGACCGCCCGCCGGTGGCCGCCGGCATCGATCCATCGACGGGCCGCAAACACGTTGTAGCCGGCCTCGATGCGCCGTTGATGGCTTTGGTAAACCGGCTGCAACTGTGGGGATCGGCCGGCACGATCCAGCAGCAGACGGGCCTCATCAGCGAACTCGGCCGCACGGGCGATGGTTTTGGCTGCCCCATGCGTTCGTTCTAGCGCCCAGAAGCGGGGCACATGAACGATGGGCGAGTCGGCGGCCAGCCGGACCCACAGCTCGTGATCCAGGATTAAGTGATAGCGCTTGTCGAGCAACCCAACCTGCTCCAGGGCCGAGCGGCGCATGAAGACGGCTGGTTGCAGGAGGACTTCGAAGGCTAACAGATCGATCAAATCGAGCTGCCGGTACCGGTGCGGGTCGAGCAAGCGAAGGTCCGAATCCACCATCAGTCCATCGCCATAGACCATGGCCGCCTCAGGGTGCCCGGCAAGGGCATCCACGGCTTCCGCCACCGCTCCCGGCAGGTAAACGTCGTCTGAATTCAGCCAGGCGACGATTTCGCCGCTGGCCCGCGTGAGCCCCTTGTTTATCGCATCGGCCTGCCCCAAGTCCGGCCCACTCTCCCAATGTGCCAGTTTCGGCTGGTAGCGCTCGATGATCTGCAAGCTGCCGTCAGTCGAGCCGCCGTCGAAGATGGAGAATTCGATCGGCTGGTAGTCCTGCCCGAGTACAGATTGGATGCAGACCTCCAGGTATGCCGCCTGGTTGAAGGAGGGCGTGATGATCGAAACGAGGGGGCCAATAGTCGCATTCATCGCCTGCACGTCACCCGTACATGAGCACAGGCGAGCCGACGCCTGCCCACTCCAATCACTTGGGTACCACCGATCGAAGGCCGTATGCTTCGGCAATGCAGCGGTTAATCCACGTATCAGGATCAATCTCGACTTCGGCCAATCCTGACAGGTGTGGTAACGAGGCCACTGCCAGACGCTCGGCGCCATTGGCCACTGCCTGGCGGATGGCTTGATGGCGGTTTTCCCAGCCGGTAGCGAAATCCTGCATATCGGGCCTTAGCTGCCGGCCGCGGCCGATTTGGCCAACCGAGACCCAGGCCGCCAGGACGGCGACCACCAATAGGACCAGCGGCAGCCAATAGCGGCGATGGACCTGCACCCTGTCGATCGCCGTCACGATCTGCGCCAGCCCCGCCGCCCAAACTATGACCGCTGAGATCACAACGAAAGCCGCCGTCACCAGCACCCGCCCATCCGGATACGAGCTCAGGGCGTACTCGGAGGGGAACATAACAGCCGCCACGAGCAGAAAGGACGCCACCGGCCATAGGAAGATACCGAGCCAGGCTCGCCGACCGGCGCTGGTGGTTTTCGTTGGTTCGGGCCGCAAGCTTACAGACACGCCAAAGGCGGCGGCCACCGCCAGGGCCAGGGTGAGGGCTTGGTATTTGACCAGGGACGCCCCAAGGACATAGGCGTCGCGCACGGAGCGAGCCAGCACTTGCGGGATCGGCGAAGGTGGTTGCATTAACCCCTGCCGCACGTCGTTGCCCGGCGCCAGGGCCACAATCAGAAGCCCGAGACCAGAGCCCACGGCTCCGGCAAGGGCAAGTTTCCATGTTCCGCTGCCCCGATTGACGGCCAAACTGTAAGTCGCCATCAGCCCCCAGCCGATGGTCTGGACGAATCCGAGCGTCTCGGAGAACCCCGCGAGCAGCAGGGCAGCCCCAAACGTTAAGGCCAGGTCAACAGGGCCCCACTCCGCTTGATGGGGGCGACCGGCGAGCCAGCCAACCAGCGCCGTCATCCCAACCAGCGGGAGCAGATAGGTGAGGTGGCCGGTCTGCCAATACAACACCTGGTACAGGTTAGGGGCAAGCGACAGACTGGCCAGCGGCAGGCAAGCGCCTAGCACGAGTGCGGCCAGCGGGTTGCGCCCGGCTGGTGGTTGGCCAAGCCAACGGGCGGCGGCCCAGGTGCCTGCCAGCGTCCAACCGATGAGCGTGAAGGCGGCCAGCACCATGGGCGACCGGAGGCTGATGGCGTGCAGCAGCGTGTTGACGAAGGTGGCCGAAAAGCGGCCGCTCCAATGCAAGTACCAATAGGCTTGGCTCCCGCCAAAGCCCAGGCTGACGTAGCGGCCGTATGTGCAGTAGTCATCGGCCTGAAATCGCGCCAGCCATCCCAAATCGGCAAGCGACGCCAGTCCAGCCAGCAGCGCCAATGCGCCAGCGGCGAGAAACAGCTGGCCGAGGGGCGAAAAATTCTCGCGCCTCATTCGTGCCACCCTGAACACTGGCAGCTCGTCACACGGCGGGCGGTCGGCATTTGCTGCTCCTGAATCAATGCCTCGCGGCGGACGGCGGCCAAGCCGGGGACAACGGACTCGGGGGCCGTCTGCCAGCTTGCCTGCGGCGGCAACACTTGTTCGGCGGGCACCAGTCTCAGGTCAAACGGTTGGCGCCGGTCGGCGTAGAAACGCTCATCAGGCAAGAGCCGTAGCTGTGCCCCAAAGAAATGGCGCAGGATCAGCCGAAACGAGTTGACGGGGGTTATGGTTGGCCCGAACTCCTCAGGCAGTTCGCCGCCAAAGTAATAAGCACTGAGAATCCCAAACCGCTCGCGCAGTTCGGTTGCCTGATACGAATCCCACACCAGGTAGGCGCCTGGCCCGTGGTCACCCTGGACCAGGATGATAGGTGGGCGTTCAGACGCCGCCAGGATCCCGTCGATTGCCGTCAGCAATAAGCGGTTGACATACTGCAGTTGTTCCTTGTATCCGACCAGATACTCTTCGTGGGTGCCCTGGTAAGCGTCACCGTCAACCAGGTTGAACGGCCGATCCGGATTGCGCACCTCCCCATTTGCCCCGAAGACAAATGGCGGATGCGGGGCGACGACATGAGCGAAGACAAACTTCGGGCCTTCGAGCGCTGCTATCTCCTGAATCCGATCAAAGGTGAAGGTGATGCGGGCCCGGTGCTGCCCGTAGGCGCCGGCAAACGGGCCCTGCTCGGCTGAGGCCGCCAGCGGGTCGACCAACTCATACCATATGCGCAGCGCGGTCGATTCGAACAGTAATCCTTCGAAGGTGGAAAGCCTGCGCCAATCGTCGTCGGGAGCAGCGTAGCGTGGGTCGTGCTGGTAGCTCAAATAGACATCGGCGTTGTCGAGTTCGGTCTCGGGCAGGCCCGTCTCGAACGCGTAGACCTGATAGCCAGCCGACTCCAAGAGCTCCCTCACCCAGCTGTCGCGGATCGCCGAGGCGA
>DASWJQ010000132.1:0-27954 GCA_036397095.1 Anaerolineales bacterium
GGAGATGGTGATGCCGGGGGACAGCGTGAACCTGATGGTGGAGCTGATCATCCCGGTGGCGCTGGAGAAGGGCTCGAAGTTCGCCATTCGCGAAGGCGGCCTGACCGTCGGCGCCGGTGTGATCACCGAAATCCTGGAGTAATGATTGCGTGGCCGTCGTGCGACAGCCACAGCCTAAGGTGACGGTATGGCCAAGAAGGACGTTCGACCAGTGACGACCCTCGCTTGTAGTGAGTGCGAGGAGCGGAACTACACAACGGAAAAGAACCGGCGCAACGATCCAGGCCGGTTGGAACTGAACAAGTATTGTCCTCGCTGCGGCAAGCACACGCTGCACCGAGAGACCAAATAGTCGATTCGGGCGAAAGCGCGCCCATACAGGCGAGTAGCTCAATTTGGCAGAGCACCGGTCTCCAAAACCGGGGGTTGCGGGTTCGAGTCCTGCCTCGCCTGCCTAAGGACAGCAGCGACGCCGTAGGTTAACGGCGTCGTTTCAATCCCAAGGAGTGGTTGATGGCCAAGACCCAGGCCAGTTCAAGAAGGTCAAATCCGGTCTCCCGCACAATCCGAGAGACTGTGGGCGAGCTGCGTAAGGTTAGCTGGCCGACGCGCGACGAGGCGACCCGGCTGACGGTCATGGTCTTGGGTGTTTTGTTGGCGACCAGTCTGTTGATGGGCTTTCTAGACTACCTGTTTGGACGGATGTTCGCGTACATCATCACATTGGGCTAGTAGTGGGATCAAAGCATGGCTGACGAGCAGGAACGCCAGGATGAGGGCATCGAAGCCGAAGCGGCGCATACGCCGCCGGTGAGTGGTGCACCCGACGAGAACCCCGAGGAACTCGAAGAGCACCTCGAACAATCGTGGGAACGTCCTGCCGACGAAGACAAGAGCCCGACAGAAACCGCCGAAGCCCTCGAGGCCGAGAGCGAAGCTTACGGTCCGCCCGAAGAGGACCCGGAGACCGAGCGGGAAGCGGTCGAAGAGGCCCTGGAGGAGCGTGGGGTGGCGATGGTAGACGAGGAAGAGTCGTCGGCGGTCGCTGAGATGCCGGACGAAGTAGCCGAAGTCGAAGCCGAGCTGCCCGACGAGCTCGAACAGGTCGCCGACGAGGAGGCCGAAGTCCCAGCCGATGTTGACGACCATCAGGATGCTGGCGAGGCGGAAATGGCCAGTCAGGCCGGCGCCGATCCGGTGTCCCAGGCGGCAGCCGCCTTGGCTGAGCAAGCCGAGCCGGTTGACGAGGCCTTGGCTGAGGTCGAACTGGCGGACGAGGCTGAGGTGGAGGTGGAGGCGGAAGCTGCCGCCGGGGTCGAAGACGCGGTTGAAGCCGAAGTCGACGAAGACGAAGTGGAGGAAGAAGAAGACGAGCCTGCCGTCCAGGCCGAAGAGGTTGATGATGGCCGGCATTGGTACGTCATCCACTGCTATTCGGGCCAGGAGAACAAGGTCCGCCACAACCTCGAACAGCGCATTGACACAATGGGCATGAAGGACCGGATATTCGATGTCGTTGTGCCGACGGAAGAAGAGATCGAGGTCAAAGACGGCAAGCGGCGGACGGTCGAGCGGCGCGTTTTCCCCGGCTACATCTTGGTTCAGATGATCCTGAGCGAGGAGTCCTGGTATGTGGTGCGCAACACGCCAGGCGTGACCGGTTTCGTCGGCATGGGCAACGATCCGACCCCGCTCCGGCCGGAAGAGGTCTCCCAGATCATCAAGCGAATGGAGGCTGAGGCCCCCCGCATCAAGGTAACGTACAAGATCGGTCAGAAGGTGCGCATTATCGACGGGCCATTCAACGACTTCATCGGCACGGTCGACGATATCGACATGGAACGGGCGAAGGTGCGCGTCATGGTTTCCTTCTTCGGCCGGGAAACGCCGGTCGAGTTGGATTTTCTACAGGTCGAACGAGCCTAGCACGCGGGTGGGAGGGCGGTCATCCGCCCGTTGGCACCACCGAGGAGTGAACAGTGGCAAAGAAAGTCAAGGCAATCGTCAAGCTGCAAATCCAGGCCGGCAAGGCCAACCCGGCGCCACCCATTGGTCCGGCCCTGGCCCCGCACGGTCTCAACTTGATGCAGTTCTGCAAGGAGTACAACGCCCGGACCTCCAGCAAGGCGGGCCAGATTATCCCGGCCGAGGTCACGATCTATCAGGACGGCAGTTTCGAGTTCGTACTGAAGACGCCGCCGACGGCGGTCCTGCTGCGCCAGGCGGCCGGCGTCGACAAAGGATCGGCCGAGCCCAATCGGGAAAAGGTCGGTTCGGTGACGCGGGCCCAGGTGCGCGAAATCGCCGAGACCAAGATGAAGGACCTGAACGCCATCGACCTGGAGGGCGCCATGCGCCAGATCGAAGGCACGGCCCGCAACATGGGGATCACGGTCAAAGACTAGTCCGCCAATAGGTGGGAGGGCTGCCCATCAGCCCGTTTGGACCACGAGGAGCATCCATGGCAAGACACGGAAAGAAATACCGCGAAGCATTCGACAAGATCGACCGCGACCAGGCTTATGATCCGGGCGAGGCATTGCGCCTGGTCAAGGAATCGGCGTTTGCCAAGTTCGATGAAACCGTCGAAGTGCACATTCGATTGGGTGTGGATCCAAGGCACGCCGAGCAGCAGGTCCGCGAGACGGTAATGATGCCCCACGGCCTGGGCAAATCGGTTGTGGTGGTGGTCTTCGCGGAAGGCGATGCCGCCCGAGCAGCCAAGGAGGCCGGCGCCGACTACGTCGCCGATGCCGATTTGATCAAGCAGATCGAAGGCGGTTGGACCGGTTTTGATGCCACCGTGGCAACGCCGCAAATGATGGGCACGGTCGGCAAGTTGGGGCGGGTGCTCGGCCCGCGCGGCTTGATGCCCAACCCCAAGGCCGGAACCGTAGTGCCCGAGGATGACCTGGGCCGCGTTATCGATGAACTCAAATCGGGACGGGTCGAGTTCCGGGTGGACCGGACGGCCAACCTGCACGTTCCGATTGGCAAGGTCTCGTTTGAGCTAGACCAGCTCAGCGGCAACTTTGCGGCTTTGATGGAGGCGGTCAAGCACGCCCGGCCGGCCTCGGCCAAGGGAACCTACGTCCGCTCGGTCACCATCAGCAGCACGATGGGCCCGGGAGTCAAGGTCGATCCGTTGGCCGCTCAGGCGCTGGGCTAACCCGACCCTTTCCCGGGGGGCGCCCGACAGGTATACTGGGGCCGACGACAACGGATACAAGCTCCGCCAGAGACAGCAGGCGCCGAAGGGCTTAATCTCCTGCCGAGGCGAGACGCAACGGCCTTCGTGGTTGCATGTGTCTTTGCTTTTGCCTGGTGGGCGGAGCAAAGACACTTTTATTTGGAAAGGAGGTAGATGCAGGTGGCGATTTCTCGCAAGAGGAAGGAAGAGCTGGTCGCCGAATATAGGCAGCTGGTCGAGGCCAGCCGGGGATTGATCTTTTCCGGCTACGGCGGGCTGACGGTGAACGCGGCGCAGGAACTGCGCGCAAAGGTCCGCGAACTTGGCGGCGAGTTCCACGTGGTCAAGAACTCATTGATCAAGCTGGCGCTGGAAGAGGCCGGGGTGCCTGTGCCGGAAGGCAGTCTGGAGGGTACGACGGCGATCGGCTTTGCCCAGGACGATATTCCGGCGGTGGCCAAGGCGTTGGTCGACCTGGCCAAAGATAGCCAGATGCTGAGTATCAAGGCCGGCATTGTCGAGGGCAAGGTCTATGGTGCCCTGGAGATTGGCCGGCTGGCAGACTTGCCGCCGCTGCCGATCGTGCAAGCCCAATTGCTAGGCTTACTGCAGACACCGGGTGGCCGGGTGGTCAATGCACTGGCTGGCTCATTGCGCCAGGTGGTGCAAGTGATAAAGGCCTACTCGGAATCAGAGGCGGCTGGCGCGCCAGCCTAACGAGCGAATGACCGGGCTCAGTGCCGGCCGGCGGTGAGGCCGAACCAAACATAGGAGATTGGGAATCATGGCAGACCTGGAAAAGTTGGTTGACGAATTGAGCAAGCTGACCGTACTCGAGGCGGCCGAGCTGACCGAGATGCTCGAAGAGAAGTGGGGCGTTTCGGCAGCTGCCCCGGTGGCAATGGCCGCCATGCCCGCCGCCGGCGGCGCCGGAGGCGAGGCTGCCGATGAGAAGAGTGAGTACGACGTCATCATCAAGGACGTTGGCCCCAAGAAGATCGACGTAATCAAGGCGATCCGGCAGATCACGAGCCTGGGTCTGAAGGATGCCAAGGACCTGGCCGAAACGGCGGAGGCCAAGGTGTTGGAGGCCGTCAACAAGGAAGCGGCCGAGGATGCCAAGAAGAAACTGGAAGAGGCCGGCGCCAGCGTGGCAATGGCCTAACGCGAGCCGGCTTGCTGTGTTGGCCAAGAGAGCCGCCCATGGGCGGCTCTCTTTTTTGTTGCCGGGGCGGTAGGGAATCAGGGCGTGAAGAGGGCCAGGCCGCTGTTGACGGCCGCTTGTTGGCACAACCATTCGCCGCCGGCTGCCAACCAGGCGATAAGACCCGGACTGGGCAAGCGGTCGCTGGCGGCATCGTCTAACAGGCCTGCCCCCCAACGGACATAGCGTTGGGTTTCGGCTGGCCATTCGGCAGGTGGGCGAGCGATCTGGCTGTGGCCGCCGTTGTAGCCGGCAAGCGCCAGCACGCGGTTCCCCTGGGCCAGGTGCAAAGCGCCGGCCAAGTAGTCAAGGCCGCGACGGGCGTTGGTTTCGGGGTCGAGCGGCTCCTCGCCTGGTGCGAAATGGTAGGGCATGACCTGGAACAGGCCGGCCGCCCCGGCCGGGGAACCGGCCAGCGGATCGCCACACGATTCGATTTGCATGACGGTGGCCACCAGGACCGGCGGTAGGCCGGCTCTATCCGACCAGGCCTGGATGTGGCCTGACCAGCGTAGGACTTGCGGGTGGAACACCGCCAGGGAAGGCGGAGCAGGGACGGCGGCGGCACGCGTTGCCGGCTGCTGTTCGAGCTGGGCCAGCAGTGGCAGGGCGAGCGACCGCCAAACTTGCAGAAGGGCGGTCAACAGCATCAGGCCAAGCAGCAATGGCACCAGGAGGAGGATGAGGGAGCCCCTCGCCGACCTGGAGGTTGCGTTTGAGGTCGGTCGGCGAGGGGCGGTGGTTGTCAGCGCCATCGTGCTGAGGCCCGACGTGCGCTGCGGCTAGCGGCGGGAACTGGCCCGGGCCATCTGCCGAGGGGCAGGGCGCGGTTCCTGGCGCGAGAGGGGTCGCCCATTGGCGGACGACCGAGCAGCCGCTGCCGGGGCCGGTGCGCCGGCGGGCCGGTGGGCCTGCCTCGCCTGGCTGCCGCTGCGGACAACCTGGCGTTGGCCCAGAGAGAACAAACGGCCACCGGCCAGGGTTAGTGTGCCAATGAGCAGGACGCGGATCAGCCAAACCAGGGCGGCGATGAACAGTGGGACGGAGCCGAGCAAGGCATCCCGCCCAAGCACTTCGTTGCCCAAACCGGCGTGCCCTACCAGTGCCAGCGACACCGACCACCAGGTCAGCATGGCGTTCATCGTAGCGCCCAGGAACCAGGCACCCAGCAGGTACCAGATTTCGGCCGGCTGTTGATCGCTGCTTTCGGGCGTCATCAGGCGGGCGATGCCGGCGAAGTCGATGCTGCAAAAGGCCAACGCCAGAATGGTCGCCCACGAGACGCCGGCGAACGACAGATTGCCGAGCAGATCGGCCAGGGCAAATTCGGTCGTGCTGAAGTTGAAGGTCTCGAAGGCGATCAGGCCGACAAGAATGATCAGACCGAAGAGGATGCCACGGTGGGCTGGAATACGGCTACGCAAGCCATGCAGGGCCTGCGCCAGCCGGGTAGCCAGGTCGACGGATTGTTGACGACTGTATGCGGTCATTACGGCCTCCTGTAGAACATATGTGCGACTGGAAATCAGTCTAGAACAGGTGTTCGAGCATGTCAAGCGCCAGATGTGCGGGGCGAGGCCTGGTACAACCACATGGATATGGGTCCCCCAGCCGGGGGATGGCAAATTCGCACGTCGGGGGATGGTCCGGGGCTAACGAGGGCAGGACTTACCCGGGATGCGGCGTCCAAGTCGCTGGCGGCCTGGGCCGGGCGGGCATATGCGCCGCGGAAGTCGGCCGGTCATTTGTACTTTGAGCGGTTGCGGATCCAGTTGGGGATGCCGCCGGCCACCAGTACCTGGCGCTCCCGTTGGCTTAATTCCAAGCGGCAGGCGATCGTGAGATCCTGGCCCACGACGAAGGCCGTCAGATGGTCGGCGCCACCGGCGATGGCCTGGCTGACGCCTTCGAACCGTAATATGTCATCCTGCGCCAGCCGATCGTAGCTGCCGCGCTCAACCAGCGTGCAGGGGATGACGCCGAAGTTGATCAGGTTCTGATGGTGGATGCGGGCGAAGCCCTTGGCCAGCACCAGGCGCAGTCCCAGATAACGAGGCGCGATGGCGGCGTGTTCGCGGCTCGAGCCCTGACCGTAGTTATCACCGCCGAGTACGGCATGCCCACCCTGGTCGCGAACGGCACGGGCCCGCTCGGCGTAGGTCGGGTCGACGATCTCGAAGGCGAACTGGCTGATGCGGGGGATGTTGCTGCGGAACGGCAGGATGCGGGAGCCGGCCGGCAGGATTTCATCGGTCGACAGGTCGTCGCCAACCTTGAGCAAGATCGGGAGTTCCAGCAGGTCCGGGGCCGGCCCGAATGCCGGCAAGGACAGGATATTGGGCCCCCTGACCAGTTCGACCCCAGCGGCTTCGTCGGGCGGGAGAGGCGCCAGCAGCGTTTCGGTGTTGACCTTTCGCGTGGCCGGCAGTTCCACCGTAGGGTAGTCCGCCCCGAGGCGACGCGGATCAGTGATGACCCCGGTCAAGGCAGAGGCGGCCGCCGTCTCCGGGCTGCACAAATAGACGCTGTCTTCCCGGGTGCCTGAGCGCCCGGGGAAGTTGCGCGGCACGGTGCGCAGGCTGATCCGGCCGGTGGCCGGCGCCTGGCCCATGCCGATGCAGCCATTGCAGCCGGCCTGGTGCAGCCGAGCGCCGGCGCGGATCAGGGCGGCCAACGCGCCGCTGTCCACCAGTTCTTCGAGCAATTGGCGGGACGTCGGGTTAATGTCGAACGACACGCCGTTGGCAACCTGACGGCCACCGACCATCCGGGCCACGATGGCAAAATCGCGATAGCCGGGGTTGGCCGAAGAGCCAACGTAGCTCTGGTAAATCGGACGGCCGGCAACCTGGCTGACCGGCACCACATTGCCGGGGCTGCTGGGCAGCGCAATCAGCGGCTCGAGTTGACCCAGGTCGAGCTCCTCAACCCGGTCGTAGCTGGCATCGTCATCGGCGGTCAGCTCCGTCCAAGCACTGCCGCGCAGCTGACTCTCGAGGAAGCGGCGTGTCTCGGCGTCCGACGGAAACACGGTTGAGGTGGCGCCAAGCTCGGTCCCCATGTTGGCGATCACATGCCGATCCATCGCCGCCAACGACTCCAATCCGGGGCCGAAGTATTCAATGACGTAGCCCAGACCACCATCGACATCGTAGCGTCGCAGCATTTCCAGGATGACATCCTTGGCGCTGACCCAGTCCGGCAGCTCGCCCGTGAGACGCACGCCCCACACCCGCGGCATCTTGAGGTAGTAGGGTTCACCGGCCATGGCCATGGCAACATCCAGCCCGCCGGCGCCCATCGCCAGCATGCCGAGCGAACCGGCCGCCGGCGTGTGGCTGTCGGATCCGATCAAAGTCCTGCCCGGAATGCCAAAACGCTGCATGTGGACCGGGTGGCTGACGCCATTGCCCGCCCGGCTGAACCACAAGCCGAATCGTTGGCTGGCGCTTTCTAGGAAAAGGTGGTCATCGGGGTTTTTGAAGTCAGCCTGAATTAGGTTGTGGTCGACATATTGGACCGAAACCTCGGTGTGGACTCGGTCGAGGTCCATCGCCTCGAGCTCGAGCATCACCAGAGTGCCGGTCGCATCCTGGGTCAGCGTTTGATCGATGCGCAGGCCGATCTCTTCACCCGGCTGCATTTCTCCTTCGACCATATGCGCCTCGATGATCTTTTGGGTGACATTCGAGCCCATCGGCAACTCCTGCCTTCCTCCTAGAGTCTTCTCTGTCGGCGTGCCCCGCTCGCCGCCTTTTGCCGGCCGAGCGAAGGTTCATTGGTCGCTCAAAGCAACCAGCCAGAGCGTGGGCCCTGGCTGGGGAGGTAGCAATGGAGGGGCAATCGGTCAATCGGATGAAGCTTTAGCCCCCCAGCATCTGGCGGGCCTGGCGCACCATCTGGTTGGTGTACCCCCACTCATTGTCATACCAGCTCATAACCTTGACCAGGTCGCCATCGACGACTTGCGTCATTTCCAGGTCGACGATCGAGGCGCGCGGGTCCCCGATAATGTCGGATGAGACCAGCGGGTCATCGGAAGCGCCGAGCACCTGCTGGTAGCGTTCGGTGACGGCTTCCTCGCGGAAGATGCCGTTGACCTCGTCGACCGAGGTTGCGCGTTCCGTGACGAACACGATGTCGGCGATCGACCCGACCGGAATCGGTGCTCGGATGGCGGCGCCGTCGAAACGCCCTGCGTACTGGGGCAGTGCTTTGGTGGTGGCGATGGCGGCGCCGGTCGTCGTTGGCACCAGGTTGGCGGCGCCCGCCCGGCCGCGGCGGACCTTCTTGGCTGGCGAGTCGACGATGGCCTGGGACGAGGTGTAGGCGTGGATGGTGGTCATCGTCGCCTTCTTAATCCCGATACGGCGGCCCATTATCTCGACCACCGGCGAAATGCAGTTGGTCGTGCAGCTGGCGCATGACAAGATGGCCGGGTTGTCGTCGCCGGTCTGGCTGACCCCATGAACGACGGTCAGCACTTCGTCCTTGGCCGGGGCAGATAGGATGACGTGTTTGGCGCCGGCCTCCAGGTGCTTCTCCAGGTCGGCGCGCTTGGTGAAGACGCCGGTCGATTCGATTACCAGGTCGACACCCAGCTCACCCCATGGCAATTGGGTCGGGTCTTTCTCGCTCAGGAAGCGGATGGCGTGGCCGTCGATCGTCAGCGCGCCGTTGTCGGTCTCGACTTTCTTGCCGTAGCGGCCGTAGACCGTGTCGAAACGAAGCAGGTAGGCAATGTTGTCGAGCGGCACGATGTCGTTGACGGCAACCAGCTCCAGCCCCTCAACGTCTTCAATGATTTTGAGGGCGGCTCGGCCGATGCGGCCCAGCCCGTTGATGGCGATCTTGGCCATGGTGGCTCCTTCCATGTCTGGCAGCGTGCGCTGGTGTGTACACCTATCCTAACCGCGAAGCTGCCGACCGGCACTGGTTTGCGCCGAGGGATTCAGTGGAGCAGATAGCGAAGTGGGGGCGATAGGCTGTCTTGGTGCGTGTCGGCGGGATCGAGGAGCAGGACCTCGGCGCTGATCAGATAGGCGGCTGCAGCGTCCTGGTCGAGCGCATCGGAGCGACCGGCCCCCGGTTTTCGCCCAAAGCGCCAGCCGTGTTGAACGCAATGGGCACACAAGCAACGGCCATAGCTCCAATTCCTTCCTGATCGGCTGGGTTCACCCTTAAGCTTACCGGGCGATCCTTACGAGGTGTCAGGGGCGACAAAGGAGCCGGCGCAGGTTCACCTCCGCATTTCGACGTCATGGGACGCGCGTGGCGCCAGCAAGACGTCGGCCGCCATGTGGGGAACTGGGGGCGCACCCATCGCTGCTGGTTGGTGGCCGCCGGTTACGTACCACACCAGCAGCGCACCCAGACCCATGGCCGCGAAGCCGGTCAGACCGGCTTCTGGGCCGAAGGCTCCGCCGGTGATCAGGGCCGGGCCGCTGACGGTTTGTTGGATCAGGTGGAAGCCCCCGGTGCCGCTGACGGGGAAACCGAATACGGTGCCCTGGAAGAAGTTCCAGCCGATGTGCAGCCCGATAGGTAGCCACAGTTGTCGGGTGCGCAGCCAGGCGTAGGCCAGGAACAAGCCGGCGAGGAAGATGCCGAGGGCGGACTGCCAGCTGGCTCCCGGATTGCCGGCGTGGAGCAGGGCAAAGATCAAGGAGGTCAAACCAATCGCCCACGGCGCCCCGATCGACTCGGCAAGATTCTGGAGCTGGTAACCGCGCGTCAACAATTCCTCGTAGAAACCGACCGCCAGGAAAACCAGGAGCCCGAAGAGCAGGCCGAGCAGCGTCCCGCTCCATCCCAGCGACTGGAATGACCAGACCTGGAAATCGAGCCAACCGGCGATCCACTCGAACAAGTAAATCAGGCCAAACAGCGGCAGCGGAATCAAAATCCCCAGCAGGAGCTGGTTGCGGGCTCGCGGGTCATACTCGAACCCCAGCGAGGCAAACGACCGTCGATCGAGGAAACGCCGCGCCAGCCAAGTGGCCAAGGTGATGGCCGGCAAGGCGGTGGCGACCGAGATGCCCATTTGGCTGATCGGCGTGCTGACGGCCTGTTCGCCCAGTAGAACGGCGACGAGCAAGAAGCCGATCAGCGTGAAGCCGCCGGTCAGAACGATCACCAGCACCCAGTGCAGCAGCAAGCGCCAACCGGAGCGCAACCGACCATCGGGCGAGAAGAAGAACCTTCGCAAGAAGTTGGGCTGGCGGTCGGAAGTTGAGTCCGTCATGGGGTCTCCTGGGGCTCAGGGATTGAGACGATTGATCCCGTCGAAGGCGGCCGTCTTATAGCATTCGGCCAACGTCGGGTAATTGAATACGGTGTTGATGAAGTAGTCGATCGGGCCGCCGAAGGACAGGACCGACTGACCGATATGGACCAGCTCGCTGGCGCCCTCACCGATGATGTGGATGCCCAGCAGGCGATGGTTCTCACGATGAAACAGCAGCTTGAGCAGTCCGATTTCGTCGCCGATGATCTGGCCGCGGGCGATCTCACGATACTGGGCCTTGCCGACCTCGTAGGGGATGGCCTCGTCGGTCAGTTCTTCCTCGTTGCGGCCGACGGTTGAGATTTCGGGGATGGTGTACACCCCATAGGGAAAGAGGGCCTTGACCGACTCGGCCTCGATGCCGAAAGCGTGGCAGGCCGCCAGGCGACCCTGTTCCATCGAAGTGGCGGCCAGGCTGGGAAAGCCAATCACGTCGCCCACGGCGTAGATGTGGTCGACCTGTGTTTGGTAGTGCTCGTTGACCTGCAACCGACCGCGCTCGTCGGCCGCTAACCCAGCCCGCTCCAACTCGAGGCGGTTGGTGGCGCCGGTCCGTCCGATGCAGTGGAGCGCCTTATCTGCGGTGACTTGCTTGCCGCTCTCCAGCAGCAGACGAACGTGAGGCTGCCCGGCGTTGTCGGCAGGTTCGATGGCGGTGACCGTCTCGCCAAGGCGGAAGGTTACGCGGTACTGGCGCAGGTGGTAAATGAGCGCATCGATAATCTCTTCGTCGATGAAAGGGAGCAAGCGTTGGCGGGCATCAATCACGGTCACCCGGACGCCGAGCGCAGCGAAGATGCTGGCGTATTCAAGGCCGATGACACCGCCGCCGACAACGGCCAGCGTCCTGGGGATCCGATCGAGTTCGAGCACGTCATCGCTGGCGAAGACGCGCGTGCCGTCGAAGGGAATGTTGGGCGGGCGGGTCGGCCGGGTGCCGACGGCGATCACAATGTGGGCGGCGCTGGCTTCCCATTGGCTGCCCCCGTCGGCCGGTCGCAGGCGCAGGCGGTGTTCGTCGAGGAAACTGGCTTCGGCTGCCAGCAAGGCGACGTCGTTGCGCTGCAGCTGGTGGCGAATGACGTCGATTTCATGCTGGATCACGTGCTGGGCGCGGAAGAGGAGATCCTCCATCGTGATCTCGTCTTTTACCTTGTACGAGGCGCCATACAGACCGCGCTCGCGGTAGCCGGACAGGTGAAGAGCGGCCTCGCGCAACGTCTTGCTGGGGATGGTACCGGTGTTGATACAGACGCCGCCGACCACGGTGCGCCGCTCGGCAATAGCGACGCGCTTGCCGGCCTTGGCGGCCTGGATGGCGGCGCGCTGCCCGGCCGGGCCAGAGCCGATCACCAGCATGTCGTAGTCGTAGGGGCCCATAAACCTCAGCACTCGTCGGCGGCAGGATCAGGTTTCATGATACAGGAGAACTGGCAACCGGACCCCGGGGGTCCTAAGACGACTGACCTCCGAGGTCCACCGACCAAGGTTTAAGGGAGATTGTCCCCGAGTGGACCTCGGAGGTCCGAATCAGGACGTTCGAGGGCCGCAAGATATCGTCCGTAATCCGTCCCGGGTGGAAGAAGATCAAGAACTGGTCTTGGATCGATGAGACCCTTCTTGGGGTGCTTTGTGAAGAGCTGAAAACTCGAATAGGGCCAACCCTCAGGTTCCTGAACCAAGCCCGCTGAGACCGGGTTCCGATGGATGTAGTTGGCTGCGGCCAGGAGCTGCGCATCCGTGCGGATACGTTTGGCGCCAAATGCGCCCTCGAAGAGGACCCCACTTCGACCCCTGCATCGGTTAAACCATTTGGTGTAGGAGACCGACAGTCGCATCATGGAGTGGCTGAGCTCAGATATTTGCTGTTTTCCCGCCGTTCGTTTTGGGTGGTCTTCCAGTAGGTGAACCAAGAAGTGATAATGGTTCGGCATCAGGCAGAATGCTACCAAGTCAACGACTGGCAGCAGATAGTCCTGAAGGCGCTTCAAGAACTGCTGGCAATCCCCGTCCTCTATGAAGATGGAAACGCGGTTATTCCCCCGATTGAACAAGTGGTAGTAGCCGTTTTCGACGAACTGCGTCTTGCGCCGCGGCATCGTTCATCCCCCTTCTGAACAGTTGGGACCTCGGAGGTCTGGATTAGAACCTCGGAGGTCGCATAGTCATCCTACTCGCTCATCTCCCGCATGTAGGCCTCGATCGAAGCTACCGCCATCAACCGATCGCGAAAGAACTCATTGACCAGCACCATCACCCGGTCGCGGGCGGCGCCGACTGTCTCACTCCAACCCGCACCCAGGTTGACTTCGGCCAATCCGGTCTTGAGGGCCAACAGCTGGCGGACTAGCTCACGCTCATCTTCACCGTCCAGCGTCTGCACAACCGACAGGATCAGCTCGTCGGCCTGGCGCTGCAACGTCTCCGGCGGAATCTGATGCCCGCCGGCGGCCACGTCTTCAAGCGTCCGGATCAAAGACCAGACCTGGTAGAGCATTGTGGCCGGCTCGTCGAACAATTCGCGGACGTAGGCGGCCTCCTGGTAACGGCCGGTCAGCCGAAAAACGTTGTACATGCGCTTGGCCGCCTTGCCATAGTTGGGAGACTTGGTCAGGTACTTGCGCACCTCGCCTTCCAACTGCTCGACATACGAATCCAAGGCGTCGGCCGAGACATGCTTGGCCAGCTTGGAGAAGATCGGGATCGACTCGGCATCCAGATACACCTCCTGGAAGTAGGGGTCGAGGTAGCCGTCGAGCGGGGTGATCGAGCCGTCCGGCGCTTGCCAGGTGACGTCGAGCATGTTGCTGGCGTTGGCTAACTGGCCGCGCAGCGGATCGGCCACCACCCAGTCCAGTTTGACCCAGCCACTGTCCCGGGCCGCCTCGCCCCACTCGAGCCGAAAGGCGGTGCCATCGCGGCGGAAGGTATCGATATAGCCGGCCTCAATCTCATCAGGCGCCCACGAGATGGGCGTCCCGGCCGCCCGCTCCTTGCCGTCGTGGACCAAATCTTCGGGATACGAACCGAACTTGGCCTCAATGAGCTGATACGTTTCGCCCTGGCGGGTGGCAAGCGCCTTATCGCGCAGGATGGTGGCCAGCAGCTGGCAGGCCTCGTCCAGGCTGTCGGCCAGGATATTGACGCGTTCGAAAAAGTCACAATCGCCCGGGTAGGTCTGGATCTTGGATTGGGCGGCCGAGCCCGAGAGCGCCAGCGCCGTCTCGACCATGCCCGGTTGGTCGGGGATCTCGACCAGGCTGCCGATGCGGCGAAAGCGGTCAAGTTCTGCTGGCTCGAAGTCGAGCATGGTCACCTTGTGGCCGAACACGCCGGCTCGTTCATCGACCACAACCTGATCGTCGCCTCCGGCGGCCATCGCCGCCAGCCACTGCAAGGCCTCGCTTTCATCCAGCTCGACGCCAAGGCGCCGGGCCGACTCCAGAATAAGTTCCAGATCGCCGGAGGGTGTGTCGGTCATGGGTTGGCCTCCTTGCCGGTTTGTGCAGAAGTGTCGTCCGTCGCGGGCCGCGCCATCAGTGCCTGCAGCATGCGGGCCTGATCCTGGGCATCGGCCAGTGCATGGTGGCGCAGGGTGTCCGGCAGGGATAGCTTGCCGGCCAGGGACGGGAAAGAGGTGTCGGCCCAGGGCAGGTTCAAGCGTGCCATCGCATAGGCCTTGACGTCCAGTGCGCTGTGGCCGAACGGGTTGCGACCAAGGTAACGGTGGAAGTAGGTGCTGACAAACAACCAGTCAAACGGTGCGTTAAAGGCGACCAGCACCGGCGGCAGGTCGGATGGTACGACCTGGGCCAACCAGTCCGACCAAGCGAGCAAAGCGTCCTCCGGTGGCTCGCCTTCGGCCGCCAACCGCTCGAGCGACAGGCAACTGACGGCCAAGGCCTCAGGCTCGGCGGCCTGGCGATCAGGCTGCAGTTCGACATAGAAGGTGACGGCCGGATCGCCCACCAGGCAGGCGCCGATCGAGAGCAATGGATAGTTGGCCGGGTCAGGTCCGGCCGTCTCCACGTCGACAGAGACAAAGCGCGCCAGCGCCGACAGGCTATTCATTCCGCGCCTACAGGCGGGCCATCAACCACTGCCGCACCAGATGGGTCAATCCGGGGCGCACGTCGGAAAAGGCGTGGTTGGCGCGGGGAAAGCGCACCCATTCTAGTTCGGGAACGATCTGGGGGGCGGACAAGTAGTGCTCCAATGGAAAGAAGGCATCGCGGTCACCGGTCACCAGCAGGATCGGACGCCCACGCAGGGCCGGTGCCAGCTGCTCGAAGGGCAGCAGGGCATCCCAACCTGCTTGCAGCTCCTGGGCGGTGGTCGCTTCAAGCGACAGGGCAAACTGCTCGGCCTCGTCAGTGGTCAGCGGCCGGGCGGCCGGGTTGAGCAGCGGCGAGAGGGCAACCGTTGCCCGTACCTCGGGCCGGGCCGAGGCCGCCGCCAATGCGACCCAGCCGCCGAGGCTGAAGCCGACCAACCCCAGGCGAGTGGGGTCGACCCGCGGTTGGCCGCCGAGCCAGTCGACGGCGGCCAGCGCATCGTCGAGCAGCTGGTCGAGGCGATAGGTGCCTCCGGATCCCCAGGAACCTCGAAAATGGAAGTAAAGAACGTGGAGACCGGCGGCGCGCAAACTCTGGGCCAGATCCAGGTTGAGCTCGTGGCCGGGGATCCCGTGCAACAGGGCAACCGCCGGCGCCGGGTCTGGGACACTCGCCAGGTATAGGCCGCCCAGCAGCGTCTGACCGCCGGAGGGAATCAGGGCCGCCTCAAGCCGCGGACCACTCACGCCTCCACATCCGGTTCGTCGTCGCCCATCATTCGGCGCAGCGTCTCGAAGCGACGGCTCGGTCTTCGCTGGGCGGTGCGCCGGCGCAACAGCAAGCCAACCGCGCTGACGGCGGCGCCGGTCACCAGCAGTTCCAAGCTCATTTGGCCGCTGGTGCCCATCACCAAGAAGACCAACATGACAACAATGCCGATCAGCACCAAGGCCGATCCCAACCGGGCCAACACTAGTCCGACCTGCCGGGCCGGCCGCCATGTGTGCCGGACATCGTCAGCGGATGATGGTGTGGATTTGCTCGTGCATGTAAAGCGGCAGGTAGTATTGCCCGCCGGCATTCTTGCCCGAGGATCCCGAGCCCTTCCAGCCGCCGAAAGGCTGGAAGCCGGGCCAGGCACCGGTTGTCGAGCCTTGGGGGCGGTTGGCGTAGGTCACGCCGGCCTCGATGTTTTCGAAGAACCACTCGGCCTGTGCTTCGCTGCCATAGAACCCTGCCGTTAGACCATAGACCGAGTCGTTGGCCAGCTGCATCGCCTCCTCCAGCTCATCGAACGGCCGGATCATCGTGATGGGCAGGAACATTTCGTGGGCCCACAAGCGGTGCTCATTGGGCACATCGACGGCGATCGTCGGTTGGCAATAGTAGCCGTTGGCGTAGTCACCCTCGGTCAACACTTTGCCCCCGAAGGCAAACCGGCCGGCGTCGGACAACTCCTCGGCAAAGGTCTTGAAGTCGTCGTAGGACGACTGGTTGACGACCGGCCCGAGAAAGACGGAGCGCTCCGTCGGGTCTCCCACCTTGAGCGCCTGCGTTGCGGCCGTGACCCGCGCCACGAAATCCTGGTAGACCGGGCGCTGGACATAGATGCGCGAGTTGGCAGAACACTTCTGGCCCTGCAGTCCAAAGGCCGAACGGACAATGCCGGTCACCGCCCGTTCCAGATCGGCTTCCTTGGTCACGATAGACGGGTTCTTGCCGCCCATCTCCAGGATCGTTGGCCGCGGGTAGGTGCCGGCGGCAAAGATGCGAAAAATGTGCATGCCAACATCGTAGGAGCCGGTGAAGGTGATGCCATCCACCTGGTCGCTGCTCGTCAGTTCTTCGCCCAGGGTGCGGCCAGGACCCGTGACATAGTTGAAGGCGCCATCCGGCAGTCCTGCGTCGCGGAAGCACTCGGCCAGCAGGCGGGTGGTCCACGGCGTGTCACTGGCCGGCTTCATGACAATGGTGTTGCCGGCGACCAGGGCCGCACCGGCCGGGCCACCGGTCAGTGCCGCCGGGAAGTTGAAGGGACTGATGACCAACCAGACACCGTAGGGTCGGAGCAGCGAGTGGTTGGTGGCGTCGTAGCCGACGAGTGGATCCTTGCCCATCTTGACGAGGTAGCCGTTGTTGGCTTCCATCTGGTCGCAGGCGTAACGGATCAGATCGGCGGCCTCGGCGGCGTCGCCGAGTGCTTCCATCCGGTTCTTGCCGACTTCCATCGAGATGACGGCGCTAAATTCGAAGATGCGGCGGTTGATTTCGTCGGCCGCCTTGCGCATCAGGCCGACCCGCTCCTGCCAGCTCATTCCTGACCAGATAGGGAAGGCCTTGCGGGCGGCCGCCAACGCCTGTTGGGCGTGCTGCCGGTCGCCCTGCTGAAACGTGCCTAGCAGCCAGTTGGTGTTGATTGGCGAGCGGTCCTCAAAGGTCTCATCGGCCAGCACGTCCTGGCCGTTGATGAGCATGCCGTGGTTCTGGCCCAGGTTGGCCTTCAAATCGGCCAGAGCCGCCTCATAGCGGTCATGCAGGTCTTCGGGCGGGTCGTACATGGTGGCATACGTCAGTCTGAACAGGTCGTCCGCGGCCATGAAGCTGCGCCTCCATTGGGGTCAACCGATTGGAATAGACAGGCCCTGCGCATCGTGCGGGCAGGTTGCAAGGCTACCGATTTCAGTATAGCGCCGGCATTCGCCAGCGTCAAAAGCCGGACGTATAATCGGCCTGCACGTCCGCTGACAGCGGCGACTTGGCCGTCGGGAACAGAACATGACCTGGGTCCATGATCGGATCTTTGCGGCCGGCGGCAGCCACATCCCGGCGACCTGGGCTGCCTTCCACGACCAAACGATGATCGAAGCGGTCGTACACTTGCGGCCGTACACGCCAGCCCCTTTCGAGGGGGGCGCGCCCGCCGCGTTTCTGTGGCTCGACATCGGCGACGAGAGCCAGGCGGATACCCAGTGCCGCCGGTTGGCAGGCAGCTTCGTGCAAGCGCAAGTCGACCGGGGAAGATCTGTCCTGATCCACTCACCCCTGGGCCGACACCGGACTCGCTGGGTGTACGTCGCCTTTCTGCTGTGCCAGCAAGTGGCCGTCGCCTCGGCCCTGCAAGCGGCCGAAGAGCGGCCGTGGCTGGCGCCGTACCATACCGATGAAGCGGCCTGGAGCGAACTGGCCGAGAGTCTGGCTTCCAGTCCGGCGACGTTGACGTCCGACGGCTAAGCCTCGCCGCCAAAGGAGCCCCCATGTTCTACACAGAAGCCATCTACATCGGTGTCAATCCGTCTTCGGGCGGCCGGCCGCTGCAGTATGCGGCGCTCGATATCGAACTCAGGCTGGTAGCCCGGGGCGAGGGGGATATGGAAGAAGTGCTGGCCTTCATTGGAGGCCAGGACGCGGCGATCGTGGCGGTTGACTCGCCGCAGCGGCCCAGCCTGGGTCTGTTGGCGCAGCCGGAGGTTCGCAGCCAATTCGATCTCCCGACCGATGGCAAGACCTACCGCAATTGGCGGTTGGCCGAATACGAACTGCGCCGGCGAAACATCCGTTTGGTTAACACAGCCACGCTCGAACGGATTGCCAAGGACTGGCTCGAAAACGGCTACCGCCTGTACGGCCGACTGGAACAAATGGGGTATCAGGCGTTTCGAGTCGGGGGCAGGCCGGCGCGCCAGTTGATGCTCGAGGTGCAGCCCCATGCCGGCTACAGTGTGCTGCTCAAGCGCCAGCCATTCCCCAAGGACAGCCTCGAGGGCCGCTTGCAGCGTCAGTTGGTCTTGTTCTTGGAAGGGGTTGACCTGCCCAACCCGATGCGCAGCCTGGAGGAAATCACGCGCCACCACCTGCTGCGTGGGGAACTGCCGCTGCGTGACGTGTTCCCCGAAGAGCACCTCGATGCGCTGCTGGCCGCCTACACCGCGTTGCTGGTCGGGACGGCGACAGAGCGTGTGGTGCAGGTTGGGGATCGGGAGGAAGGCTTCATCACCTTGCCGACGGCCGACCTCAAGTCGTTTTACCCCTGAGACGGACCCTCGGGAGGATCGGGCAGCGGCAGCGCATCTTCCGGGTCCCAGACGAGACGCACGGCATCCCCAACTTTGAGCGAGGTTGACTGCTGGCCGCGGGCGTTTTGCACGCGAGCAGTGGCCCGCTGACCGTCGGCCAGGCCTACGACATAACGGATATCGGTGCCAAGGTAGACCACCTCATTGACCGAGCCCGCCAGCCCGTTGGACCCGGCGCCTTTGGCCGACGCCACAGAGATCCGCTCGGGCCGCAGCGCCAGGGTGACTTGCTCTCCCGGTTGCAGGCGGCCGCCGTTGACCCGGGCGCCCATGCGGGTTTCCCCCAGCCGGACCACCAGATGGTTGTCCTGGACGCCCTCCACCGTTGTCTCCAGGAAAGTCGACTCGCCGATGAAGTCGGCGACAAAGCGGTCAGCCGGTCGCTCGTAGATCTCAGCCGGCGTGCCGATTTGCAGCACATCGCCGCCGCGCATGACGGCGATGCGATCCGACATCGTCAGCGCCTCATCCTGATCGTGGGTCACATACAGAAAAGTGATGCCGACCTGTTCTTGCAGGTGCTTCAATTCGAGCTGCATCGCTTTGCGTAGTTTGAGGTCCAGCGCCCCCAGCGGCTCGTCGAGCAGCAACACGGCGGGTCGGTTGACGAGGGCACGGGCCAAGGCGACTCGCTGTTGCTGGCCGCCGGAGAGCTGAGAGGGCCGTCGTTTCTCATAGCCATCCAACTGCACCAGCGCCATCGCCTCGGCCACAAGCCGGCTTCGCTCGGCTGCGGGTACGCGCTTCACCGCCAGGCCAAAGCCGACATTGTCGACAACCGACAGGTGCGGAAACAACGCATAGTTCTGGAAAACCATATTGACCGGTCGGCGATTGGCCGGCACATCGTTCATCGGCTTGCCCTGGATCATGAGCTGGCCTTCGCTCGGATCCTCAAAGCCGGCCACAATGCGCAGGGTGGTTGTCTTGCCACAGCCACTCGGGCCCAGCAGCGTGAAGAACTCTCCACGCCGCAGAGTCAAATCGATCGAGTTCACGGCCACCACGCGATCATCAGGGTTTTGTTCGCCGCCAAACCACTTGCTGACGCCGAGCAGTTCAACCGCCGGATCGTTCATGCCGTCACCTCCGGTGCGGTAGACGTTCTTTCGCCGCTGCGCCGCAGCCACTCGGCGACGAATAGGACCCCGATCGACAGAGTCATCAGAACGGCGGTCAGGGTTACCACATGGGGCAGCCGCCGCGGGAAGCGCAGCTGCGAATACAGGTAAATCGGCAAGGTCGGATCGGTCCCTGCCAGAAAGACGCTCATGGCGTACTCGTCAAAGGAAGTGGTAAAGCAGGTGAGAAAGGCCGCCAGCAAGGCCGGCAGGCTCATGGGCAGAGTTACCCGCCATTGGGTTTCCCAGAAGCCGGCCCCCAGGTCCATCGCCGCTTCTTCCAGGTTGTCTTCGAAGCCGATCAAGCGCGAGGCCACGATGAGCATCGCAATCGGAATGTTGATGACGACATGGCCCAACCCGATCGTCCACAGCGACAACTGCACATCGACCAACTGGCGGAACAGGATCAAGAGGGCGACGCCCAGCACGATCGCCGGGATGACCAGGGGCACGCCGGCCAAAGCCAGGAACGCATCGCGGCCGGGGAAGCGGAAGCGAACCACGCCGATGGCCGCCATCGTGCCCAAGACCGTCGCCACCAGGGACGAGGCCACGCCCACCATCAGGCTGTTGACGACCGAACCCAACAGGGCGTCGGCTTCAAACAGGGCTTGGTACCAGCGCAGCGTGAAGCCGCGCAGCGGGAAGGTCAGCAGAATCGAGTCGTTGAACGAGAACACGATCAACAGCAGAATGGGCGCATACAGGAAGGCGGTCAAGACCAGGAAGTAGAGCCCGCCCCAGGGCACGCGACGCAACATCGGCTACAGCCCGGCCAACTCGGTCAGCCGGACAAAGCGGCTGAACAGCAGGATCGGAAGCAGGACGCCCAGCAGCATCGCCAGGCTCATGACCGATCCCATCGGCCAGTTGAGGGCGTTGAGGAATTGGTCCTGCACCAAGTTGCCATACATGATGCCGCGCGGCCCGCCGACCAGCGCCGGGGTGACATATTCGCCGACGGTCGGAATGAACACAAATAAGAAGCCGGCGATCACCCCCGGCAGGCTGAGCGGCAGGGTGACCCGCAGGAACGCGTTCCACGGTCGGGCACCCAAATCGCGCGCCGCCTCGAGCAGACTGGGCTCGTTGCGTTCGAGGGCGGCATAGATTGGCAAAGCCACAAACGGTATCCAGGTGTACACCAGCGTAATAATGACCGCAGTGCGGTTGTACAGAAACAGCGAGCCCAAATCAGCGGCCAAGCCCAAGCTGGCCAACACGGTGTTGAGCACCCCACCCGATCCCAGGATGATCTTCCAGGCTAGCACCCGCAGCAAGTAGCTGGTCCAGGCCGGGATGATGATGAGGGTCAGCAGGGTGAAGCGCCGGCTGCCGGCGCTGAAGGACAGGTAGTAGGCAACGGGGTAGGCCAACACGACCGACAGCAAAGCGACGATGGCGGCCACGCCAGCGGAGCGGGCCAGCAGCGACTGAAACGGCTGATTCTGCAGGAAGGCGGCGTAGTTGTTCAGCGTGAACTGCTGGGCAGCCTGGCCAAAGCTGCCGGCGCGGAAGGTAAACAGCACCATCGTGACGACGGGCATCACCAGCAGCAGCGCGAGCCACAAGCTGGGTGGCGCCATCAAGATGGCAAGGCGACGTCGGGTCAATGAACTCTCCATATTCCAAAGAAGGGCGAGTGCGATGCTTCCACCGCACTCGCCCTTCCTCTTGCCAAAGGGTCTACGGGGCGGCCTTGACCTCGTCCCAGATGGAACTCATCATCGACCGTTGTTCTTCCGATAGCGGCCGATAGAACACGGTCCGATCGGTCAGGGTATCGACCTCATCGAGGTTCATGAAGTCGACGACGTACTCATCGACCATCGGCAGGGCGTCCATGTTGGAAAACCCGTACCAGTACTCGTTGCCAAGTGCGGCCATCGACTCAGGGGCGATGGCGGCGTCAAGCAACTCGTAGGCCAGGTCCAGGTTGTTGGAAGTGCTGGAGATGGCGTAGCCGCACACCCAGCCCAACCGGCCCTCTTCGGGCTGCAGGTAGGAAACGTCGTAGCCTTCCGATTCGATATAGGCATAGGCGTCCTGCCAGGCGTTAGCCAGCAGCCAAACGTCACCTGTCGTCGGCAATTCGTAGGACTCGGTGTAGTCGGACCAGTAGGTCAACACGTTGGCTTTGAGTTCGATCAGGGCCTGCTTGATCTGCTCCTGCTCTTCGGCCGTTGTGTTCCAGGGATCAAGACCCTGGGCCAGCGCCGTCATGACAAAGGCTGTTTCGGCGTTGTCCCAGATCGAGACATGGCCGGCGTAGGCGTCGTTCCACAGGTCGGCCCACGCGGTCGGCATCTCGGTCACCAGGTCATTACGCACAATGATCGAGTCGTAGCCCCATTCCCAGGGGACGAAGTACTGCTCGCCACTGAACTGACCCATGGCGGCCAGGTCCGGGTGAACACCGTCCCAATTGCTCAGGCGAGCGGTGTCGATCGGTTGGACCAGCCCGCTGTCGACGTAGAGCGACCACCAGGAGTTGCAGGGATGGAGCACGTCGGCTTCAAACCCGCTTTGTAACTTGGTGTAGGCCTCAGCGTCTTCGGCGAAGAAGCTGTACTCAATGACTTCATCCATACGGCCTTCATAGGCATCGGCGAATGGCTGGAAAAACTGAGGGTACTCCGTGGCTTCGTAGCCCGACCACTCTAGCACAAGCAGGGGCCCACTCGCCTCCGGTGCGGAGGTCGGTTCGTCGGCCATCGGCTCGGTGGGTTCCTCAGCAGTATCTGGTTCGGAGGGCCGGGTCGCCGCCGCAGGCGGTGACGAGCAGCGGTACGAGAATGAGCAGGCATGTTCCAAGGGCGCGCTTGCTCAAACGAAAGCTTTCCCTGGTGCCATCCTTTGTCGGTTGGGGGTGTTTGTTCCGGCTTATTGGGGCTGTCGGAGCGCGCTGTAGCCGAGGTTGGCAGTCTATAGCTCCAATACGAAAAGAATAACATAGCCTACCAAGAGCACCATCCATCCCACCAGTTGGGCGACGTCGAAAACCCGGCCCCAGCTGATAGCGATCCGGTTGCGGATGGTCTCTTCGATGGCTACCAGGCTCGCCAATTTATCCTGCACCAACTCTTTCCAGGCCTGCAAATAGAAGGCTTCGACAATCAGCCGGTAGACATCCGCGCTGTACCAGTCGCCGATCAGGAGCAAGGAGTGGTCGAGGCATTCGAAGTCGAGCAACAGCGACAGGCGCTGTACGACGATTTGCGGGGGAGCGATCCGAGGCCGGCGCAGCCGGCGCCGGCGGGTGGTCAAATCCTGGCGCAATCCAGCCAGGCCGCGCTCGATCTGACGGTCGAGCATCCGATAACGCAGCTACTGGTAGTTGCCGATCTTGAGCAGTTCCAGGTCGGACTGAAAGTCGCCGGCTTCGGCGATGATGAGGGCACCTTCCCAGTCGATGACGGTGAGATCGGATTGTGAGTAGCGGGCCCGGTGGCGCAGCAGACGAGCGGCCGCTGAGATCCCGGCGGGCCGGGTCCATTGATTTCTCAATGGAGCGGATCAAGCGGACAATCCAACCAGCATGTTCATCGACAAACTGATCCGGGGTTGAGCCGGCGACATTGACCATGAGGACGCTGTATTCCTCCCAGAGGTGCTGGCCGGAATCGGGTGACGATAGGAGTTGCTGGCGCAGGCCGGCGCAAATCCGGCGCTTGAGGTCAACCGTGGCGGGCGCGAGCAGGTCGGGCAGGGCGGAGAGCCATTCGGCCACCAGGACCTGGTTGTCAACCACCTGGCGCTGAATTTCCACCGGGACGCCTTCAACCTGCACACCAAACGGGGGGAGCCCGGCAAATGCCAGGTCGAGTTCAAAGAAGTAGGGTGTTTCGCGAGCAAGCGTCTGGGGCGCCTGGCCACTCTCGGGCTGACCCTGGTATGGCTGAAGAAGCAGGTAGGCGAGCGTCGCCGGGAGGCGGGCGCCCATGAACTCCATTGTCGTCTGGCCTGCCCCCAACGGGGCGGATCACGCGAATAGGGCCCCTTCCAACGTGAGCAGGGCTCGCTTGCGTTTAAGCCCGCCGGCATAACCGCCAAGCCGGCCGTCGCTGGTGATCACCCGATGGCAGGGCAGCACGATCGGTAGTGGGTTGCTCCGCAGTGCCTGGCCGACGGCTCGCGCCGCCTTGGGCTTGCGCAAGCGGCGGGCGATTTGCGCGTAGCTCTGGACCTGGCCCGCCGGGATCTCGGCGGCCGCTCGCAGCACGGCCCGCTGAAAGTCGGTCAGGCTGGACATGTCGAGCCGCAGGCTGAAAGTCCGCCGCTGGCCGCCGAAGTAGCTGCGCAGTTGGTCGAGGTACGGCGCTAATCCGTCCGGATCATGCACCAGGCGAGTCGAGGGTTCAAACTCACCCAAGAAGTCGGCTTGCGAGTCGGCAAAGCTGATTCGCTGCAAACCAGCCGGTCCGGCTGCCAGGAAAAGTGGACCAATCGGCGTCGCCATCTCGCACCAGGCGATGGCGGGCGCTTCGGCCTGGTACCAGGTGAGCAACCGTTGGCGTGAGCGGCCGAGGTCGGCCGCAGGCGGCTCCGGGATCAATTGAACGAACAGCTGGTGTACGGCGGTGGGAAGTTGCGAAGGTTGCCGGGTCATAGGGAAAACTCCTTGGCGTCGAGCGTCTGGCGCAGCCGGCGCACACCCCACGAGGCGTTGGCGCGGGCGCTGTCGAGCGAGCACGACAGAATGGCGGCGATGTCGACGTAGTCAAGTTGGTGCAGGTAGCGCAGTGTGACCGCCGCCCGCTGCTTGAGCGGGAGTCGGTCGAGCTCGGCCTGGAGCGCCGCCCGCTGCTGCCGGTTGAGCAGCAACTCCTCCAGACCGCCGAGCTCGGCGACAGACTCGTCTCCGATGTCTTGCCTGGGTTCAGACCAGCGTCGCTTGCGCCACGCGTTGCGGGCAAGGTTGGTGGCAATCTTGTAAAGCCAGGCACGGTGATTGCTGTCGGGACGCAGCCGGCCGAACGCCCGGTACGCCCGCAGAAATGTATCCTGAGTCAGATCCTCAGCTGTATCCGCTGGATCGTTCCCGGAGGGAGACCAGCTCAGGCGCCACAGGTAGCGGTAGATTTCGTCGTGGTGGCGGTCGATCAACTCGTCAAAGGTCGGCATGATGCCCGGCGGTCTCCGCTCCGAATGTTGCGCTTCTTGTGTAATGTATAACCAGATCGCCCGCCGTTTGTGAAAAGGATAGGCAACGATTGTCAGGTTGGTTCGATGACGGTTGAATTGGCTCACCTCGATTACCCGGCGGAAACTGGCGGCAGGCCGGCAGTCGTCCTGCTCCACGGGTTGGGATCGAGCGCCGCCGATTGGCAGCTGCAGCTGCCGGCCCTGGTGGCGCGCTGGCCGGTGCTTGCGGTGGATCTGCGCGGCCATGGCCACTCGCCTCCGGTCCGTGGATGGTACCGGATGGACGCTATTGCCGCCGACGTGGCCAGATTGCTCGAGCGAAAGACCACGAGCCCCTGTCACATTGTGGGATTATCGCTGGGGGCGGCGGCCGGGCTGCAATTGACGCTCGATCGTCCCGATCTGGTTCGCTCGCTCGTACTAGTCAATGGCTTCGCCGGTCTCAAGGTCGGCTGGCGTGGCGGTGCCGGCGGTCTGGTGCGACTGGCGCTGCTGGTGGCCGGCCGGATGGACTGGCTCGGCCGCTGGGTAGCCAGAACGGTCTTCCCCCACCGCGGGCAGCGCGAGCTTCGTCGCCTGGCGGCCCGCCGAATCGGCGCGATGCGGCGCCAGGACTACCTGCACAGCTTGTGGGCCATCGCCCGCTTTGACGCCGCAGACCGGTTGGCCCGGGTGGAGGCGCCCACGCTGGTGGTTGCTGGGCTCCAGGACCAAATCGTGCCGCGCAGTGCCAAACTCCGGCTGTTCCGTCAGCTGCCCAATGCGGCTTGGGCGCCGGTGCCGGGCTCGGGACATGCCACGCCGATCGATGCTCCCGACATCTTCAACCAACTGCTGGTTGCGTTCCTGCAAGCCAATGATCCGCCGGCTGCCGGGCGCAATACGCCGGCCGAATCAGAAAGGCCGCTCGGCGTTCCGAGCGGCCAGGTGAGCTAGTTCGGCACTTGGCCTGCTAGTTCAGCTCTTCGTCGATAACCTGGGTGAAGCGGCTCAGGGGCTGTGCGCCGACCAGGGGGATGCCGTTGATAAAGAAAGTCGGGGTGCCGGATACGCCCAGGCTGGCGGCGTAGCGAGCATCGGCTTGTACTTCTTCGGCGTAGCGCCCTTCGTCGATGCAGACCTGAAGTGCGTCCGCATCCAGGTTGGCTTGCTCGGCGTACAACCGGTAGGCTGTTGCCCCCAGCTCATATTGACCCGAGAAGAGCAGGTCATGGTAAGCCCAGTATTCGCCCTGCGCATTGGCGCACTCGGCCGCCTGGGCGGCGATGAATGACTCCTGGCTGGTGATCGGGTAATCGCGGTATACAAAGCGAATCTGGTCGGGGTAGCTCTCGAGCAGCGACTGGAAAGTGATCTGGTGGAAGCGCTGGCAATAGGGGCAGTTGAAGTCGCTGAACTCGACAATCGTGATGGGCGCATCGACAGGTCCCAGCGCGGGATCGTCGTCCAGATCAACCTCGACGCGTTCGTCCGCGGCGGCAGCTGCGGGCAGGGCGACGCTCGCCGCCACCGGCTGGTTGCGTCCCCACGCCAGAAAACCCGCCGCCAGGCCGGTGACAAATGCAACCGGCAACAACGCGGCGTACAGGTAGCTCCGGCGGAAAGCGACGAACTGATCGCCGGACGACGGCGAATTGTCTTCGCTTACCGGCTCAAGGGTTTGCGCCTCGGGCTCAGGCGCCAAGTTGGGATCTTCCATGTCGGCATTCTATCATCGGACGACAGGAGTTATCAGGTGGCGGCGTTAGAATCCATGGGTGACATGTGTCACCTGCCAGATCGAAGGGAGTGAACGGTGGAAGCCGTGGTTCTGAGCGGTGGCGGCAACTATGGTGCCCTGCAGGTTGGCGCGCTCGAAGTGCTGCTCGGGGCCGGCCTGCGGCCCAAAATGATCGTTGGCACCTCAGCCGGGGCGCTCAACGCCATCCGCTTGGCGGCCGATCCGACTCCGGCCGGGCTGCGGGAGATGGCCGCCCTGTGGCGCCGGGTCACCGACCACGATGTGGGCTCGGTTTCGCTGCTCAGCGGACTGCAGCGCCTGGTGCTCAATCGTCCCAGCCTATTCCCCAGTCACCGTTTCGCCCGATTCCTCCTGGCCAATTTCCCGCAGGGCGTGCGGACCTTCGGTGAGTTGACCGGCTTGAATGGGATCCGTGCCTACACGACCGCCGTTTCGGTCGAGGCGGAGGAGGTGCGGGTCTTCGGTGACAACGACGTCGATCTGCTTATCGACGGTGCCATGGCCAGCACGGCCCTGCCCCCGTACTTCGCACCATGGCCGGTCGGCGGCCAGCGCTACGTCGATGGAGGTGTCCGCACCAATCTACCGCTGCGGGTGGCGGCCGCCCGCGGCGCAAGACGCATGGTGGCCCTTTGGATCCAACAGCGTGCGACGCCGCCCATTGGCCGGCCGGGCATGATCCCGGTCGTGACCAACGCCTTCAGCATGATGGTGCGCAGCCTGACCCGGCTTGAGCTGGAATGGGCCGAGGCCCGCCAGCTGGAAGTGCGGCTGATCCGCCTGGTGCCGCCTGCCGGCATCGCCTTCTGGGACTTCAGTCAGCCCGACCGGCTGTTTTAAGCCGGCCGGCTGGCGGCCGAGGCCGCCCTGGCGGAAGCACCCCTGCCGCCGGCGCAAGGCTGGTGGGAGCGGCTGCGTTTTTGGCGCCAGCCAGGCGCAGCTTGATGGGCGCGGGCCGGCCGCTGCTCCTGATGTATAATGCGGAAGCACTAGGGGCGGTTAGCTCAGTTGGTTAGAGCGTTGCGTTGACATCGCAAAGGTCGTAGGTTCGAGTCCTATACCGCCCACACAACCGAATAGCAGTTAGCGCGCAGACCGGGACGAGTAGCCGGAACTGCCCCACCAGGGACGGGGGA
>DASWJQ010000133.1:0-5235 GCA_036397095.1 Anaerolineales bacterium
CATCGTGAATGGGAGTCTCGTGCTCTTTGCCCCAACCGTAGCTTTTTGTCGACTCGTCGCGGTTGTTGAAGGTCACACACGGGCTGATGATATCGAGGATAGCCGTGCCGCGGAAGCTGAGGGCAGCCTTGATCAGCTCCTTGACCTGCTTGGGATCGCCGGCGAACGAACGGGCGATGAAGCCTGCGTTGGCCGCCAGCGCCTGCATGCATAGATCGATCGGCATGTACGGGTTGGTACCCTGCCCCTTAATCGCTTGATTGCGGTCGGCCGTCGCCGAGAACTGGCCCTTGGTCAGGCCATAAACACCGTTGTTCTCAATGATGTACACCATGGGGGGGTTGCGCCGCATCACGTGCACGAATTGACCCATGCCGATGCTGGCCGTATCGCCATCGCCACTGACGCCGATCGCCTTCAGACTCCGATTGGCCATCACGGCGCCCGTGCCAATCGACGGCATGCGGCCATGCAGGCTGTTGAAGCCATGCGAGCGGGACAAGAAGTATGCCGGGCTCTTGCTCGAGCAGCCGATGCCCGACAGCTTGATCACTTCTTCAGGGCTGAGCGAAAGTTCATAGCAGGCGGCCATAATCTGAGAGGAGATCGAGTTGTGGCCGCAACCCTGGCAAAGCGTGGTCGGCCGTCCCTTGTAATCGGCCTTTTCCAGACCAATCTCGTTAACGGTTTGTGTCGCCATCTCCTAGCCTCCCTCGGCCTGCTGCAGCGCTTCCGTGATCCAGCGGGCGGTCAACGGCAACCCGTCGTTCAGAGTCAGGCTGTGTATTCGGGTCGCCTCGGCCGGCATGTCGATTTGAAGCAGTTGGCGCAGCTGGCCGGTCGTATTCATCTCCACGACGTAGATGCGTGGGTGGTTTCGGACGAATTCGTGGACCGGCTCCTGGAAGGGGATTGCCCGCAACCGCAGATGGTCTACTGCCATCCCTTCGTCCGCCAGTCGCTGGCGAGCTTCTTGGATGGCAGGCTCGGTTGATCCGAAGCTTATCAAACCAACGTCGGAGGCAGCCGTGTCATCGATAACAGGCTGTGGCAGAAAATCCTTGGCCGTGTCCAACTTGCGGAACAGGCGCTCCATGTTGGCTGTCCAGTCGTCGGGACGCTCACTATAGACGGCGCGTTCGTCGTGTCCGGTGCCGCGGGCGAACCAGGCTCCCAGAGGATGGTTGGTGCCGGGCAGCGTCCGGTATGGAATGCCATCGCCGTCGACATCCTTGTAGCGGGCAAATTCGCCGATCCGTTCCAGGTCTTCATCCGACAGCACCTTGCCCCGATCCATCGGTTGATCCGGATAGGCAAAGTGCTCCGACATCCACAAGTTCATGCCCAGGTCGAGATCACTCAGCACGAACACGGGGGTTTGGAGGCGTTCAGCGATATCGAACGCTCGCCAACCGAACTCAAAGCATTCGGCCACCGAACCCGGCAGGAGCATAACGTTCTCGGTGTCCCCATGGCCCAGATGGCGGATGAAGAGCAGGTCGCCCTGCGAGGTACGGGTGGGCAGGCCGGTGCTTGGGCCCATGCGCTGGATGTCCCAAACAACGACCGGCACTTCGGCGAAGAATGCCAATCCGGCGAACTCGGACATAAGCGAAATGCCTGGGCCCGAAGTCGAGGTCATGGCTCGCACCCCACCCCAGCCGGCGCCGATGGTCATGCCGATGGCCGCCAGCTCATCTTCGGCCTGGACCACAGCATAGGTTGACCGGCCATCTTCCTGGCGCAGTTCGTCCAGGTAATGCTTAAGCGCCTCCGCCAGGCTGGAGGCCGGCGTAATCGGATACCAGGCGGCGAAGCCAACTCCACCGTAGACTGCGCCAAGCGCGGCGGCGGTGTTGCCATCGACCAGGATCAATCCCTGGTTCTGGTCGTCCCGCTTGAGCAGATAGGGATCGTCTTTGGTCAGATTTTCACGCGTCCAATTGGCGGCCGCCTCCACCATATCCATATTCATCATGATGGGCTTCTCGCGGCCGCCGAAGTGGGTATCGAGGGCGCCGCGGATCTCTTCAAGCTCGATGCCCATCAATTGGGCGACGGCTCCTACATAGACCATATTGGCCACGTAATCCTTCAGATCGCGCGGCGGGGCCAACTCCTTAAGCAATTGGTCGACCGGCATCGGATAGTAGGTGACGTCATCTCGATCGCGCGATTGCTTCCATGCCATTGGGTAAAAGCACACGCCGCCGGGCGCCAAGTTGGCCAGGTCTTCTTGGAAGGTGGTCTCATTCATGGCCACCAGCACTTCCGTTGTCTCCCGCCGGGCGGTGTACCCGTCGGCACTGGCGCGGATTGTGAACCAGGTCGGCAGGCCCTGAATGTTCGAGGGGAACAGGTTCTTGCCGCTGACCGGGATCCCCATGCGGAACAATGCGCGGATCATGGCCAAGTTCGACGTCTGGCTACCGGTGCCATTGACCGTCGCCACCACGATCGAAAGATCGTTGACGATCGGTTGGCGCGGTTCCGCTTGGCTCGCTTGTTCCCGGACGGCAACTGCATCTGACATATGCCTCAACTCCTTGCGGCGCCAACGGCCTGTGCAGCCGTGGCGGAATGCTCATTCGATCCCGGGCGGCGGTGGATCAATTCAGTGTGCTCAACCAGCAAATGGTGCGCCGTGTCCAGCTCCCCGGCGGCGATGGCTTCCACCATCTGTTGATGGTAGGTCCATACCTGCTCCAGGTAGCTATAGTCGGTATACAAGTCGAGGCCCACCGCCTCATAGGCTTCCCAATAAGCTTTGAGCAAACCCTGAACGTATAGGTTATCAAGCCGTTTGTAGATCGTCAGGTGCAGCTGGCGGTGTTCGTCGTGGGGTATCTGCACCGGCGCTCCTTGGAGCTTGTCCCACGCCTGCTCGACCAGGGCCCGCAGCTCTTGGACATCGGCTGGTTCGAGGCTGGCGACCGCCCGGTGGAAGAAGGCCGCCTCGACGTGGTTGCGCAGCATGCTGTACTGCTCGAACAATGATGAATCCATCGCCAGGCCAAACAGCAGGTTGGCCCGGAGCATGGGAAAGAAGTCGTAGCCCTTGAGGCGAATCCCGGTCTTGGGGCGCACCTCGACCAAACCCATCTCGCGGGCGACCTCCAGCTGCTCACGCAGCTTGCCACTGCTGATGCCCAGCGTTTGGGCCAGTTCGGGAATGGTCGGTAGGCGATCCCCGCGTTGGCAGCCATTGTCCGCCAGGTAGGAAAGAAGTTCCGAGTTCAGTTCAATCGTCACGCCAGCGCATTCCTTCTATTCATATAATCAATCCCATTGGTGTAAGTATAGGGTTGGGAACCATCCATGTCAAGCCGTCGATAGAACGTTGGTGGCCCGTCGGCTTCCGTCCGGCTGGCTCTGGTACAATCGCCGGCGTGCTTTCGAGACTGGGTGGAACCCTGTTGCGCCTGGCACTGTTGACCGGCCTATTGGCCGGTCTTCTGGCATTGCCACGCTGGATCTTGGGCTGGAGTTTGGCACCCCGGATCTACTCCTTGGAGCAACCGCCCGAGGGCGAGCGGCCCTATGCCATCGTGTTCGGCGCCGGTTTGCGACGTAACGGCCAACCGACGGTCGTGCTCAGCGACCGAGTGGGGGCCGCCGCCCAGCTCTACCACCTGGGTCTGGTGCGCCAACTGCTGATGAGCGGCACCAAACGGGACGGCTACGATGAACCGTTGGCCATGGCGCGTGAAGCCCAGGCCTTGGGTGTGCCCGCCGAAGCAATCGTGCTCGATGAGGGAGGCACACGCACCCTGGAGACATGCCGCCGGGCGCGTGACGTGTTTGCGATCGACTCGGCCTACCTCGTCACCCAGCGCTACCACCTGCCCCGGGCGCTGGTCACCTGCGATGGGCTGGGGCTGGCGGCCGATGGGCTGGCCGCCGACCTGCGCAGCTACCGCGGAACCCGCTATTGGGCGCTGCGTGAGATTCCGGCAACCCTGGTTGCATTGGTCGAGGCCTACCTGACGCCGGACGGAAGCGCCAGTGCCCACAAAGTCCCGATGATCGGCCCTTCCCTTGAACCGTAGCGACGCCCTGGCACTGATGCACGAATACGTGGCCAACGACAACCTGCGCCGGCACATGCTGGCCGTCGAAGCAGCAATGCGCGATTATGCCATTCGGTACCAGCAGGCTCCAGAACCCTGGGGCCTGGCAGGTTTGCTGCATGACTTCGACTGGGAAATCCACCCGACCCTGGACCAGCACCCGCAGGATGGTGCCCCGATCCTGCGCCAGCGAGGCGTAGCGGAGGAAATCGTGGCCTGCATCCTGAGCCACGCCGACCACACCGGCGTTCCGCGTCAATCACTGATGGCCAAGGCGCTCTACGCCTGCGACGAAATCACCGGGCTGCTGGTGGCGGTGGCGCTCGTCCGCCCCAGCCGCGACCTGCGCGAGGTTAAGTTGTCCTCCGTCCGCAAGAAGTGGAAGGATCTGAGTTTTGCTGCCGGCGTCAACCGTGACGAGGTGGCGGCCGGTGCCGACGACCTGGGCGTTGAGCTGTGGCAGCACGTCGAGCACGTCCTGACTTCGATGCAGGCCATCGCCCCGGATTTGGCGTTGGCCGGTCCGGGATTGGTATAATGCGGCGGCTCTGTCCAAGCGAGCCAACAACACCATGACCGATTCCCCCTCGACCTCAACCAGAAACAGCGGCGTCTGTCCCCGATGCGGCACCCGGGTCTCTCCCGGTGCCAGCCGCTGCACCGTTTGCGGCACCGAACTCAAACCGCGGGGCGGCAGCGCTTCAAGCCGTTCCCGCGCCGTCACACTGCCCCTGCCGTTGGCGATCGCCTTGCTGCTGGTATTCGCCTTGCTGTCTGCCGGTGTGACCTTCGCCGCCGTCCAGATGACCGGCGCCGGCACCGGCGATGAGGAACCGACGATAACGGTCACACCTTCGGTCTCGCCAACAGCCACCGTCTCGCCGCAACCGACGGCCACCCATACGCCGCTGCCGACGCCAACTCCGCTGAGCCACCGGGTTGGTGAGGGCGAGACCTGCCTTCAAATCGCCGCTTTCTATGGAGTGTCCATCCAATCGATCATCCAGTTGAACCAGTTGGCAACAACCTGTCTGCTGTCGACCGGCCAGACACTGCAGATCCCGCACCCAACGGCCACCCCTACGGACGAACCAACGGCTACGCTGCCAGCGGCCGAAGCCACCCGGGCTGCCTGCCAGACGATTGACTATGAAGTCGAGGCCGG
>DASWJQ010000134.1:0-7315 GCA_036397095.1 Anaerolineales bacterium
CGAGGACACCACAGAACGCAACAAAAACCTGCGGCGTGTTCTCAGGCGACTGCTCGCCAACGCGCGCCGCCAATGCCCAAATTCGTTCGTCCGACGCTTCCATTGCAACTGCCCGGGCCAGCTCCAGATTGCCGCGCGGCCCCGGCAGACGGCTCTCTGCCTGTAGATATGCTTCCCAATCCTCCAGCTCGGACAGGATCCGCCGAAAGTCTTCGACTTTGGTCACTAAGCCTGCTCCGCGTCAATCGGACGGACAGCGGCTACCAAACCCGGGGCACGAGCCGGTAGGGCGTGCGCTGGCGGTAGGCCGGGTAGCCCGGCAAGTTCGCCTGTAAGAAGGGGTCTTCTCGAGACGTCCGCCACACAACCAACGCTGCGGTCAACATTGACGGAACCAGGGCCCACAGCGAGTCGAGCAGGAGCGGCGTTCCAATCATGACGATCAAGGCCGCCGCGTAGCCCGGATGCCGAACCAGGCCGTAGGGTCCCTCGTCGACCACGGTGTGGCCGCGCTCGACCTGGAGGCGGACGACACCGGAAAAGAATCGGTTGGCGCGCATCGCCCACGTGCCAAAGGCATAACCGGCCAGCACGAGAAACGCACCAAACCCCTGAACCGGCAGTGGCACATTGGCGGACCATCCAAGGCGCTCGTCCAACCCGGCGACGGCCAAGACGACGGCAGGGCCCAGTAGGCTGATCGCTCCCGCCAACATACGGTCGCCGGGGAGTGCATCCTTGGCCCTGGTCGATGCCATTCGCTCTTGGAGCAGATCGGGGTGACGACGCCAGACCAGATAGCGCCCCAGCACACCAGCCCCCACCTGGATCAGCGCCAGAACCCAGGCGGGCCACCAGTCAAGGCGACCGGCGAACCCCAACGCCGCCAGTGGCAGCATCGCGGCCAGGGAGAACAACACAATCGCCACACCCCGACTCCGGGCCGGTGCCGAGCCTGTGCCGGTTCCTTCGTCAACCACAACACCCATGTCCACCTCGCTGCGCTATTGAGCCGCCCGCGGGAATCTGATCGTCGTCAGGAGACTGAGCCCGGCTCAACATTGCCCGGCCTCCGTGGCAGCAGGCGGCCGCTCGTGAGCATGTACTGCCGGTACTCGTCACCGAAATGCTCAAGCATCATTTGCTCCTCCCGCGGCATCCGGGTGACATAGAGGGGCAGGAAGACAAGACCGAACGCCGGCCCCGCCAGCCAGTTCCAGATGAGGAGCGGCTGGGCAATGGCCCACAGGAACATCCCGGCGTAGATCGGGTGGCGGATTCTGGCGTAGATGCCTGTTGTCACCAACTGCTGCTCCTGGCGCACATCCAGCTTTGGCGACCAGTTGGCGCCCAGATCGCGGTAGGCGCGCCACAGGACGAAAAGGGAGGCCGCCAGCAAGACGCCCCCGACCAGTACCGCTGGCGCCGGCAGACGGTAATTCCACACGTCAATCCAGTCGCTGGCGACAAAGATGATCGGCAGGATCTGCCAGGCCAGGTACGCCAGGAAGTCGAGCAGGGCATCGGCCAGACGAGTCCAGTTATCCACGATCACTGCTCGGCGAAATGAATACCTGGACGGACCCTGGATCAGGAAGTCATAGATGAAGAGGGCCAGGATGAACACCCAAGAACCGTACTGCGCCATCCAGATCACCTCCGCGTGCCAACGGCTGGGCACGCCCACCCTTGACGGTGGGTCCAACTTGCCGGGAAACTTCATTCTTGTGCCCCTATTGTGCTAGGGCCGGGCCACGACGGCAAGATGATTTAAGTCGCTTGTTGGATTCCGGATGTCCAACTAGCATGGTAGCCGCATAGGGAGGCAGTTGTGGCCTGGTACTTCTACCCTGCAATCATCGCCGCTGGTTTCGTCGCTGGCTTCATTAACATCTTGGCCGGCAGTGGTTCACTGGTCACGCTGCCAGTGCTAATTTGGATGGGTTTGCCGGCGACCGTCGCCAACGGCACGAACAGAGTTGGCATCTTGCTGCAAAACGTAGTGGGGGTTGGAACCTTCCGTCAATCCCAAACGCTGGATGTGCGCGGCGCCGTCTGGCTGTCGCTGCCGGCCATCGCTGGTTCGATTGTTGGCGCCCAGATCGCCGTCAATCTCGACGAAGCCACGATGGAGCGGACGATCGGTGGTTTGATGGTCGTCATGCTGATCGTGCTGCTGGTGCGGCCGCAGCGTTGGCTGCATGGCGAGCACGAGCGGCTCCAGGGACGCCCCAACTGGTGGCAGGTACTGATTCTCTTCGCCATCGGCGTGTATGGAGGCTTCATCCAAGCCGGCGTTGGCATCTTCCTGCTGGCCGCCCTGGTGCTGGGCATTGGCTATGACCTGGTTCGGGCCAACGCCGTCAAGTTGTTGATCATCCTGATCTTCACGGCCAGCGCCCTGCTGGTGTTCGTGCGCAATGATCAAGTGCTGTGGGGGATCGGCCTGCTGCTCAGCCTGGGCAACATGCTTGGCGCCTGGGTTGGAGCTCGGACGGCCATCCAGCGAGGCAGCCCCTGGGTGCGGCGCGTCTTGCTGTTGGTGGTGACGGTTTCGGCGCTCGACCTGCTTGGGATTACCAACCTGATCGCCAACCTGATCGCCAGATCAACTGGCTAACCATCAGCCACCAACCGACCGCCAAAGGCCACCCGGCCCCGGCCGGCAGGCTGGAAGACTATATGGATATGCTCGGCCGGCCGCTGACAGACTGCGGCCAGGACCGACGCCAGACGCTCGGCCATTGGCGCCAATTCGGAGGCTGGCGGCAGGTCGGCGAGCAGGACTTCGACAAAGACCGGAACAACCCCCGGCGGCGGGCCACCCTCGTTTTCGGCGTAGTCCTCGAGCGGCAGAGATCGGCGCCTGATCCAGGTGTGGCCGGGCTCGCTGCCCAGCACGGCCGCTGCAGCCCGAGCGTATTCCCCGGGCGACCCGGCCCGCCCTTCCCCGGCCAAGACCACCTCTTCGATTACCAGCACCGGCATGCTAGCCCTCCGTTTCGGATGTTTTTATTTCGATTCCAGCCTGAGACCAAACCACGGTTCGGCCGTTAGGTCGCCCTCAACAATCGCCCGATCTTCATCATCGGCGATCTTAGTAGCCCATTCGCGGGCCCGGGCCAGGTAATGGCGAGCCTGCTCGACTTCGCCGACGGCGGCCAGCGCCCGCGCCATCCCTTCCTGAGCGTAGAAAAAGTCGAAATCGGCCAATGGACCCGGATCGGTTTCGGTCCTGGCCAGACATTGGCGAGCATATGCCAACGCCAGCGGATGCTGGCCAGCCATCAGGTAGGCGCGGCTCAAAAGCCGGGCGCCCCGCTGCAGCGGCGCACCCTGATCGACCTTGCCCCACAGGTAGTAAGAGGCGTGGGCCGCATGCATCATCTCCTGCGTCTCGGATTCCGTCCGGTCTTGCTGCTCGAGCAGCGCCCAGGCCAGCTGGTTGGCAGCCTTGGCCATCTCCCTGGATTGAGACAATAGACTAGATCCCGGAGTTGACATCCCTCACCCCTGCAACCCGGATGACCCAATGTGGCGCGTTCCCATCCAATGGACATGTTCACAGGCGATCTTCATCGGAATGGTTCCGCTTGCGCCCGCCGCCGGCTGCACGGCAGGGCGCCGGCCTGAGAATAGGTCATCCTTCGTTCGCCAGCACGTCCTCCGGGCGCAGCACCCAGGCCTGTGGGTGATGGCGGAAGCCGACGTGGGGATAGTAGCCTTCGGCCGCCGGCGCCGCCAGCAATACGATCGTGGCCCCCGGCCCCAGTTGGCTGCGGGTGGCAATCATGAGACCCAGACCCACTCCCCGGCGCTGAATTTCGGCGTCCACCGCCAGGTCGGCCAGGTAGGCGACGTAGCAGAAGTCGGTCATAGTGCGTGCGATCCCCACCAGCCGGTCACCCTGCCAGGCCGTGACAATCAAGTTGGCTTGCTCCATCATTTGCGCCAGGCACGCCCGGTCTTCGACCGGTCGCCGCTCGGCCAAGGTTGACCTTTGGTACAGCGCAAGCACCTGGTCGAGGTTGAACTCGCCTCCCACCTTGTAATCTACCGGATCCACTTCTACGCCTCCTCCGGATCGCCCAGCGTGAAGCGGGTTGCGCTGCTGGGGAAGTCTGCCTCGCGCCATACATAACCCTTGGTCGCTTTGACGACGTAAACCGGGCTCGTCTGCATGCCGAAGCCATACTTCTCCTGATATGCGTCGTTCAGGATCGCCATTAACGTCTCGTCTTCGATCAAGTCAACGGTCCCTTCGAGGATGGCAACCTCGTCCCCACTTTCCAGATGGACAACAATCGCAGGGTTGGCTCGTAGACTGATGCCTTTGCGGGAGTCATCCCCCACCGAAAAGTAGAACTGCTCGCCATGCCACAAACCCCAGACGGGGGTCGCATGAGGCCGCTGATCCGGCGTGGCGACCGCCACCCAGTAATTGTGAGCCTTGGCGAACCACGCCGACAGCTGCGACCAAGGCAGCAGGCCGGCGCCGCCTTCCGCCGGCTGAATTCCATAACCAGGCATGTTCGGCCTGTCGGCCATCCACGTATCCCGTTCATGCGCCATGCTCGCTCTCCCTTCAATTGCCAAACCCGATTGACGAGTTCATACCATCTGGACGAGCTTGGGTCGAACGCCGCGCTAGCGACTCAGCCGGCGTCGTCAGGCGGGGACGTCCAGTCCGGCCCAGTCCCTGCCGGCCAGTGAGTCGACCAGTTCCTGTGCCAGGGACGGGATCGCCTGGTACTCGATTCGCTCGGCAGGCGCCAAGCGCTTTAGCGCCCGGTGCCAGCCCAACATGGATCCCAACGCCCAGCACTTGGCCGCCAACCCAACGATCCGCCGCAGCTCAGCCGGCGGCGCCAGTTTGGACCAAGGCTCCAGATAGGCGTCCCGCAGGCGCAGGCACGCGGGGTCAGTCCAATTTAATCCCAGACTATTCTCGACACTTACGAAGACGGTCCGCAGCGAGAAAAATGGTTGACTGACCGAGGCATCACCCCAGTCGAAGAATTTGTACCGCTGGCCATCGTAGGCGATGTTGGCGTCGTGGAAATCGCCGTGATTGAGCGCTGGCGGAATCGGGGCAGCTTGCAGATCGGCCAGGTGGTGCCGTAGATCGTCTTGTCTGCGCCCAAGTTCCGCCAACGTTTCGTCAGCAATCCTGGGCACCTCGGCCGGCAGATTGGCCTCTACGTTGACGATTTTCGCCAAGCCGGCCTCCAACCGACTCGGCCGCCGGTCGGGTACACCCAATGCGAGCAGCGCCTCGCTTGATTCGACAGAGTCGATCTGTAGCTGGGCGTATTGCGACAGAATCCGCTCCCAGTGGCTCAGGTCCCGGTCTTCCTTGAGTTGGGGCCTGAGCACAGGCCCGCAATCGCCCATCAGCAGCCAGCCCTGAACTTTTTCGACGGCCAACAAGGGGGGCAGGGAGTCCGGCCAACGCGCCACCATCCAGGACATCAGTCGGGCCTCATGGACCTGCGACGGTGCGCCGGCCTTGAGGAAGACCTCCCCGCGATCGGTTGGCAGCCGTAGAACGGTCGACCACGGACGGACGTGCGGTTGCGTAATTTTGCCGGCCAGCTCGAGGCCATGCTTGGCGAGCTGGCGCTCGGCCCAGGCAATCAGGCCCGGCAGCCAACCGGGCTCACCCCATGGTTCGATCCATCGATCCTGACCCTGGCCCGTGTGACTCATGCGCCTCCCCACTCCATCCCTCTTGCCGGGCTCGGGCACACGACAATCCGCCTGGCTGTCAGGGCTGCTCGCTCCATGGGTGCTCGACGACCTGCCCCGCCTGGTTGTCGATCTCGAGCACACAATCTAACATCTCGATGACCGGCGGAGCGCCATACTTCTGCTGGATGTGGGCTCGCCAGGCAGCGTTGTGGAAATCAACCGCGGCCTGGCGGTCCTGCCACAGGTAGACACTTGCGCCCTGCCTGCGGTCGAGGTCCGCCAAGAAGTACTTGTGCAGCAGACCGTCCCTGGCTTGAAAGCGAGGTACCGCCGCCAGAAACGCGTCGAGCACTACTTGTGGACCGCCGTCGTCCGGCAGCGGAAAGTGAACCAGAACGCAGACCATGGATCGCTCCTTGCTTGGATTGTCTGGTCCGCCTGGTAGATCAGGATTCTTCGGCGACCGGCAGCGGAACGGTCACGGGTTGAGAGTATCCGTGGATCTCGGCCGTGTACAGGTGGGCGCGGGACGGCTCGACGCAGCCAGCTTCATCCAGGAAGGTCACCTGCGGTAGGTCGGATTGGATGGCCTCAAATACCAATGCGCCGTCGTGGCACAACCAGGCTTCGAACAGATAGCCCCGGTCATCATCGGCTGCCCGAAAGACTGGCTCCCACGTGAGGTTCACCTGTGCGCCGTCCCGCTCCAGGGCCAGTCCGGCGGGCGCCCGATACAAGTCGGAGCGCGGCAGCTGGATGTCACCCAACGGCAGGAGCGTCAAACCCGGGTTGAGCGCCAGGCTGGCCTGCGGGGCCCAGCAGCGATCGGCGAAACCGGTGGCTCGGACCAGCAGCCATTGGCCGCTGGCATCCTGTGCCTCGGCTCTCACTGCCACGCCCGGATACAGCACCCATACAGGCAGGTAAGCGCTCGCCGGGCCATAGCGGCAGAAGGTCTGCAAGCTGGCAATGCCGACCGGGTAATCGGGCGTAGGAGAGGGTGCCGGGGTTGTCGATCCATCGGCTTCGATCGGCGCTGACGCCAAGGGTGTGGCGCTGACTGTCGGGCTGGCGGTGGCGCTGGGAAGGGGGGACGGCTCGACGGCGGGTGTAGATGTCGGCGCCAAGGTGGAGGTCGGCTGGTCGGTCGAGATGGCGCGAACCGTTGCGGTCGGGCTGGCCGGCACCGACGCCGGAGTGCTTGTCACCCTACGCAAGCCGAATCCCAGAGCAAAGGCGGCAGCTGCCAGCAGAACCAGCCACAGCATGGCACGTTTGGTTAGCCACATGTCGTCGGCAATGGTAAGCCCTCAGAGGCAGAACGCAAGAGGACGGTTGCGCTATTCCGGTTCACTGGCGCTGCGCCCTTCCGAGTGGCGGGTCCCTTTGCCCCCTTAGGATGTGCGAGTAAACTTGCCTGCCTGGAACCTGCTTGACCCACTCGTGAAAGTCGTCATGGGCCCACAGCACGGCCCCGAGGCAGGCATGGACATAGAACTCTTGCGGCAGTGGATCGAACAAAACCCGACCCAGGCGGCGGCCGGTCTGGTGGCAGCCAGTTTGCTGGCTCTGTTGCTGGCGCGACAGCTAATCGGCCGGGCCCTGACCGGCTTTGCCCGGCGCA
>DASWJQ010000135.1:0-28563 GCA_036397095.1 Anaerolineales bacterium
CCTTCCTGCTGCTCGAGCTGATGCGCGAACGGGTTCAGGCCGGCCAAACCTTGGCGGCGGCGGTTGAAGCCGTGGGCCAACAAACCGTGTTCACCACCCACACACCGGTGCCGGCAGGCCACGACGAGTTCCCGCTGACTCTGATGGACAAGTACTTCTTCAAGTACTGGCCCCAAATGGGGTTGGAACGCGATGCATTTATGAACCTGGCCCGCCACCAACAGCCGTGGGGTGACGTTTTCAGCATGGCTATTCTCGGCCTCACCCACTCGGGGCGGCGCAATGGCGTTTCCGAGATTCACGGCAGGGTGGCACGTGACATGTGGTCGCCGTTGTGGCCCGACCGGCCGGCACAAGAGAGCCCGATCAGCCATATCACCAACGGCGTGCACACCGGAACCTGGCTGGCGCGCAGCATGATGCGTCTGTTCGACCACTACCTAGGCTCCGAGTGGCGCCAGCAGTTGGATGATCCCGAAGTCTGGCAAGCGATTGAACGCATCCCCGACGAAGAGTTGTGGCAGACCCGGCGCCACCTCAAACGCAAATTGACCGGCTACGCCCGTGAGCGGATCCGGACTCGGTGGCGCCGGGGTCAGGTGCACCCGGTGCAGGTGGTAGCCAGCGGCGCACTGCTCGATCCGGATGCCCTGACCATCGGCTTCGCCCGCCGCTTCGCCACCTACAAACGAGCCGATCTGATCCTGTCGGACATCGATCGGTTGTTGGCCTTGGTCAATGACCCCGATCGGCCCCTCCAGATCATCTTTGCCGGCAAGGCTCACCCGGCCGACGAACCCGGCAAGCGCCTGATCCAGGATGTGTACCGCCAGGTCAAGCGGGCCGAGAATGGTGGCCGTCTGGTGTTCCTCGAGGACTACGACATGAACCTGGCTCGTTATCTGCTGCATGGCGTTGACATCTGGCTCAACACGCCGCGCCAACCCAATGAAGCCTCCGGAACCTCTGGCCAGAAAGCCGCCCTCAATGGCGTGCTCAATTTCTCGATCTTGGACGGTTGGTGGGCCGAGGGCTACAACGGCCGCAATGGCTGGGCGATCGGTCAGAGCGAAGCCATCGAGGACAAGCAGGCCCAAGATGAGGCCGATGCCGCCAGCCTGTACCAGGTGCTGGAGAACGAGATCATTCCGATGTACTACGATCGCTCGGCCGACGATCTCCCCGGCGAGTGGATCGGGCACGTCAAGGAATCCATCCGCACGCTGGCGCCGGCCTTCAGCATGCGACGGGCCGTCAAGCAGTATGCGCTTGAGCTCTACTACCCCGTGGCCGACCGGTCGCCAGCCTAACCCATGCTTGCCCTACTAAGCTTACCCGCCTGGCTCGTCACCATCGTCATCTTTCTGCTGCGTGTGACCGACATGTCCATGGATACGCTGCGGGTGCTGTTTGTCATCCGCGGGCGTCGTCCGTTGGCCTGGGTCTTTGGCTTCTTCCAGTCCATGATCTGGGTAGTCGCTATCACCAGTGTCCTGAGCACGATGGACAACCCGCTCAACCTGATCGCCTACGCCGGCGGCTTTGCGACCGGCAATGTGGTTGGAATGTGGATCGAAGAGCGCATGGCCATTGGTTTTGGCCATATGCGCATCATGAGTTCGCGCCGGGGCTCGGCCATCGCCGACACGATCCGCCAAGCAGGCTACGCCGCCACCGAACTGGCCGGGCGCGGCCGCGACGGCATGGTGACGGTTATCAACTGCAGCGTGCGGCGCCGTGACGTCGACCGGGTCCGTCAGCAGGTCCAGGCAATCGATCCCGACGCGTTCATCACGGTGCAGGAAATCCGGCCGCTCAACCGCGGCTTCTGGCGGGCATAGCCGCCGGATGGACGCATTCGTCTCCGCCGCTGTCCGTTTGCTCCAGACCGTCACCAGTTCGACCGGCGATTCCTGGCTTGCCAGCCTGGGTCCATGGCTGCCGTTGGTCATTTTTGGATTGCGCACGTTCGACCAGACTCTGTCGACGGTACGCTTTCTGATCACGACCCAGGGCCGGCGCGGCCTGGCCTGGATACTGGCCTTGGTCCAATCCATCGTATTTCTGACAGCCGTTGGCGGAGTCCTTGGCCAACTCGACAACCCCCTCAACCTGATTGCCTACGCCGCCGGTTACGGCGCCGGCTCCGTCGTCGGGATCACCATCGACCGGTTGCTGGCACCGGGCCATGCCATCTTGCGCATCATCAGCGGCGGGCGCGGCGCGGCCCTGGTTGGGTCCCTGCGCTCGGCCGGCTATGGGGTGACCGAAATGGCGGGCCAAGGCCAGCAGGGCACCGTCAGCCTGCTGCTGACGGCCGTTCCGCGCCGCCGGGTCCAGGCGGTTCAGCGCAATCTGACCGCCATCGACCCCGACGCCTTCGTCACGGCCGAGAATGTACGCGTGCTGAATGGCGGCTGGATCCCCTGAGCGGCCTTGAACTTGCAGCCAAGCGAACCAAAACGGCAGTAAAACCTGTAAATGAACTGTAAAGCGGTGGCGATTGTGCCCAGAGAATCCCGCGAGTTATAATGCGGCACCGCGCCGAATGAGATGAGAAGACGCGCATGGCCCTGAAGGGCAACCTTAGGGACTTCACCGTCACTCAGTTGTTGAACCTGGTCAACCTGGCGAACAAAACCGGCACACTTACGATCGAAGGGCCGGAGGAGACCGCCTGGGTCTCCTTTCGCGACGGGAAGTTGATTTACGCCCAAGTCGGCAATGAGGATGGCACCCTGACCGGGATCTTGCACCGTTCTGGCAAGATCACCGAGCGTCAGGCGCTCATCATTCGCAAGCACGCCCACAACAAAAGCGACAAGGAGCTGGGTCTGCTCCTGATCAATGCCGACTACTTGACGCAGCAGGACATCCTGCACGGCATCAGCAGCCATGTGCTCGGGATTTTGTACCGCCTGTTCACCTGGGCCGAAGGCTTCTTCCGCTTCGACAACGACGTGCTCCCGCCCAAGGACCGCATCACGATCCGTATCGACCTCGAGAATGTGATTATCGAAGGGTCGCGCAAGGTGCGCGAGTGGGAGCAGCTCCAGGAAGAGATTCCCAATCTGGACATGGCGCTCAACTTCGTCGACCGGCCCGGCGCCAACATCCGAGATGTCAATTTGAATGTTGATGAGTGGAAAGTCGTTTCCTACATCAACCCCAAGAACTCGATACGCCAGATCGCCAAGGCCAACAAGATGTCGGATATGGAAATCCGCCGCATCGTCTATGGCCTGATGCAGGCTGGCCTGGTTGAATTGATCCGCCCGGCGGGGATGAAGATGCCGCCGGGGGTGCGCCAGATCCAGCCGATGGACCAGCAAGAGCAAGCATCGCTGGTCAACCGCCTGATCGACCGGATCCGCTCGCTTTAGTCGAGGCCGACGCATGCAAACCGTCAAGATGGTCGTCACCGGACCCTTCAACGCCGGCAAGACCCAGTTCATCAAAACGGTCAGCGAGATCGATGTCGTGTCGACCGAGCGCAAGATCACCAGCGAAGCCGAGCGCATCAAGGAAACGACCACCGTTGCCATGGATTTTGGCCGGATTACGGTCGATGAAGACCTGGTGCTCTACCTGTTCGGTACGCCCGGCCAGAAGCGGTTCGACTTCATGTGGGAGATTTTGTCGGAAGGCATGCTTGGCTTCATCGTGGTGGTCGACAGCGCCCGCCCTGAGACCTTCCGCGAGGCTCGCGGCATCCTGCACACCTTCCGCGCCTATGCACCCACACCGTATGTGGTGGCGGCCAATAAGCAGGATGCTGACGACGCCTGGTCGATCGACGACCTGCGCATTGCACTCAAGCTCGATTCCAGCGTCAAGCTGCTGCCCTCGGTAGCCTCCGACAAAGAGTCGGTTAAGAAGGTCCTGCTCGAACTGCTCTACAGCATCCTCGAGGAAATGGACGGCAAGGGCTGAACCCTTCCCATCGGCGACCAGTACAAGCGGTCAGGTTGCCGGCAAGTTGTCCCTCCCATAAGATGAAACCGAGTCGGCCCAGGCCGAGTGACACGAGGGGTTATGACTAGGGGCAGAATCCTAGTGGTCGAGGACGACCTCGACATCGCTAACATGCTTCGTATTTACTTCACTGGCCAAGGATATGAGGTCAGCCTGGCCGGGCGTGGTCAGCAGGCCCTCGATCTCAGTCGCCAAAATCTGCCCAGCTTGATTGTGCTCGACATCCTGCTGCCCGATATGGATGGGTACGCCGTCTGCCGTCAGTTGCGCACCAGCCCGCGCACCCGCCACATTCCCATCATCTTCCTGACGCAGAAGGACGATCGCAGCGACCGCATCGCAGGGCTCGAGCTTGGCGCTGATGACTACATCACGAAACCGTTTGACATCGAAGAACTGCGGCTGCGGGTGCAGAACGCCATGGCCCGGGCCGAGCGCGAGAGCCTGACGGACCCGCGCACCGGCCTGCCAGCCGGCAGCGAAATCGAGCGCGAGCTGCAGGAGCGCGTCCGCCAGCGTGACTGGACACTGCTTGATCTGCGCATCGAGCACTTCGATGCCTACCGCGAGGTCTATGGCTTCATGGACGCCGATGGCGTGCTGCGGGCGACGGCCCAGCTGATCGGGTCGACGTTGGAGGCCAACGGCGGCGACGGCGATTTCGTCGGACACGCCGGCGGCGAGAGCTTCTTTGTCATCACCAGCAGCAACCTGGCCGCCGGCGTGTCCGACGGTCTCAAGCAGGGCTTCGATGAATTGGCTCCCAGTCACTACACTTCGGTGGACCGTGAACGAGGCCATTTGCTATTCGATCGGCCGGGCGAGCCCGACCAGCGGGCTCCCTTCATGCGGTTGGCAGTGGGATTGTTGCCGGCCAAGGAAGCACCATTGGATGACCTGACCAAGCTGCTGGCGGCGGCTGCTGATCGCCGCCGGCAGGACGCCGAGGGGGATCACTAACCGATGGCGGCCTCCCGCCCCGCCAGCGGCGCCTCGGCCGAGACCGCCCTTAGTGTTACCCAGGCACTGCTCGACCTGGGCCGCCACCTATCGCCATCGTCCGATGTCGACTTTGTATTACACGAGGCGCTTCGCCTGGCGGGGCAGATCCTGGGCGCTGATCACGGGGTCATCCTGACCGTCAAACCCGGCGATGGCAAGCTCATCCTGCGCAGCTCGTTGGATACGCACCACAGACTGCCCGAGGGCGGCCGGCTGACCCGATTCGCCCCTGGCGAAGGCCTGGCCGGCTGGGTCATCACCCATGAGGAGCCCGTCGTCATCGACCAACTGGTGCATGATGCACGCTGGGTGCGCTACGAGGACGCCGATCAGGAGCACAAGAGCGCCATTGGCGCACCGCTTATCTTTAATCAGGAAGTGCTCGGCGCCATGTTGTTGTTCAGCACAAGCCCAGTGGCGTTCAAGGGCGAAAGTCTGCCGATTGTCCAGGCTGCCGCCAACCAGGCGGCCTCGGCCCTGTACCACGCCGACCTGTATGGCTTGATCCGGGAGCAGGCCAACCAACAAGGTGGGCTGCTGCGCGAGCAGCGCATCGAAGCCAGCAAGTCGAACGCCATCCTTGAGTCGGTGGCGGAAGGGGTGCTGGCTGCCGACGAACGCCACCGCGTCACCCTGCTCAACGCCGCCGCCGAGGAAATCCTGCACCTCAAGCGCGCAGACCTGCTCGGACGGCCGATTTCGGACATCATCGGCGTCTACGGCCAGGCAGGTGAACGTTGGCTGAGAGCCGTCGAAACCTGGAGCCTGACCGGCTCTGCGCAGGAGCGCGCAGGCAATCTCGGAGCCCAACTCGAGCTGGATGACGGCCGGATCGTGGCGCTGACAGTGGCCCCCGTGTTGCTTGACCAGGACTTCCTTGGCACGGTCACCACCTTCAGGGACGTTACGCAGCAGGTGGAGGTGGACCGCCTGAAGTCGGAGTTCGTGGCGACCGTCAGCCACGAACTGCGCACTCCGATGACCTCGATCAAGGGCTATGTCGAGATGCTGCTGATGCAGGCCGTTGGACCAGTCACGGATGAACAGCGTCGCTTCTTGCAGACGATCAAGACCAACATTGACCGCCTGGGCGGGTTGGTCAACGACCTGCTCGACATCTCCCGCATCGAGTCGGGCAGGGTGGAATTGTCATTGGAGCCCGTCAACACGGTCGAGTTGTTGGGCGAGGTGCGCGAGGCCTTCCTGCGGCGGGCACGTCTCGAGAGCAAGCCGATGAACGTCGAACTGGTCACCAGCAGCACGGTACCGTTCGTCCGAGCCGACCGAAACCGCCTGCGCCAAATCCTGAACAACTTAGTCGAAAACAGCTTCAATTACACGCCGGCAAATGGCTCAATCCGGTTGAGCGCATGGGACGCAGCCGGCAACGTCACGATCGAAGTCTCCGACAACGGGATCGGCATCGCACCGGGAGAGCAACCCCGCATCTTTGAGCGCTTCTACCGCGGTGAGCAAGCCCTCAACCTGTCCGTGGGTGGAACCGGCCTGGGGCTGTCAATCGTCCAACAATTGGTTGAGATGCATCAGGGCACGCTTGAATTGGAGAGCGAAGGTGTGCCTGGCCAGGGCACGGCCTTCCGAGTCTCGCTGCCGGCGGCAGCCAACCAGGAAATGAGCGCTCGATGACAAAAGTGCTAATCGCCGAAGATGAGCGTGATATTCGCGAGTTGATTTCGTTCACACTGCGCTTTCATGGCTTTGACGTCGTAACTGCCAAGGATGGGGAAGAAGCGCTTGAGCTGGCGTTGAAGGAACACCCGCACATGGTGTTGCTCGACATCCGCATGCCGCGCATGAGCGGCTATGAGGTCTGCCGCCTGATCAAGGACAACGAAGCCACCAAGCATATCCCGGTCATCTTTATCTCGGCCAAGGGCCAGGAGTCCGAGGTCAAGGAAGGCATGGACGCCGGCGCAGCCGACTACATTCTGAAACCATTTTCGCCCGATCAGTTGATCGAACGGGTGACGGCATTGCTGCCGTGAAGACGCTGGCCCAGATGGGAATTCGGTGAGCAGCGGTCGGCGTGCAGCCGACAGCTTTTTCACTTAACTCGCCCTTGATTTAGTTCCTAAACTTAAGTTCGGCGCTGACATCTCGAGTCCCTATAGAGAGGGCGATCACAAGGATCGCCCCAACAGGGCCAGGTGTCATCCCATTCCTCCGTTATACCTGCCTCCCCCAACTCAATTCCCGGCTCTTTCTTACAAATCCCCGATCCCCAAGGAACTTTCACTGCTTACGCCCCCCTCGCCAGGTTCAACGAGGCGCAACAGCTACCAACTGCAGGGACGTTGTATACAACGTCCCTACGGCACTTGGATGAATGCTGGCGCTGGCACGAAAGGCTAGATCGCCATCGTCGCGCACTGCACCTTCCGCGCGCTTGCCGCCCAAGCGCACCGACAGGCGTTCATCGGGCCCCAGGCGCACAGCGAAAGCCTCCCCATCCCCCCGACAACTACTGCTCTTTCCGCATCGGTGATCACTTATCACTTATCACCTATCACTTATTACCGCTCCCAACGCTTACCTATGCTATAGTTAACTCCAATTCACCCAACGGGGAGCTCGGTATGCCGGGCTGAGAGGAGGGCAAGCGCCCTCGACCCGCTGACCTGATCCGGGTAATGCCGGCGGAGGGATATGCCGTTACGCAAAGGAAGTCCCTCCGAGATGAGAAGTGCGGAGGGCTTCTTCTATTGACAGCACTCGTCGTTGCCAACGGTTCGCCGCCGAGCGCCGCCTGTGCCCGGCGCTGGCATCAGCAGGCTGACCTGCTGGTCGCGGCCGATGGCGGATTGGAGCACTGTCTGGCCTGGGGCCTGACGCCGGACCTGCTGATCGGCGATCTGGACTCCGTGGGAGGGGAGGCCATGGAGGCTTTGCGCCGGGCCGGAGGACAGGTCCAGGAGCACCCACCGCGGAAGGATGCCAACGACCTCGAACTGGCGTTGCTGGCGGTGGCCGAGGCCGGCCACAAGCAAGTCATCATTTTGGCCGGCGTTGGCGGACGTTGGGATCAATCGCTGGCCTCGTTCCTGTTGTTGGCCAACGAGCGCTTTGCTGGGCTGCAAATCGCATTGGCCGATGACCGGCAATGGGCAACACTGGTCCGGCCTGGGCGCAGCCTGGAACTCCCTGGCGAGCTAGGCCATACGGTCTCACTGCTGCCGCTGGGCGCCAGCGCCAGTGGCATAACGACCAAGGGCCTCGCCTATCCTCTGGACCAAGGCGAGCTCTCCCTGGGCTCGAGTCGGGGCATTAGCAACGTCATCCACGCCCTCCCCGCTACGGTAACCATCCAACAGGGGCTCCTCCTGTGCCTGGTCGACCAGGCAGCGGACGGGCCGCTGGCACCCCGAGGAGGTTGAGTACCATGAAACGTACAATGGGAATGCTGCTGTTGCTGACCAGCTGGCTGGCCGCCTGCTCACCATCCGCGCCGCAGACCACTACGACGCCCGCCGCCCCTTCGCCGCCGCTACCGACGGCCGGCGACCGCGTGCTGACCGTGATGGGCCACGACTCGTTCGTGGTCTCGGAGTCGGTCGTCGAGGCCTTTGAAGCCGAGTACAACGTCGATGTCCGGTTCTTACAGGCCGGTGATACCGGCACCGCCCTCAACAAGGCAATCCTGGCGCGCGGCAATCCACTGGCCGATGTCTTCTACGGCGTTGATAACACGTTCCTGACCAGGGCCTTGGAGGAGGACATCTTCCTGCCCTACGATTCGCCGGCGCTGCAAGCCATTCCGGACCGCTTCCAACTTGACCCGCAACACCGTGCCCTGCCAGTCGACTACGGCGACGTCTGTCTGAACTTCGACAAGGCCTACTTCGAAGCGGAAGACCTCGCCCCACCGGCCAACCTTGAGGCTCTGCTTGAGCCGGCCTATGCCGACTTGCTTGTCGTTGAGAACCCGGCCACGTCGTCACCGGGTTTGGCCTTCCTGCTGGCGACCATTGCCAACTTCGGGGAGGAGGGCTATCTAAGCTACTGGCAAGCGTTGGTGGACAACGGCGTTCTCGTCGTCAACGACTGGGACTCGGCCTACTACAGCGAGTTCACCCTGCACGGCGGCGGCCGGCCGCTGGTAGTCTCGTATGGCTCGAGCCCTCCGGCCGAGGTTCTTTTCGCCGAGGAAACTCCGGAGGTGGCGCCGACGGGGGTGATCACAGCCGACGAAAGTTGCTTCCGCCAGATCGAATTTGTCGGCATTCTGAATGGGACCGAGAACGAGGCGCTGGCCCAGTTGTGGGTCGACTTCATGCTTTCGACGACCTTCCAAGAGGACATGCCGCTGAACATGTTCGTCTTCCCTGTGCTGCCCGAGGCTGGCCTGCCGCCGGTCTTCACTGAACACTACGTCATCCCGGAGACCACGGCCGAACTCGAGCCCGACACGATCAGCCAAAACCGGCAAGCCTGGATCGAGGCCTGGACGGAGACCGTACTGCGTTGAGCACAAGTTCGGGGCGTCCCCAGTGGCTGATCAGTCTGCTTCTGTGGGCTGCCCCGCTCGCTTTCCTGGCGGTCTTCTACTTCTTCCCGCTCGGAGCGATCCTTGACTTGAGCTTCGCCCGCGGCCAGGCGGGCTGGCTTGAGCCGTTGCGGCAGGTGCTGGCGTCGTCCAGCATACGGCGGGTCATCGCCTTCACTTTTGGCCAGGCCGGGCTGTCGACGCTCTTGACCCTGGCGGTCGGGCTGCCCGGCGCCTATGTCTTCGGCCGCTTTACCTTTCCGGGCAAGGATCTGCTTCGTGCGTTGACCGGCATCCCTTTCGTCCTGCCGACGCTGGTTGTCGCGGCTGCCTTCAACGCGCTGCTCGGCCCAAGCGGCTGGGTCAACCTGGCGCTGATGCGATCGTTTGGGTTGAGCGAGGCGCCGGTTGGTTTTCTCCACACTTTCGGCGCCATCCTACTGGCCCACGTTTTCTACAACACGACCATCGTGCTGCGCATGGTCGGCGATTTCTGGGCACACCTCGATCCTCGGATGTCCGACGCCGCCCGCATGTTAGGGGCCAATCGCTGGCAGACCCTGCGCCAGGTGGTGCTGCCTCAACTGTCGCCGGCCGTCTTGACCGCCTCCTTGTTGGTCTTCATCTTCAATTTCACGTCCTTTGGCGTCGTGCTCCTGCTCGGCGGGCCCCAATTCGCTACAATGGAAGTCGAGATCTACTACCAGACCGTCAGCCTGTTCAACCTGCCGCTGGCCGCTGCGCTGTCGATGCTCCAGCTCCTGTTCACACTTGGGCTGACGTTGGCCTATACGCGGCTGGTGGCGCGCTGGACCCGACCGCTTTCCCTGCAGGCGCGACGCATAACCCAGCGGCCCCCGACCTCGACATCGACCCGCTGGCTGGTGGCCCTGGTGATAGGCTTGCTGTTGGTGCTCTTGATCGTCCCCATGCTGGGCCTGGCCACCCGCTCGCTCGTGGCACTGGGCCCGACCCGGCCTGGTGAACCGGCCCTGCGCGGTCTGACGCTCGCCTTTTACCGTCAGCTGAGTGCCAACCCGCAAGGTTCGCTGTTCTTTGTCCCGCCGACTACCGCTATCCTGGTGTCCCTGCAGTACGCGGTCGCCACCGTCGGCCTTGCGCTGCTTCTCGGGTTGCCCGCTTCGTGGGCCCTCGCCTACCGGGCCGGCTCCTTCCTGAGTCGCCTGCTTGATCCGCTGCTAATGCTGCCGCTGGGCACCTCGGCCGTCACCCTTGGCCTGGGGTTTATCGTGGCCCTCGATTCGCCGCCAGTGGACCTGCGCGCCTCCCCGGTTCTGATTCCGCTGGCCCATACGCTGGTCGCCTTCCCCTTCGTCGTGCGCAGCCTTGTGCCGGCCCTGCGCAGCATCCAGCCGCGCTTGCGTCAGGCAGCCGCTTCACTAGGCGCCAGCCCAGCCGCCGTCATCCAGCACGTCGACTTGCCGCTGGTCGGACGGGCCCTGATCGTGGCCGCCGCGTTTGCCTTCACCATCTCGCTCGGCGAATTCGGCGCTACGGCGCTGATCGCCCGACCCGAATATCCGACCGTGCCCATCGTGATCTACCGCCTGCTGTCCCGACCGGGCGCACTCAACTACGGCCAGGCATTGGCCCTGAGCACCATTCTGATGCTGGTGACCGGCGCCGGCATGCTGGCCATCGAGCGTTTCCGGCTGGCCGACGTGGGCGAGTTTTAAGATGGCGGGCGGTCTACGTGTCGAGGGCCTGCGCAAGCGATTCAGCGAGACGTTGGCGGTTGACTCGGTGGGCTTTGCCGTCGCCCCCGCTGAAATCGTCGCCCTGCTCGGCCCCAGCGGCTGTGGCAAGTCGACCGTGCTCCATATCATCGCTGGACTGCTTGAGCCCGACGACGGCCATGTCTGGTGGAATGACGAACTGTTGGACGCGGTGCCCCCCCACCAGCGCCAGTTCGGGCTGATGTTTCAGGAATTGGCGCTGTTCCCGCACATGAACGTCGAGCGTAATGTCGCCTTCGGCTTGCGCATGGCGGGCCAATCGGGCGAGCCGGCTACGGTGCGCGTCGAACAGGTGCTCGAGCTGGTTGGCCTGCCGGGGTTTGGCCAACGCCAGGTCGATCAGCTCTCGGGCGGCCAGCGGCAGCGAGTGGCGCTGGCCCGGGCGCTCGCCCCCGCACCGCGATTGCTCATGCTTGACGAACCCCTGGCTGCGCTTGACCGCACGCTTAAGGAACGACTGATGCTCGAGCTGCCCGCCATCCTGCGTACCAGCCAGCAGACGGTGGTCTATGTAACCCACGATCAGGAAGAAGCATTTGCCGTCGCCGACCGGGTGGTGGTGATGCGGGCCGGCCAGGCGGCGCAGATCGGAACGCCGAAACACCTCTACCGGCAGCCGGCCTCGGCCTTCGTCGCCCGGTTTCTGGGACTGGACAATCTGCTGCCGGCCGAGCTTAACAAGACTGACAACGGATGGCAGGCCCAGACCGAGTTGGGAGCCCTTCCGCTCACCGGAGCCCATCAGGCTGGTCCGGCCACCGTCCTGCTGCGCCCCAACGGAGTCACGCTGGAGGCTGGCAACGGATTCGAGCTTCGCGGCATGCTGGCGGCGCTCTCCTTCCGCGGCAGCACCCAACGCCTCAAGCTGCAGCTGGAGGGCGGAATGGAGCTGACGTTTGAGTTGGTTTCGGGGGTGGATCTGCCGCCGATCGGCGAGCAGTTGTCCATCTTCGTCAATCCGGCCGACGGGATCCAGGTATTGTCATGAGCGGTCAGTACACGGTTCATAAGTGCGATCATTTGGGCAATCAGACCTGGCGCTATCCGGGACGGCTACTGGCCCGCGGCGCTGGCTGGCTGCGCCTCGAAGCGAGTTTCGACCGCCAATCCGTAGACGTGGGACCCCTATTGTTGGAACCAGGCGATCGCTTTGTTGAGACGTTTTATCAGGATCGCTGGTACAACATCTTCACCGTTCACCAGGCTGACAGTGGACAGCTCAAGGGCTGGTACTGCAACATCGCCCGGCCCGCTGTCCTGCTGCCGGGTCACATCTGGCAGGACGATCTGGCACTCGACCTGGTGGTCGTTCCTGGTGAGCCGCCGGTCACTCTGGACGCCGATGAATTCGAGCGACTGGCTCTGCCCGCCGGCCAGCGCCGCAATGCCTGCCTAGCCCATGAACGGCTGCTTCAGCTGGCAATCGCCGGACAGCCTCCATTCGCTCCAGATGGACTGGCCCGCGTTCTCAAGAGAGTCGTGTAGGGACGTTGCATACAACGTCCCTACACGGCGCAGTTCCAAAAAAGCGCGCCCGGACGTGGGCGCGCTTTGCGTTCCAGGCGCTTGACTGGTCAGGCCAGCGGCAAGCGTACTAGCGAACCAACCTGCTCGATCAATGTGTCTCCATAGAACCACAGGCCGCCGAGCACCAAGCACAGACAGACAAGCAGCAACAAGACCACGACAACAGCGACAATGATGACTGTCCGCCGGTTGCCTTCTCCACCCATCGATTCGTCGGTCACTCTCTCCTCCTTCTATCCAGCGGGGCGATCAGGTTCGCCTCAAGCCGGTTGGGCGGCGTTGGCACGGCGCCACAACAACCAGATGATGAGCGATGTCACCAGGATAATTAGCGCGGCGATGATCACGGGCAAGACGATCGCCACGATCGAAAGCACCGTCGCCAGGATGTCCTCCGCAATGCTGACCGGCACGTTGCCGGCGCCCCCAGTTGTTGCCGTGACGACCGGTCGGATGGCGGCCGACTTGGCGGCATGGACGCCGCCGGCCAGCAGCAGGCCGGCCACAATGGCGAAGGCCGGGTGTATCTGGCTGACGACGGCGCTGTTGGCGGCGAATAGAATGGCGCCGGCCGCCGGCCGCACGATGGTCTGGATTACATCGTTGATGTGGTTGACCGCCGGCACTTTGTCGGCGAAAAACTCGACCACCGTCAACACAACCAGCGCACCAATGACCCAGCCACTGGTCATGGCATCCCACGGTTCGGCCAGCTCGATCCAGTCCGTGTAGCGGCCCACCAGGGAGACGATCAGCAAGGGCACATAGGCGTTGAGACCGGCGCTGGCCGACAGGCCAAACGCCGACAAGATTCCAGACAGCAGATCCATTGGCTGCCTCCTCCATTACAGAACGAAACCTGACCAGGTACCTGTCGTCAGGTAACGTACCACATCGATTGCGCCGATTTGGAGCATAGCCAGCGTCAACCCGGCGCTGGCGGGCAGCGCCAAATCGCGCCAGCTTTGTGCTTGATTCTCGCGACGAAAGACGAGTAGGGCAAGCGTCGTGTGCACCCCCGTCAGCACCAGAAGGACACCGGCTCCGCTCAAGAGTGCCAGGGGGTAGAGCAGCAGCGGGTTTTCGCTCAGAACCATGACCGCTACCAGCCCCACAATGACCACCACTCCACCCAGTTCGGCCAAGGACCGCAGGGGGGCCTCTCGATTGAGCCGCTGCCAGGCCGTCTGGGCGAACCCTGCCAGGACGACGGTTCCCAGCCCAATCCCAAGCAGCAACCCGGTCACCAGCCGCAAGGTGTTGGTCGGCTCGTATAAGTGGGGAGCCGTCGGGAAGAAGTGCAGAAAGGAATTGACTCCATCGATTGCGAAGGGCACGCTCATAGCCCCCAGCGTCCACAGCACCCGCCTTGGCGGGAACAGCCCGGATTGCGTTCGCCCCAGTACAAGACCAAAGGCGATGGCCGCCACCGCGCCAAGGTACATTCCGGTGCAGCGCGAACACAAGGGCAGAGGCCGGTCCCCCAGCTGGAAGGATCGCAGCTCGATGCGGTGGCAGACAGCATAGCCAATAGCATCGGCCTTGCCCAGCGCGCCCAGCGGTGTGTACAGCAGCCACAACCCCATCACCACGGCCGCCAGACCGAACAGCGTCCACCTTGGGAGGCGAACGATTGGCGTCGAATCAACGATCGATCGATCCACGGCGGCATTATAGTCGACCGAAATGGGCCATTTCTTGACGGTGCCCCAGGCGGCCTTTATAATTCCTTCGCCATTCCTCGGTAGCTCAATCGGCAGAGCAACCGGCTGTTAACCGGTGGGTTGTAGGTTCGAGTCCTACCCGAGGAGCCTCTGCCAAGACTCAAACCGCCCGGGCATGCCCCGGGCGGATTGCTTTTGTGTGGGCGGCTTTCGGCGTGACCTCGTGAGCGGATCGGCCCTGGGGCCCTGCTCTCCGGATCTCCGAATCCGAAGAGTGTAGGGACGTCATATACAACGTCCCTACATTTCATTGTCTCTGGGCTGGCTGACGGCTGAAGGCTGACAGCAGACAGCACGGGTTCCTTCGTGCTCCCCACTTCACCTTGGTGCCCTTCGAGGCTTCGTGGTTACCCGGAGCGAGCCGCCTCGACCATCCGGCTCTTAAGTCCCCACAACCCATCCGACAGCGACACGTGGTACAGATGCGGGTTGACCAGGCGCAGGACGCCCGGATCGAGCCGGTCGATGTCAGCCCGGCGGTTGGCGCGCATTTCGTCAAGCGTTGGCGCCTCGGCCAATCTGCGGCCTGCCTCCATCACCGGGATCAACAATGGCTCGATCCGCTGGAGTTGGTCGAGGGCAAGCGTGCGCTTGCGCGCCGGGTCGTGCGGGTGGTGCAGCGTCAGCTGCGCCGCCTGGCGCGGATCCTCTTCCAACAGCGTGACCAGATCGGCGGTAGCCTTGCCTCGCCGATCGTAAAGCCGCCAGGGGCGCTTGCGCCCGGGGTTGGGGGTCTTCTCGGCCGATTCGGAGACCTTGATCGCCGGCTGCCAGCCGCCTGCCTCCTCGACTGCCACCAGCTTATACACACCGCCCAGCGCCGGTTCGCCCCACGACGTGATCAACCGCGTGCCCACACCAAACGCCAACCGTTTGATCACAGGCTCCGGATCGAGTCCATAACGCGGCGCTTCCTGTCCGATTTGGGTCAAAATCTGCCAGATGACCAGCTCATCCAGGTTGTTCGATAATACGATTTGTGCGTCTTCGAAGCCGGCGTCGTTGAGCATGCGGGCCGCCTGAATGCTCAGGTAGGCGAGATCGCCCGAATCCAGCCGGACGCCGATCGGTTTGTGCCCCTTACGCCGCAGCTCCTCAAACACCCGGATGGCGTTGGGCAGTCCGCTCTCGAGTGTATCGATCGTATCAACCAACAGCAAACAATCGTCCGGGTACACCTCGGCATAGGCGCGGAAAGCGCCCAACTCGCCCTCCCCCATCGCCATGAAGACCTGGACCAGGCTGTGGGCCAGGGTGCCCTTGGGCTCAAGTCCCATCAGGTGGGACAGCCCGACGTAGGAGCTGAAGTCGGCCCCGCCAATCAAGGCGGCGCGGGCGCCTGCAGTGGCTCCCCGATCCTGCGCCCTCCGCAGCCCGAACTCGAGCAAGGGTTGGCCGCGCCCGCTCTCCCGAATACGGGCCGCCTTGGTGGCGATCAGGGTCTGATAGTTCATTTGGTTAAGGAGCGAGGTTTCGAGCAGTTGCGCCTGGGCCAGCGGCCCGCGCACTACCAGCAACGGCACATTGGGGTGCACTACCCGACCCTCGGCGACGGCTTCGATCGTCAGGCCATCGAAGGATCCATTCCCGCTCAGCCAGTCGAGGAAGCTTGCCTCGAAGACCGCACCGCCGGTTCGATTCTTGTGCTGGCGTAGGAGCGCCAATTCCTCGGTGCCGATCCGGGCTGTTTCGATCCATTCGAGCAACCAGGCCAGTCCGGCGCTGACGCAGAAGCCGGCCTGGTGCTCACCATAATCGGGGTAGTCGCGGAAGAAGTAATCGAAAGCGACTGGCTTCTCGTGCAGCCCCAGCCGAAAGTACAACTGAGCCATCGTCAGTTCGTACTGGTCGGTCAGCAGGATGCCCTCGGCCAGGGACCGTTGTGCAAGCTTCATGTTGACCTCGTGGTTGGGTCAGCCGATCGGATCGCGGGTGGTCACCCGCCCGACGCCTTGTGCGGCGAAACGGCTGAATGCCTCGTCGGCCAGCCGGGCGAAGTCTATGTCCGGATGCGACACCGGTGAGCAGGCATCCTCCAGCAGTCGCAGTCTTGGGGCCAGATCCGGCGCATGGCGCAGGATCGACTGGACCGTCTCCAATACGCAGTGGCTCTTGGCCTGCCCGGCCGCATAGATCAGGTCAAAGCTTGCGAGCTGCTGGAGGAACGATCGATTCAGCTCGCCGCCAGGCACCCCTGGCACCTTAACCTCCGGTTCGAGCAGCGAATAGTACTCGGTCTTGGCGATCAGGCCCTTGGTCACGATGGTTGGCTGGTAACCGCGGGCTGCCGCATGGTAGGCAACGGCCTCGTACAGGGCCGGGGTCAGGCTGTGCCCGGGCGTGCCCAACAGCGTGTGGAATGGCCAGATCATGAGATCCTTCTTGGCCTGACTCTGCAACTGCTTGACATAGTCGAGTGACCAATCCGGTTCATACAGGGGCTGCCAGCGACCCGCCTTCACTTGTTGGGCTGTGATTGCCGTGTAGGGCTCAGGAGGCCTGCCCTCACTGTCGGCCCACCAGGTGGGGAAGAAGATCTGGAGCGGCACGTGGCTGTCAAGCGAGGCAGCAATATGGCCGATCTCGGCTTCGTGATCGAAGAGCCATGCGATCGTGCGCCGCGTGTCGTCCACCGCACCGGGAACGCTGAGGGCGCCGTCGGCATGGACAAAGTCTACCTGCACATCGACCAGCAGCAGGAGCACCCGCCGTTCGTCGCTGGCGGCCGGCGGCAGCCGGGCGGCCAGGCCAGCGGCGACGGCCAGCCCCGTCCGGGCCAGGGCGAAACGGCCGACCCGATCGGGTTCATTGAAGGTGGGATGCGTCATGGTCGGAAGTCTCGCTGCCTCAAATGCTGCCTGGCCGACTAGTCCGGTTCGAGTCGGCCTTCCAGCAAAGCCTTGAACCGGCTCAGATCACTTTGCCAACGGGCTCGCAGATCGCCCAGGGCCTGCAGCGGCTCGTCGGAGCCATCGCCGGCGACCGTCGTCGTCATCAACGACACTTCGACCTGGTCATCGTTGAGTTGATGGAAGGTGACCTGTCCGCTTTGCTGCAAGTCGCCGCCCTGACCGCTCCAGGCCAACCGATGGGGCGCCTCGTCCATAGTCTGCTCGGTGGTCCACTGCAGTCGTTGGCCGTCCTCGGTCTCGAGCGACCAGCGCAGTTGTCGGCCCTCGCCGGTCTCGACAGATTCGACGCCGGTCATGAAATCCTGCGGCCGATCACGCCAGACCCGGTAGGCCCTGGCCGCGGTCGTCTTAACTATCAGGCTCTCCTTGATCGTCGCCATGCTCGGGTCCTTTCCCGGTTGACTGGACGAAGTATATGAAATGAGTGCTATTCGGCGGCGAGCAAGGCACGCAGTAGTTCGCGCACCTGACTAGCTTCGACGAGGTGGTAGCGAGCCGCCGATTGCGGTGCCCGCCCGACCTTGACCGTGATGCCGTCATCGGGCATCGCTTCGAACAGATCCTCGTCGGTCACATCATCCCCAATCGCTAAGGTGAAGTCATGCTGACCGTCGCCGCTGAGCCAGCGCTGGGCTGCCCGCCCCTTGTTGACGTTGCTTTGTTTTACCTCGATCACCTTGTTGCCCTGCATCACATGCAGCGGCGTATTCATCAGGTAGGCTTCCAGCGTCTCGATCAACTCCTTGGCCCGCAATGAGCCGAGCTCCGGCTCGGCTTGGCGGTAATGCCACACCAGTGACGAGCCCTTGTCCTCCAGGTAGGCACCCGGCGTCCGGTCGACGTAAACCTCCATCACCGGCCGGATTTCGTCCTGCCAGCGACTGTGCGTGCCGTCTTCCGTCAAGCGCCAGTTACCGTCGGCCTGGCGCACACGGGCCCCATGTTCGGCGACTAGATCAATGCCGGTGGCGCCCAACCATCGGTCGAGCGTCCCATGATCGCGGCCGCTGATCACGACTACCTTGTTCTTTGGGTCACCCGCCAGCTGCTTGAGAAGCTGCAGCAGTTCCTCGTCGGGCTCAGCGCTGTCGGCGCGCGAACGGAAGCCAACCAGCGTTCCATCATAGTCCAACATCAGCAGGCGCCGCCCGGACTGGCGGTACGCGTCGATTACCCGCTGGCGGCGATCGCCGGTCAGGCTGCGCGTGCGGTAGGTGGGGCGCGCCTGGCGGGCCGCGCTCAACTGCATGAGGAAGTCATCGGCCCAGCGGGCAGTGGTATAGCGTTCAAGCCGGGCGCGCATCGGCTTGTTGCGCCGCAGCTGCTCGTCCTCAGGCATCGTCAACGCCTGCAGCAATTTCTCGACGATTTCCGGCTGATCGTGGGGATTAACGATCAGCGCCTCACCCAATTCTTCGGCCGAGCCGGCCGTTTCACTCAACACCAAGACGCCCGTGCCATCCGGCCGAGCAGCCAGATACTCCTTGGCGACCAGATTCATCCCATCACGTAATGGCGTCACCAACGCGACGTCGGCTAGCAGGTAGAAAGGGACCAGTCCCTCGAACGGCAGCTGGCGGTACAGGTACCAAATCGGAGTCCAGCCCGGTTGGCTGAACCGACCGTTGATCCGTCCAATCAGTTCATCGACCTGCCGCTTCAGACTCTGATACTCAGGAACCGACTCACGCGACGGAACACAGATCGACACCAGGCTTACACGCCCGCGCCAATCCGGATGGTCGTCCAGGAAGCGCGAGAAGGCGCGCAACCGCTCAACGATGCCCTTGGTGAAATCGAGCCGGTCCACCGACAGCACAATCTTGCGTCCGCCGCGCTGAGCCTCGAGTTCGTCCAGACCGACTTGTACCTGCGGAAGTTGGTGGGCAGAGCCTAACCGGTCGACGTCAACACCGAGCGGGAAGGTGTCCACCTTGACCGGCCGTTCGCCCACCAGCACCCGGCCGAATTCGCTTTCCAGGCCAAGGATGCGCAGCAGCGAGCTGTTGAAATGGCGTGCATAGCTGAAGCTGTGGAAACCGATCAAGTCGGCCCCCAGCAAACCTTCCAGCAACTCCTCGCGCCAGGGCAGCGTGCGGAACAGTTCGTAGGAGGGGAACGGGATGTGCAGAAAGAAACCGATCGTGCTGTGGGGCACGGCCTGGCGAACCAGCGCCGGCAGCAGCATCAGGTGGTAGTCGTGGATCCACACCCGGTCGTCGGGTGTCAGCAGTTCAGATAGTCTCTCAGCGAAGTGCAGATTGACCTGCTCGTAAGCCCGCCACTCGTCCCAGTCGTAGTGGGCATACTGCATAAAGTAGTGGAACAGCGGCCACAGGCAGCCGTTGGAGAATCCGGTGTAGTACGGCTCGAACAGCGCTTCATCGAGGAACAACGGCAAGCAACCGTAGTCCTGCTCCAGCCGCCGGCCGATCTCGGCAGCCTCCTCCGCACTGTTGGGGGTTATCCCGGGCCAGCCGAGCCACAACATCTCGGTCTCATCCCGCAGCGCATTCAAGCTGGTGGCCAGTCCGCCCACCGACGGCTGGAACGACAGCCCATTCTCCCGCCGTTCGACACTGACCGGCAACCGGTTGGAAACGATAATCAGCCGGCCACGGCTGCTGGTCGCCTGACTGCCCCGTTGACCCATGTGCTTCCTTTCCGGCCTAATGACAGCCGGACATGTCGTCTTTGGGCCAAGCATACCATTCGGACGGCATGCGCTCTGCGCCCGCGTTGACCGGTCAAGTCCCGGCTTGCTAGAATAGCGGCCCACCAACCTGCCCGAATGGAACGACGTTGAGCGAAGGTCAACCCGAGAAATCGGCAGAAAAGAATCTGCTGGGCCGCTGGCTCGCAGGGCTGCCGTATGCGGCGGCTGTCTTCCGGCTGGACGGCTCGCTGCTGCTGGCCAACGACGCCTTCGGCCAGCGGCTGGCCGGCCCCGCTTCGCCGGGATCTCATCCGGATCTGCCCGATCTCATCGGCCGGCAAGCCTTCGAGTCGGCTGCCCGCCAGCTAACTTCGGCCGGGTTGATGCCGCCGACCCCGGTCAAGATCTCCGGACAAGCCGGACAGGCTCCCGAACCGGCGACACTTAGTTCCTGGCAGGACGACGAGGTTCAACTCCTGCTTCAATGGACGGGGCACCCGGCGGGCGCTGGATCGGACATGCCGGCGGTCGGTCTGCTGCTGGTGGCCGGCGATGGCCGCATTACTACGCTCAACCCAACCTTGGCGGAATTGCTTGGCGTGGATGAGGCAAGCTGGATCGGACAGCCAGCCGAAGCACTGCTGGACTTGATCGCCGAGCGCTCGGTGGAACCGGCGCTCACCCGGCCTTCCCTCGAGCAGGCGATGGTGGCCACAGGAGAACGGCCGCGGTTTCCGCTTGACCTGGCGGGTCCGCCTGTGCGCCACGTGCAGGCGCTCGCCTTCCCGAGTTGGACCGAGCAGGGCGGGCCAAAAGGTTGGGGTTTGCTGCTGCTGGACAATTCCCGCACAGAACCCCAGGCGAACTGGTGGGTTGAGCAGCTGGCCGCCCTGGAGCACGAACTGCGCACTTCCCTGGCCAGCTTCAAGGGGCAAACAACGGCGCTGCTGGCCAACCTCGAGCGCTGGCCACGATCGACGGTCATCGAGTCTCTGCAAGCCTTGGATGGGGCCGCCGTTGAACTGGTGCGACGGGTCGACCAAAGTCTGGCCCTGGCTCGGTTGGAGACCGGACATCTTGGCCTGCACCCGCAAACGATCGAGGTGGCGGCACTGGTCAATGGCGCCCGTGAGCGAGCGGCGCCAGCACTCGATCATGTACGGCTTGCGCTTGACCTGGCCGCCGATCTGCCACCGGTGCGGGTCGACCCGGCCCGCATCGAAGAGGTGTTTGTGAGCCTGTTGGAGAATGCTGCGGCGCAGACGCCGGATGGCGCGACCGTCCGCCTCGGTGCCCAATGGGAGGCGCCGTGGGTGACCGTGTGGGTCGAAGACCCGGGACCCGTCGTGCTATCCGAGCGCCAGCCCCACCTGTTCGATCGGGCGCCCGCCGAACCGGAGGCGCGGACGGCACGTGGCCAGGGCTTGTACATCGCCCGCAGGCTTGTGGAAGCTCACGGTGGCCGGCTTTGGCTCGACAGCCCTGCACCGGGCCAAGAATCAGGCGCCCGCTTCTCGCTCCAACTGCTGTCCCTGCCCGTCGAAAGCGGTCAGGCGGACCCCACGGAGCCTATGCAAGCGGGCCTCCGTCAAGACCGGGTGCTGCTGGTCGAGAGCGACCCAGGCATGGCCGGCCAGCTCCAGGCTACCCTGGCGGACGCGGGCTATCTGGTCGACCAGCCGGCCGACAGTCTGGCCGCCGCCGAAATGGCGGCATTCCAGCCGGCGGACCTGGTTCTGGTGGACCTAACCCTGCCATCCGGAGAAGCGTTGGCCCAGGTGAGGACCATCCAGCGTGCGACCCGCGCGCCCCTGGTCGCGCTGACCTCGCCAGCCTCGGCTGACGATCTGGCCGCGCTGTTTGAGGCGGGTGTCGATGACTATCTGACCAAGCCAGTCCAGCCGGCCGACTTGCTGGCCCGGCTGCGGGCAAACATCCAGCGATCCAGGTCGGGCGGGCCCGACGCGCCTTCACGACCGCGGGATAGCGGACTCCAAATCGACTATCCGCGCCGCCGGGCCCGCGCAAACGGCCGCCCCATCGAGCTGACCCCCACCGAGTTTGAGCTGCTGGCGCAGCTCGACCGCCACCGCGGCCAGGTCCTGACTCACGCCCAATTGATCGAACATTTGTGGCCGACCGGGCATGGCAACCGCCATCGCTTGTTCGTTCATATCAACCGGTTGCGCGCCAAGCTGGAACCCGATCCCAGCCATCCCCGCCACCTGCACACCCGCTGGGGTACTGGCTACTTCTTGACTACGGAAGCCACCCCACGCAACCAAGTTAGCTAGGCCTACAGGCCATTCGAGAGAGATTCCTTAGAATTGTCTGGCACAATGGTTAAGTAAGACAGGTCCCTGCCCCGCCGTGCACAACCCCGATCGGGGCACACCCGTTGCGATTTCGACAATCAATGAGGAGGGTTTCCGTGGAGAAAGCCACGAAGCATGCATCGACCCAAGGGCCAGCCAAGGGCAATGGCCTCGCCTGGTTTAAGGGTTTGTTGGTTGGCGCTGCCGCCGGCGCGGCGGCCGCCATCCTGATAGCACCGCGCTCGGGTGAAGAGACCCAAGCGGAGCTGCGCCGACGCAGCCAGGAGCTGAAGGAGCAAACCGAGCAGCGAGCCGATAAGTTGCGACTGCGGGCCGGCGAAGGCGTCAGGGACGCCCGGCTGGCCGTTGCCGACTGGCTGGAAACGCAGGCCGGCCAGCTCAGAAGTCTCGAGCCTGATCAACGCATCGCGGCGGAGTAGCGCCTGATCCCCGCTGCCGCCGAGGATCCCGGCGGCAGCGGGGCAAGGTGACGCTCGGGGCCGGCACCGTCGCCGAGGCCCAACAGCGGCTGCCAACCGGTGAGCCCCCGACGCGTTCGTGCGCGACCTTCGCCATGCGCCGGTCATTGCGGGGCCATGATCGACCCATACCGGCGTCATGCAGCAGGTCCTGTTTTGTTGACCACAGCCGACCGGCCAACCGCTGCCGGGTGCCAGCGGTACCAACCCGAAGCGGTGGTCTCCAAGCCCTGCGACGTACGGGACCAGATCCGCCGCAAGCGCCGGCTGCTGTCGGCGGCCGCGCCACCCGAACGCAAGACCAACCGAGGAGACGCCCATGACCCAGCGCACCGACGAGAAGCAGGATTTCACCAAGGGGGATTGGATTGTTCACCTGTATCACGGTGTCGGGCAGGTCAAGGGGGTTGTTTCTCGCCAGGTGGATGGCGAGAAGCACAGGTTCTACCGGGTGACAACCGACAACAGCACGCTGTTCATCCCGGTGCGGGAATTCGACGAGGAACGCCTGCGCCCTGCCGCCGATGAGAAGTCTCTCAAGCAGGCGCTGAAGGTGCTCAAGGATCCGCCCGAGGAAATGGCCGACGACCACAACGACCGTCGCCGGCGTATTCGCGAGGTCAAGTCAGAAGGGTCGCTCAAGGAAGTGCTGCGCCTGGTCCGCGACCTGTCCTGGCGCCGTTATGATAAGAAGCTGAACAATACGGAAGAACGAGCGCTGCGTCGCTTTAAGGATCGCCTGCTGCGCGAAATGGCTGTGGCCATGGACACCACAACCGAAGATGCGCGGCGCGAGCTGAACCGGATCCTGCGGCACAATCGGCCCGAAGAACAGACCGAATCGTGATCGCCCCGCGGCCAGACAAGAGGGGCAAACCACAAAGACGCTAAGGACACAAAGGTATCAATTGGGAACACAAAGAAGAGGAAGACCTGATGTCGATCACCTCTTTGTGACCCTTGTAGACACTTTGTGCTCTTCGAGTCTTCGTGGTTCGTTCCCCCGGGCCGAAGGCCGCCGGCGAGCAAAACCGAATCAGGAGGCAATGCGTGACGTCCAAAACGATAGATCGAATTGAAGACATTGCAAGCGATAGCGAGGAGTGGCAAATCCTCTTCGAAGAGCTGCTCGACGACTACGACTACGAAGACCCGGTCAAGGGCCAAATCATTCCCGGCGAAGTCATCCAGGTTGACGAAGACTCGATCCTGGTCGACATCGGCGCCAAGCGCGACGCGATCGTCCCGCGCAAGGACCTGGACCGGCTTGACGATGAAATGCTCGATAGCATCAAACAGGGCGACCAGGTTCCCGTGTACGTTATGCGCACCGGCAATGTTGGTGGTGACCTGCTGGTTTCGATCAATCGGGGCCTGGAGCAGGAAGACTGGGAACGCGCCGACAAAATGTTGGAATCTGGTGAAGCCGTCGAACTCGAAATCATCGGTCAGAACAAGGGCGGCGTGGTCGTTCGCTACGGCCGGCTGCGCGGTTTCGTGCCCAACTCTCATATCCCTGACCTGCGGCGGGATACCGACCGCGACGAAATGCGCTCACAAAAGGATGAGTTGATCGGCGAAACCCTGGTCGTCAAGGTCATCGAGGTCAACCAACCCCGCCGGCGGCTGGTACTATCCAGCCGGGCCGCCCGCCAGGAACGACGGCTGCACCGGCTCAAGGAGCTGGCCGAGGGCACCATGGTGATCGGCAAGGTAGTCAATCTGGTGGACTTCGGCGCCTTTGTGGACTTGGGCGGGGTTGACGGCTTGATCCACATCTCCGAGCTTGACTGGAGCCGGGTCGACCATCCCTCCGAGGTGCTGGAGCTGGGTCAGGACGTCGAGGTCAAGATCACCAACGTCGATGTCGACCGCGAGCGCATCAGCCTCAGTCGCAAGCATCTGCTGGACAACCCGTGGGACTCGATGACCGACAAGTACGCCGCCGGCGACCTAGTCGAAGGCGAGATCACCAATGTGCGTGACTTCGGCGCTTTTGTGATGTTGCCCGAGGGCATCGAAGGCTTGATCCACGTCAGCGAAATTGGCATTGTCGGGCCCGGATCACCGCTAGATGTGGTCCATCCGGGTGACACGGTGATCGCCCGCGTGCTCGATATCGAGCCGGATCGCGAACGCATATCGCTAAGCTTGAGCCGGGTGACCAAGGACGAACAGTTGGCGTACCTCGAGCGTCAGGAGCAAGCCAACTCCGAGGCGCCTGAGGCCGAGGTCGTCGAAGAAGACCCGGTCGAAGAAGTGACCGACTTCGACGCCGCCCTGGAGGCTGAACTGGGGGACCGGCTGCCGGAGGACGTCCAGGCCGCCGGAGAAGACGAGTAACCACCAAGACGCAAAGGTCACCAAGGGGGAGGTAAGGAACACAAAGGGAATGCGGCTGTCAGCGGTCAGCAATCAGCTTTCAGCTCAAGGCTGACTGCTGAAAGCTGTTAGCTCTTCTTTGTGTCCCTATTCAATTTTTTCGTGCCCAGAGCGTCTTCGTGGTTACAGATCAGAAGTACAGAACGGGCAGCGGCTGGCCTCGAGCGGGATCGACAACCGGCAGTGCGGGCACGGTTTCTCGGTCGGGTCGGGTGCTGGCTGGTGCTGCAGCCGGTTGGCCATGCGCACGATGAAGTAGATGGCGATGGCCACCACGAGAAAGCTGATCAGCGTGTTGACAAACAGGCCGTAATTCAGGGTGACAGCCCCCGCCTCTTGGGCCGCCGCCACGCTGACATATGGTGGAGGTGCCGCCTGCCCGGCGCGCAGCACCACGAACAAGTCCTGGAAATCAACGTTACCCAACAGCAGGCCGATCGGCGGCATAAGGATGTCGTCCACCAGCGAGCGCACGACGGTGCCAAAGGCGACACCGATCGTCAATCCGACGGCCATGTCAAGGACATTGCCCCGGGCAATGAATGTGCGGAACTCCTTCAACATCGCTCCTCCCTGTGGGTCTTGGTCAATTGTAGCTAACGGTCGAAACCAGTCTTGTGCGTTTGCCAGCCGGAACTAACACGCGCCTCGGGTTCGGCCTTGTCGAGGCGTAGACCAAGGACCGACGCCTGCCGGCGCAGCTCCCGCTGGACGCCGGTCACTTCGCCAGCGCTGCTCTGGATCTCGGCCGCTAACTCGGACATCCGTCGAACCGCCTGCGGCGTGTCGAGGTCGTCGTCCAGGGCAGCTTCGAATGCCTGCCGAGCCCGCTGAACGGCGAAAGAATCGGACCCAGAACCCGAAGCCCTTTTGAGCGCCCGAACCAACCCGTCGACCTGGCGGGCAGCAGCTGCCAGTTCGTCATGGTCATAGGTCCAGCTCTCACGATAATGATGGCTGGCCAAGTACAGACGCACGGCGTCGGCCGAGAACTCGTCAAGCAGGTCGCGCACCATCACCAGGTTGCCGAGCGACTTGCTCATCTTGTCGCCCTCATGGTGCACCATCGCCGTATGGAACCAGCAGCGCACAAAGGGAGGCCGGCCGGTTAGCGGTTCGACCTGAGCGATTTCACATTCATGGTGCGGGAAGCGCAGGTCGTCCCCACCGCCATGGATGTCGATCTGCTCTCCCAACCAGTGGGTGGCCAGGGTCGAGCACTCGATATGCCAGCCCGGCCGGCCGGGGCCCCACGGGCTGGGCCAGGCGGGCTCACCTTCCGCCTTGGCCTGCCACAAAACGAAATCCAGCGGATCGCGCTTGTTTGGGTCTTCCGGATGGTTGCCGCGTTCGTTGGAGATTGGAAGCATCTCGGCCCTGGGCAAATTGCTCAACTTGCCAAACTCGGCCCAGGCGTCAATGTGAAAATATACGCTGCCACCGGCCTGATACGCGACGCCAGCGGCCAGCAAGCGCTCGACCATACCGACGATTCCATCGATCACGTCGGTCGCCCGCGGGAACGCGTCCGGCGGTCGCACGTTCAGTGCGATCATGTCCTCGATGTAGTGCCTGGTCCAACGGTCACCCAGCAAACGCCAGTCCTGGCCGACTTTCTTGGCCTGGCGCAGGATGTCGTCGTCGATGTCCGTTACGTTCTGCACATAGCGGACAGTCAAGCCCCGCGATTCGAGATGGCGGATCAGGTTGTCCACCGCGACATAAGTGAAGGCATGGCCCACGTGGGTTGTGTCGTACGGCGTGATGCCACAGGCATACAGGCGAACGGGGTCGGAAAAAATCGGCGATTCGACCCGGCCGGTCAGGCTGTTAAACAGTTTCATTGCCTACCTCAATGCGCAGGGGCTAACCACAAAGGTGCCAAGGTCACAATGGAGTCAAGGAGGGAACACATAGAAGAGTTGTCAGCGTTCAGCCGTCAGCCTGGGCCTGAGATTGGAGAGTTGCGCGCCGACCGCTTCGTTTCCTTGGTGTTTCCCACTTACCCCTTAGCGTGCATGGAGACTTCGTGGTTAGTCGCCAGTCAACCAGATCCGCAGACCCCGATTTTCTGTGGCAAGCTCAACTTTGCCCTCTCGCGCCAGCCAGCCAATCGCCATGTGAACCTGCCGCTTTGGCGCCTTGACGTGCTTCTCGACAGCGCTCACGCTGCTCTTCCCTTCGGAGCGCAGCCAACGCCAGATCTCCCCGGCCGTATCGCCGATTGCAGCCGCTTCGGACATGATTACCTCCCACGGAGCCATCCATCTTGACGAGCGATCAGGGTTAAGTCTAGCTGGCGGCCGAGAACGATGTCAACGAAGATGCCTCATTGCGCCGCTTGCGGCTCCGGCAGACGCAGCCACAGTTCGGCAGCCAGCCAACCGAAGGTCTCCGTCCAGGCGCCAGCCTCGGGGTCGCCGTCTTGGGCTCGCAGAGCCTGTGGTGGATACTGACCTTCAACCAAGCGGTACACGAGATTTTGGGTCTGCCACAAATTAATCTGGAAAGGGAGTTGGACGCTGAGCTGGACCAGGCCAAGCAGTCGGACCAGCTTCTCCTGGTTGAGGGGATCGGCCGACAATGCCTCTGCCTGCTTCTCGAGCGCCTGGCTAAAGGCGAACGGAAGCCCAGGGGCATCCAATGGCACGCCCTCTTCGCCAGCTTCTGTCACAAAGCTGGCCAGCTGCTGAACATCGATCTCGGCCTCTTGCAGGGCACGTTCGAGCTGTCGCTGCAGCACGAAGGCAGCCGCTACTTCGAACGCGCGCGGCTGAGGGATACCCAGTTCCGAAACATAGCGCATCAGGGCCGCGTTGTCCCGGTGAATGCGGCTGTACCCTTGCTCGGCCTCATCGAGCGATTGGCGCAGGATTAGATCCACCACCTGCTGCTGCTCGTCCCGAAACAACGAACGCAATGAAAAGAGCTGCTCGCCGAAGTACTGGTCGACCAGGCGCAAGGTTTCGGGGAGCTCGCCACGGGCCGCCTGGGCCAGGGCCGGCTCGAGGAACGCTTCAACAAATCGGTTGTCGCCGGCCGGTCGGACACCGGCTGTCAAATTGTGGTCGCCGAAATGCAGGACGGCGAAGACCAGGTCGGCAGCCTCGCCGGTCACAGTCGACAGTACTGCCAGTTGGCCGGCACTCAAGCGGGCCCGGCCGATCGAAACGAGCTGCACGTCGCTGAATGTGACCTCATAGGCGTACGGACGGGCCTCCGAGGCCTGTTGCTCAAACAGCGACAGGATGGCGTAATGAGCCCCGACCTGCTGCAGGTTGACAATGGCTGGTTTGACATGCCGCTGATAGACGACCCGCCCGTCCCCCA
>DASWJQ010000136.1:0-12573 GCA_036397095.1 Anaerolineales bacterium
TTGAAAAGTCCGGAAATGGCGGCGGCCGGCGAGAATCTGGCTGGTTTTGCTGGGGGTCTGGTCACGTTGATGATGGCGAGCGAGCCGTCTGGACTTTGACCGTACAATCTTGATTTCGTACCGGAATCCAAGTATAGTGAGTTTGGAGGGAGCTGGCTGCCGGCAGGCAGGGTCAGCTCTTTTTTGCTCCCGGCAGCGCAGTGGGTCGGCAAGGGGAACGGGCGACGCATGATCGATCGACTAGACGGTAGGACGCTAGGCGACTACCATATCCTCGAAAAGGTCGGCCAGGGCGGTATGACAACCGTCTACAAGGCCCTGGATTTGGCGCGCAGCCGGGTCGTCGCCCTCAAGGTTCTTTCACCCTACATCGCCCAAGACGAAGGCTTCAAGACCCGGTTCCAACGCGAAATTGAGTTGTTGGGCAAGATGCGACATCCCAATATCGTGCCCATCCTTAGTTTCGGCGAAGAAGATCATTACGCCTACATCGTGATGCCCTACATCCAGAAGGGCACGCTGCAAGACCGCATGCGTGTCTCGCCGATGGACCCCTTCCAAGCCGGCCGCCTTATGAACGACCTGACAGCTGCTTTGAGCTTCGCCCACGGCAAGGGGATCGTGCACCGGGACGTCAAGGCTTCCAATATTCTGATTGACGACAGCGGTCACGCCCTGCTGTCGGACTTCGGCTTTGCCCACATAAGTGATCTCTCGCTCAGCCTGACCGGATCGGCATTAATCGGGACGCCGGCTTTTATGTCGCCTGAGCAGTGCAAGGGCGAGCCGGTTGACGCCCGCTCCGATCAGTATTCACTGGGCATCGTGCTTTACCAGATGTTCACCGGCAAGCTGCCGTTTGACGGGGACACTCCAATGGCGGTTGCAGTGCAGCACATCAACGAGCCGCTGCCGCGCCCCCGCCGCGTTAACCCCGACGTACCGGAGAAGATTGAGCAGGTGCTGGTCAAGGCGCTCTCCAAGAAGGCCGAGCATCGCTATCCGGACATTGAAGCGATGAACGCGGCCTTCCAGGAGGCGCTGCAGTCCTCGGTCAATGAACTAGGACACTTTGTGCCACCGGCCAGTAATTTCCACCTGGCGACCTGGATCGCCGAGCGTACGCCGTTTGGCGACAGCCTGTCGACAGTTTCCAACTTGTGGCGTACGCGCCGCCGGGCGTTGGTGGTGGTCGCCTTGCTCCTGCTGACGCTGCCGACGGCCGGATTCGCCCTGGCCTCGGTCATGACAACCGAAGCCGGCCGCCAGCTCGAGCTGACAGGCGGGCAGGACCTGGCGCTGCAAGCGACGATCGATGCATTGGCGACCTCGATTGCCGGGGAGTCCGGGCAGGGGGTCGACCCCTCCGTGATCCAGGCGGCCGTCGCCGGCACCATGTCGGCGATGGCGCGTGTCGAAAGCGGGCGCCCCACGATCACGCCGGGGTTCTTGGAAACCCTGACTGCGCAGGAGCTGGTCACTGACCAAGCCGCCAGTGCCACGCCTTCGCCGACCGGCGGCACGAGCGGCAGCGGCGACGGTCAGCCTGGTGGAGGTCCCGGTCCGAGCGGCACCCCCACCAAGACGGCGACACCTGGGTCCAGCTCGACGCCTGGGCCCACGTCAACCCCGCTGCCACCGACCGCCACGCCAGCGCCGCCGACGGCCACGCCCGTTCCGCCGACGGCCACGCCGGTTCCCCCAACGGCGACGGAACTGCAACAATGCTGGCCATCGGGCAATCCGGTCAAGCCGACCTGCGCGCCGCCAGCCGACCCATAGGAATATTGAACGTGTCGGGCAGCCTTTGCCCGGAGGGAGACAAGACCCGGCCAGCTAGGCCGGGTCTTCAGTTTCTGGCAAGGCATCGGACGATGGACCATGGTCCATGGACCGCTCACCGCCGACCGCACAAGCTAGACTGCCGTCCGCCGTCCACGGTCTATCTTCCATCGTCCCCGTCACACCTACTGGCCTTCGGGGCGTCCAGCCTCCGGCACCGGCCGATCCAACTGCTGATCGCGCCATGAAGCCGGGTCCTCGATCGGTTCGAGGTGGGTGAAGACGGCGGCCGAGGGCACGCTGGTGCGAATCTCGTGTTCGAGGGCCTCGAGCAAATCGTGGCCGCGCTGCACGCTCCAGTCGCCTGGCACCTGGATGTGGACCGAGACAAACGAACGAGCTCCCGCCTGACGCGTGCGCAGTGCATGATATTGGATCCCGTCGCCCGCATAGTCCTGGAGCAGGGTCTCGACCAAGGCGACCGCGTCGGGCGGCAATGCCGGGTCCATTAGCCCGTAGGCCGAGCGTCGTAACAGAGACAGCCCCGACCAGGCGATATAGCCGGCAGCGCCAATCGCCAGCAGCGGGTCCATCTGTGACCAGCCGGTAAGTGCCATCAGTCCCACACCGACCAGGACGGCGGCCGACGTCCAAACATCGGTCATCAGGTGTTGGGCATCGGCTTGCAGGGCGATCGAGTCTTGCTCGCGGCCCACTCGGGCCAGCACCCTGGCCACGCCAAAGTTGACAAGCGAAGCAGTCACCGAAATCGCCAGGCCCAGGTTCAATTGATTGAGCGCGATTGGATTGAGCAGGCGATCGATGGCCCGCATCAGGATCAGGACCGACGCCAGCAGGATCAGTGTGCCTTCGACCCCACTGGAAAAGTACTCGGCCTTCTCGTGACCGTAGGCGTGTTCTTCATCGGGTGGTTGGGCGACGATCGTCAGGATCACCAGGGCGAACAGGGCCGCCACCAGATTGACACCCGATTCGAGGGCATCCGACAGCAAGCCGACCGACCCGGTGAGCACATAGGCCAGGGCCTTCAGGCCCATCGTCAGCAGGGCTGCCGCGATCGACAGCCAGGCGTAACGGGTCAAGTTGGCACGCCTCATCATGGGCGCATTCTAACAAGGTTCAATCGACCGTCGGGCCAGTGGACACCGGGTGCGGCCGGGACGGTTGAAGGGGAGTGCCGACTGACAGCGCCATCGGGAGCCTCGCCCACGTATCTTCGAAATCCGATGCGGCTGGCGGAAGAAACCCGGGTAAGTTGCTCTGATTGGGGCTCTGTTGTCGTGCCGGGGCTCTTGAGGAAGGCGGCGACCCGATACCAGCACCATTTGCATCGGCGCTTTCGCTAGCCGATCAAGGCTGATGAGACCCACAACAAAAGCATGCCGACCAGGATGGTGAGCCAGGTGTTGCCGGTGCGCCAGGCAACGATGGCAGCCGCCACGGCGGCCAGCCAGTGCGGGGCGCCGGCCAATCCCGGGCCGCCGCTGGCTACAGTGGGCAAGATGATGGCGGCGAGGACGGCCGGCGGGGCATAGCGCAGCGCTCGCTGCAAGGCGGCTGGCAGGCGGTCGGCCGGGATCAGTGCCAGGAAGGAAAGCCTGGTCAGGTAGGTGACGAGCAGTCCGCCGCCGATGACGATGGCCAAACCGAGTGAGCTCATGACGTGGTGTGCTCGGCCACCAGGCGGTCGGTGACAAAGCCGGCGGTGAGGCCGGCAGCTGCCCCCAGCAGCAATCCGAGGCCAAATGGCAGGCCATCGAGCGCCCAGCCAACGAGACCGCCAGTCACGGCCGCCGCCCATGCCGGTTGATGGGTCAGGGTCGGCACGATCAGTGCAAGGAAGGTGAGGGGTAGGGCGAAGCTCAGGTTCCAGGAAGCTGGCACCGCCGCACCAAGCAGGATGCCAATGGCCGTGCTGATCTGCCACGAGGTCCACAACGTCAGCCCGGTGCCCAGCAAATACCAACGGAGTGGTTGGTCGGGATATCGTTGCGCGTAGACTGCGGTGGTGGCGTAAGCTTCGTCGGTGAGCAGCCAGGCCAGGGGCGCCCGCCACAAGATGGAAAGCCGGCGCAGCCGCGGAGCCAGGCTGGCGCTGTACAGCGCATGGCGCACGTTGACGACGAAAATGGTCACTACGATGACCAGCGCCGGCGTGCCGGCACCGACCAACTCGGCGGCGATGAACTGGGCGCTGCCGGCAAAAATGAGCAGCGAGAATGCTTGCGCGGCAAGCGGGGGTATGCCTTCTGCGATGGCCACGGCGCCGAAGATCAAACCAAACGGGACCACGCCCAGCAATATGGGGACTTGGTCGCGCACGCCGCGCCAGAAGACGTAAGCCGCGCCCAAGCTCCCCGGCTGTCCGTTGGCCGGTGGTTGTAGTACGCGCTGCTTTCCTGGTGGCTTGGTCGCCTGGGGAAGTGTGTCGGGCACCTATCGACCTCGGGCTGTCGGCGGTCAGGGGCACATGATACCCGCGGACCCCTACCGGCCAAAGGGCAGGGTGATCTCCTGTTGCCAACGATGTCCATCTGGTAAGAAGGCCGACGCCCGTGGAACCGAGTTGGAGACGTGGCATGCACCTAGACTCTCCTGACGGCTAGCACCGCGGGCCGCTAGCTGTGCTTCTCCCGAGAGTCTTCCGGATTGGTGACGAATCATTGGTTCGCCGCCGGTCGATCTGCTATCCTCTGAGCGTCAGGCCTCGCGCCCTTTCGCCAGGAACCATTGGCGGTCGGATGGCGTCATGGCAGTGAACCAGGCTCACAACCAGGAGGTTTCCTGTGAAGGAACGACATGTTGTTTTGTACCTGCTCGTCGCCGGGGCCGTCATCTTGGCCGCCTGTAGCTCGGCAAGCACGCCGTCGCCTTCCGACCCGGATGCCCAGCAGAGCGAAGGACCGGTCTACATCAACCAAATGGAACTGCTGATCATGGAGTCCGCCCCGATCCAGGTGTCGGTCCAGATCGAAGGCGAACTGCCAACCCCCTGCCATGAACTGCATTGGGAGATCGCCGAGCCGGCGAGCGCAAATCGCATCGACGTTGAATTGTTCTCAACGGCGCCAACCGACATGGCCTGTATCCAGGTGTTGGAGCCCTTCGAGATGACCGTGCCGCTGGGTTCATTCGAGGGCGGCAGCTATGAAGTCTTCGTCAATGGGGAAGAGGCTGGCAGCTTCGACGCCTAGGTCTTTCCAAATGCCGACCGATGAGACAGCCGCCGGCCATGTGCCGGTGGCTGGACTTAACTTGTATGGGCAGGTCCTAGTGCTGCAGGATTTGGGACAGGAACAGCTTGGTCCGGTCCTGCTGTGGCTGATTGAAGATCTGGTCGGGCGTGCCCGACTCGACCACCTTGCCCTCGTCGAAGAAAAACATGCGGTGGGCCACTGCCCGGGCAAAGCCCATTTCATGGGTCACGACGAGCATGGTCATGCCCGACTTGGCCAGGTTGACCATCACGTCCAGCACTTCTTTGATCATCTCCGGGTCGAGCGCTGATGTCGGTTCGTCAAACAGCATGATCTTTGGCTGCATCGCCAACGCCCGGGCGATCGCTACCCGTTGCTGCTGGCCGCCGGACAGTTGACCGGGGTGTTTGTCCGCCTGCTCCGGAATCCCGACCCTTTCGAGCAACTCCATCGCCTGTTTCTTGGCCTGGTCCTTGGGCCATTTGCGCACCCAGACCGGCGCCAGGCTGACGTTGTCCAGGACGGTCAGATGGGGGAACAGGTTGAACTGCTGAAATACCATCCCGATCTCGCTGCGGATAGCCGCAATGTTGCGCACGTCGTGGGTCAGCTCGATGCCATCGACCACGATACTTCCTTGCTGGTGCTCCTCCAGCCGGTTGATCGTGCGGATGAAGGTGGACTTACCCGACCCGGATGGGCCAAAGATAACGATCACTTCACCGCGGGCCACGTCCATATCAATGCCCTTGAGGGCGTGAAAGGCGCCAAACCACTTGTGGACATCGCGGCACACGATGATCGGATCGTTGCCATTGGTGGATGCGGACGGGTCCATCACTAGCTCCTGACTATGACTGGCCAACACCGAGCTGGGTTTCAATGCGCCGGCTACTGACCGACATGGAATAGCTGAAGATCCAGAAGATGGCGGCGACGAAGACGAACACCTCGGCCTGCAAGCCAATGTACTCGGGATTGCCCTGCAGGACCGAACGGCCAATACTCAAGATTTCGAGCACGGCTACACCCGAGGCCAGGGTAGTGTCCTTGAAAAGTGATATGAATTGGCCCACGATGGCCGGAATCACTTTGCGCAGGGCCTGAGGCAGCACAATCAGCAAGGTGATCTGTAGGTTGCGTAGGCCGATGGCGTAGGCGGCTTCGTACTGTCCCGACGGGATCGCCTGCAGGCCGCCCCGCACGTTTTCGGCCGTGTAGGCCGCGCTGAAGACGATCATGCCGACCAGGGCCCGCAGCATTCGGTCAAAACGCATGTTGGCCGGCAGGAACAGCGGCACGATCAGCGAGAACAGGAACAGAATGCTGATCAGTGGAACGCCGCGAATGAGTTCGATGAAGGCGGTGCTAAAGGCACTAACCACAGGCAGGGTCGACCGGCGACCCAGGGCCAGCAGCACGCCAAACGGGAACGAGATCAGGATGCCGCCGATGGCCAGGATGGCGGTGACGATAAGTCCGCCCCACAGATTAATCTCAACGCGTTCGAGTGCTGGCAGGGCAGCGTGTCCCCGCAACAGGAAGAAGCCCACAATCGCCGAGACGATCCAACCGGCCAACAGGTAGTTGGACGGAGGCGGCCAGCGGCGGGCCAGCCAGTAACTCAGCACGACCAGGCCTGCATTGAGCCCAAGGAAGAGCCGAATGCCAGCCGCCAGACTGGTTCCCGGTAGCAGGGCTAGGAACAGATAGAAGCCAATCAGAGTCAGTGCGAACGAGCGCATGACGCCGGACCACAGCCCCCAGCTCAAGCCGAGGAATAAAGAAACCAGGCCGACAGCGATCCCCAGGCGCCACAATTCGTCGCGAGGATACTGGCCAACCAGGAACAGCGTCATGTTCTGGGTGATGGGGCTCCAATCGGCGGTTGTGAAGACCCAGCGGATGGCCCCCGACAGCGCCAGGTAGACAACCACGCAAGATACGATGGTCAGCAGGCTGTCGTACCAGGTCCGAAACAGATTCTGTCGCACCCAGGCAAGAAAGGCTGGTGGGGCCGGCGGCAGTTGGTCGTGTGTCGACAGATCCATCTCAGCGCTCAATCAACTGAATGCGGCGGTTGTAGACGTTGAGCACAAAGGAGGTCACCAAAGTCATCACCAGGTACGCGGCCATGATCATGGCAAACACCGGTACGGCGCGACCGGCCTGGTTAATCATGATGCGGCCGACCGAGAACAGGTCAGGGTAGCCGATGAAGAAGGCCAGGCTCGAGTTCTTGGTCAGGTTGAGGTACTGGCTGATCAACGGCGGAATGATCACCCGCATTGCCTGCGGCAGGATAACCAGCCCCAACACCTGGGCCGCGTCGAGCCCGATGGCGCGGGCCGCCTCTAGTTGGCCGCGGTCAACGGCTTGTATCCCCGCTCGCACAACTTCGGCGATGAAGGCAGCCGTGTACATGACCAGCCCGATCAGCAGGGCAGTGAACTCGGGTGTGACGCGGGCGCCCCCTTCGAAATTGAAGCCCGAAAGGATCGGAATATCCCATAGGAGCGGCTGGCCGCCGGATAACAGCCAGCCGAGAGCCGGCAGGAGGATCAGGATGGCGGCGGCCACGCCGCCAAAATAGGTTGGCCGGCCGGTTCGCTCCCGGACTCGCCGGAGCCAGCGAAAAGCGACGATGGCCAGCACGATGGCCAGCACGATCGAGATGGCGAAAGGCATGCCAGTTTCTGTCAGGCTGGGCCAGGGCATGTAAATGCCGCGCTGACTGAGATAGGTCGGACCAGGCCAGCGCAAGCTGTTGGTGACATCCGGCAGCCGGTTGGTGAGCACACCCCGATACCAGATGAAAAGCAACACCAGCAGCGGGATGTTGCGGTGGGCCTCGATGTAGACCAGGGCGATGCGGCTCAGCAGCCAATTGGTCGATAGGCGGGCCAGGCCGACCGCTGTCCCCAAGCCGGTCGCCAGCAGAACACCGACGATGATTACCTTGAGCGTATTGAGGATGCCGACCCAGAAGGCACGGGCGAACGACATTGAGGGGTCGTAGGCAATCGGCGTTTCGCTGATCGGGAAGCCGGCCGACTGCTCCAGGAAGCCGAAGGACAAGCCAAGGCCGCGTTGGTCGGCGGCGCGCAGCACATTGGTCAGACCCCATGCCAGAAGGCCGAGCACGGCCAGCGCCGAGACGATTTGGGCCGCGCCGCGCAGAACGCGCTCATCCCGCCACAATGGGACGGGACGCTGGCTGACAGCATAATTCGAAGGTTGGTCCATCGGAGGCGGGCCTGGCCTGGGTTAACGTTCGCGGGGTGCGGCCATAGCGGCCGCACCCCTCTTGGTTCCCAGTCTAGCGCAAGGGGATACCGTAGATCAGGCCGCCATTGGTCCAAAGGGCATTCAGACCGCGCGGGATATTGAGCGCGTCCGGGCCCAGGTGGCGGTCGTAGATCTCGCCATAGTTGCCGACGGCGGCGATCGCCCGGGCGATAGCATCGGCGTCCAAGCCCAAGTCGGTCTGGCCCCACTCGCCCTCAGCACCGAGCAGGCGACGGATTTCGATATTGTCGCCGCTCTTCATGTCCTCGACGTTCGCCTGGGTTACACCGAACTCTTCGGCGTTGATCAGGCCAGCCAGGACGACTTTGACGATGTTGAACCACTGATCGTCGCCATGGGGAACGGCCGGCGTAAGCGGTTCCTTGGAAATGGTGATATCGAGGATCACGTGGGCGCTCGGATCGGCAAAGCCGGAGCGCACCGAAGCCAGCTGTGACCTGTCGCTGGTGGTGGCGTCGCAGCGGCCCTCTTCGTAGGTGCCATACACGGTGGCCGTGTCCTCGAAGACGACGGCCTCGAACTCCATGCCGTGCTGGCGGAAGAAGTCAGCCAGGTTGAGTTCGGTGGTGGTTCCGCTGGTGACGCAGACGGTGGCCCCGTCGAGATCATCGGCAGATTCAATACCGCTATCAGCCGGCACCATGAAGCCTTGGCCGTCGTAGAACATGACCGTGGTGAAGTTGCCCCACTGGGCGTCGCGGCTCGAGGTCCAGGTGACGTTGCGGGACAACAGATCGACCTCACCGGTCTGCAGGGCAGGCCCGCGCTCGGCGGCTGTCAGGTTGACGATTTCGATGGCGTCGGCGTCGCCCAGCAGGGCGGCGGCGACGGCGCGGCAGACATCGATGTCGAAGCCAACATTGTTGCCGGCCTCATCCAAAGTGCCGAAACCGGCCAGATCGGTGCGGCCGCCACAAACCAGCGTGCCGCGCTCCTGAATAGCGGCCACGATTTCGCCGTAACCGCTCGCCTGGGCTTCACCGCCGCCATCGGCCGGGGTAGCGGCACCACCGCAGGCGGCCAGCAGCATCGACAAGGCGATCAGCAGGCTCAGGGGAATCAGTGCTTTGCGGTACATTCTCTCTCCTCCCAAATTAAGCGTCCGTCAACTACGAAGCAGGAAAGTATCGCCAGCCCGTGTGCACCTCCTTACTTATCCGGCTGTTCCTGCGTGAGACAGGCTAACGAAGACGAAAACGGGCAAGGCTGCCCGGCGGCGATCATTCTGAGGAGCTGCTTGGTTCGTTCGTCAGGTGGTCGTATCCTAGAGTAGCAACTCAACAAAGTCAAGCGGCATGAAGGCAAGGCCCACCGTACCGGTTGTCAGCCCGTACACTGGGGTGTAGGCTTGCCTCGGGTTGGCAAAATATGAGCGGAAGCCTATGAGTGGTCTGGTCGGGAAGAGTCTCGATCACTACAACCTAATCGACCAAATCGGGCAAGGCGGCATGGCAACCGTCTTTCGCGCCGAAGACACGCGCAATGGCCAGGTGGTGGCACTCAAGGTCTTATCACCAACCATTTCAAGCGACCGTCGCTTTGTGCTGCGCTTCCGCCGCGAGGGCGGTCTGCTGACCCGCCTGCGCCACCCCAACGTCATCCCGGTGACGGAATACGGTCAGGATGAGGGCATGGTGTACCTGGCCATGCCCTTCATTGACGGTGAGACGCTTTACGACCTGTACCGGCGTGGCGGGCTGACCCCCCAACAGGCTGCCCGCTGGATGAGCCAGGTGGCCGAGGCCCTGCAGTTTGCCCACGACCAGGGTGTTATCCACCGGGACGTCAAACCGTCGAATGTCATTATTGACAAGCAAGGCACGGCCCACCTGGGCGATTTCGGCCTGGCGCGCATGGTCGAGGGCTCCAACTCGCTGACTGGCTCCATGCTGATGGGCACGCCGGCCTACATGTCGCCGGAGCAGGCCCGCGGCGAGAAGCTCGATCCCCGTGCCGACCAGTATGCCTTCGGCGTCATCCTGTACCAGCTGTTTACCGGCCGCTTGCCGTTTGACGGCGAGACGCCGATGCAGACGGCGATGATGCACCTCAACGATGCGCCGCCCTCCTTGCGCAGTATCAACGCGGAGCTGGCGCCGGCGCTGGAGAAAGTCATCCTGACGGCGCTGGCCAAGGATCGCCGGGCGCGCTTCCCCTCGATGCGGGCGCTCAACACCGCATTCCAGGCAGCCGTGCGGGGTGACCCGCTCGATTGGCTGCAGCCGACCGTGGTTATCGACTCGGCCATTGCGCGGCCGTCGAAACCGGTTCCGCAGCTGGAACCACGGCGCCGACCGTTGTGGCCGGTGCTCATTGGGTTGCTGGCCGTCCTGGGTCTGGCCAGCCTGGCCCTGCCACAAGTGCGGGCGGCGATCGGCCTTGGGGCCGCCGCCGCCGAGCCGGCCCCGACCGAAGCCATACCGCTCGCTGCCTTTGCGCCGACGGCCAGCTCTCCGCCCGCCACCGAACTGCCAACCCCGACGGTCGCCGCCCCCGTTGGTTCAGAGATATGCCCAAATCTGCGCTTGATCGGCTTCAACACCAGCGGCAACACCGCCTCATGGAGTGTGGACAACGGGACAACGCAGCCCGTCATCCTCGAAGACATGCTCGACCTGCAGGCCCCGGCCGGCAACCAGGCGGTGCAATCAATCTACCTTGGCGATGGCATGATCTTTGAGGGACCTGCCGTGGCCGGGGAATTCACCTGGATCGATGGGGTCTCGCGGGTCGTGCAAGCGGGGGAGGTACGACCCCTGACGATCGGCTTCGCCTGGGAGGCAGACCCCACCGGCTACGGCCTCGAGCTGGTGTTCAGCGGCGGCTGCATCATTCGGGGCAACTGGTAAGCCGCTCCCATACCCCTTAGCCGCCGGCCGGCAGATGTATAATGCCGCGCATCCTGCCCACATCCCTGCTTCATCGGAGGCTGCCGGATGGATCCTAGAGTCGATCGGCTCGCACAAATCCTGGTTGAGTACTCCTGTGAGGTCGGGCCCGGCGATCACGTTGCCATTTACGCCTCCCACGATGCCGAACCGCTGGTGCGGGCTCTCTACCGCCGCATCCTGCGGGCGGGTGGTCTTCCCTACGCCTTCCAGGGCTACGGCGTCTACTTCTCCTACGGCGGCTATGACGATATCTTCTTCAGTGAAGCCAGCGACGAACAACTGAAGCATGTCTTTCGCACCGATAACATGGTCCTACGTGAATTCCAGGCGATGATCGTTATCCGCAGCCAGACCAACACCCGCTTGTTGAGTGGGGTCGATGCCAAACGCCAACAACTACGCAACCAGGCTTATTCCGAGCTGCATAAGACCTATCTAGCGCGCGGTGCGGTCCGTGAACTCAAGTGGGTCGTCACATTGTTCCCCAACGACGCCCAGGCCCAGGAAGCCGAGATGGACCGGCAGTCGTACGCGGATTTCGTTTATGCAGCTTGCCATGCTGATCAGGCTGCGGCCGTCGCCAGCTGGCAGGAAGTCGATCGTCAGCAGGCACGGTTGGTGGATTGGCTCAAGGGCAAGAAGCAGGTACATGTCGAAGGGCCGACGGTCGACCTGCGCCTGTCGATCGACGGCCGTACCTTCCTGAATGCCAACGGCAAGGTCAATATGCCGGATGGCGAGGTCTATACCGGACCCGTCGAGGACTCCGTCGAGGGCTGGATTGGCTTCACCTATCCGGCCGTTCGCTACGGCGCCGAAGTCGAGGGGGTCGAGTTGACCTTTGAGCGGGGTCGGGTCGTTCAGGCTGCCGCCAGCAAGAACCAGGAGTTCCTGGAGAAGATGCTCGACACCGACGAAGGCTCACGCCGCCTGGGCGAGTTCGCGGTAGGCACCAATCACCAGATTGATCGCTTTACCAAGAACATCCTGTTCGATGAGAAGTTGGGCGGTACCATCCACCTGGCGATTGGCTCGGGTTACCCCGAAACAGGCTCGGTCAACGAGTCCGCCATCCATTGGGACATGATCTGCGATATGGGGCCCGAAGGAACGATCACGATCGACGATGAACTGTTTTATCGTGGGGGTCAATTCCTAATCGACTGAGCCGGCCCACCGATTGCATTGCTCCCCTCCGGAGGCACCATGAGAGACCCGCGCCTTGCCAAGCTAGCCGAGCTGCTCGTCAATTACAGCAACGAAGTCAAGCCCGGGGACTGGTCCTTGATTATGGGGGAACTAGTCACACTACCGCTGCTGCGGGAGCTCTACCGCGCCGTGCTTGAGGCCGGCGCCTACCCCGAGATTGTGTT
>DASWJQ010000137.1:0-14969 GCA_036397095.1 Anaerolineales bacterium
GACGGATGACGAAATCGACTTGGAGCGTCTGGTTGAGCGCTCTTTGCGCCGCGTTGGACTCTGGGATGAAGTGGCCCACCTGCTGGATCAGGATGCCCTCAGTCTATCGCTCGGTGAGCAACAGCGATTGTGCATTGCCCGGGTCATAGCCGTCGAGCCCGAAGTGATCCTGATGGATGAGCCATGTTCGGCGCTCGATCCGGTGGCCACCCTGCGCATCGAAGACCTCATGAAGCAGCTCAAGGAGAACTTCACCATCGTGATCGTGACGCATAACATGCAGCAGGCCGCCCGGGTGTCCGACAAGACGGGCCTGTTCTGGCTCGGCGAACTGGTTGAGTTTGGTGCTACCGATATGATCTTCACCCGCCCGAAGCAGCAGCGCACCGAGGACTACATCACAGGGCGTCTTGGCTGAGATGGGAGGAGAGTAGAAGGATGGCCGGCAAGACGCGAGTCGCCTACGATCAAGCCTTTAACGCCATCAAGGAAGATATCCTGCGTCTTAGTGAACTGGTCGACCGGGCCATTGGGCAGGCATTGATCTGTCTGCAAGAGCGCGACCAGGGCATGGCACACCAGGTGATCAACGACGATGAGGCCATTAACGATCTGCGCTTCAAGGTCGAAGAGGATTGTCTCAAGCTCATCGCAACGCAGCAACCGGCAGCCACAGATCTGCGGGCGGTGGTCGCCGCCATGAACATCGTGGTTGACATTGAGCGCATGGGCGACTACGCAGCCGGGATCGCCAAAACCGTGATCCGCATGGGGGAAGAGCCACTGCTCAAGCCGCTCATCGACATCCCGCGCATGGTTGAAATCGCCCGCCAGATGCTGCGAGACGCGATCAAGGCCTATGCCGCCCGCGACGCCTCGATGGCCAAAGAAATCGCGGCGCGCGACGACGAAATCGACCATCTGTACCGGGCGATCTTTGATGAGCTGGTCGAGATCATGGCCGACCAACCGGAGGGCGCCGCCCGGGCGACCTACCTGCTGTGGGTGGCGCACAACCTCGAACGGATCGGCGACCGCGTCACCAATATCGCCGAGAGGGTGGTCTTCATCACCACCGGGGACATGCGCGAGCTCAACGTCTGACAGCTGCCCGGGCCGCGGCTATAATGGAAACGACAACTGAGAAGGAAGCCTTCGGGGCAGGGTGAGGGCTACGGCCCAATTCCCGACCGGCGGTAAAGCCCGCGAGCGCCTCGGCGCTGACCCGGTGCAACTCCGGGGCCGACGGTACAGTCCGGATGGAAGAAGGCACACCAGCTGGCCACGCCTGTGGTCTGGCGCCTGTTGCATGCCCCCGAAGCGAAGAGCGCTTCGGGGTTTTGCTTGGCGCCGCCTGCAGACGGGTGGTGGATACATGCGCCCCGAAGATGCCTTCGGGGCGATTTGTTTGGAAGGGGCGTTGGCTCATGCAGCCTGGAAGCATAGCGAGCGGAAGCCAGGAGCGAACTCAGCGTTTCGGCGTCTTGTCGCGACCGGTGCTTCTGGTGGTCACGCTGATTGCCGGAATGCTGTTGTGGTGGCTACTCGTTCGTGTGAGCGGCCTGCCGGCCTTCATCTTGCCGGCGCCGGGCCAGGTCTGGGGCCGATTTCTCACCTTGCTGGCCGATGGATCGTTGCTGCGTCACACGGCCGCAACGCTCTCGGAAGTGCTGGCCGGCTTGGTGGCCGGGACGGCGCTGGCGGCAGCCACGGGCTACGCCATAGCCAAGTCGCCGTCCGCCGAGCGGTTGCTGTCACCCTACATTGTGGCCTCGCAAGCCATCCCGGTGGTTGCGATTGCCCCCTTGCTCGTGATCTGGTTTGGTCCCGGCTGGTTCTCCAAAGTTGTGGTGGCCGGGCTGATTGTGTTCTTCCCGGTCCTGGTCAACACCGTGGTCGGGCTGCGTTCGGTGCCGGCAGAGCTGCATGAGCTGATGCGCTCGCTGCGCGCCTCCCGGCGGCAAATCTTCGTCAAACTCGAGGTCCCGGGCGCGCTGCCGGTTCTCTTTGGTGGTCTCAAGATCGGGGCGACCCTGTCGGTCATCGGTGCCGTGGTCGGCGAGTTTGTTGGAGCCGACCGCGGACTGGGTTTTCTGATCAATCTCGGGCGTGGGCTGTACGACACGCCCCAGGTTTTCGTCGGGATCTTTACGCTGGTGGCGTTGGCTTTAGCGTTGTACGGCCTTATCAGCCTGGCCGAGAGCCAAACGTTAGCCTGGCGCCGCCGGGAAGTGCCGCTGGCAAGGAGGTCGCAATGAGATCGAACGGCAAGGTGTTTTTGGTGGCCAGCCTGCTGGCCATGCTGGTGGCCGGCTGTGCCGGTGGCCAGACGGACCAGCAAACGCGGGCGCAGGTCAGGCTGCCGATGGGCTTCGTGCCCAACGTGCAGTATGCCCCGTTCTATGTGGCCGACGCCCGCGGCTACTTCGATGAGGCGGGAATCGACATCACTTTCGATTATTCGGCCGAAACCGATGGCATCGCCCTGGTTGGCTCGGGCGAACTACCCTTTACGTTGGCCTCGGGCGAGCAGGTGCTGTTGGCCCGCCAGCAAGGCGCGCCGGTCGTCTACGTCTTTGCTTGGTGGCAGGACTTCCCGGTAGCCGTGGCCGCACCGACCGAGCTTGGGTTGAAGTCACCGGCGGACCTGGCCGGCCTGGCGGTCGGGCTGCCCGGCCGCTTTGGCGCCTCCTACATCGGTTTGCGGGCACTGCTCAGCGTCGCCGGATTGACCGAAGACGACCTTCAACTCGAGTCCATAGGGTTCAACCAGGTCGAGGCGCTGGCAACGGGCCAGGTCGAGGCGGTGGTGGTTTATGCCAACAATGAGCCGATCCAGCTTCGCGCGCAGGGGTTCGACATCGACGTCCTGCGCGTTTCGGACCATGTAGAGCTGGCCTCGAACGGGCTGGTAACCAACGAGACGACCATTGCCGAAAACCCCGATCTGGTGCGGGCCATGGTAGCCGCCATCGACCGCGGCTTGCAGGACACGCTGGCCGACCCCGAGGCAGCCTACACAATCTCACAGGATTACGTCGAAGGATTGGCCGAAGCCGACCGCCAAATCCAGATGGAAGTCCTGCTGACGTCGATCGCTTTCTGGCAGGCGGAGCGTTTGGGGGAGGCCAATGCGCAGGCCTGGGTCAACATGCAACAGCTTCTGCTGACTATGGAGATGTTGACCGAGCAGCAGCCGTTGGGGGATGCCTACACCAACCAGTTTCTGCCCGAGCTCCAATGACCCGCCAGACCCTGCTCGAAGCGCGTGACTTGAGTCATGTCTACCCCAATGCCAACGGCGGATTGGGGGCGTTGGAGCACGTCAACCTCACGATCGAGCGCGACTCGTTCGTGTGTGTGGTGGGTCCCTCCGGCAGCGGCAAGACCACTTTGCTCAGGTTGCTGTCCGGACTGCTGACGCCGACGGCGGGCAGCATCCTGTTCGAAGGTGAGCCCCTCGATCGGCCGCGGCGCCGCATAGGATTTGTCTTCCAACAGGCCAACCTGATGCCGTGGCGGACGGCCGAAGCCAATGTCCGTTTGCCGCTTGAGATTCAGCCCGAGGCCAACAGCGATCCTGCCCTGCGGGCGCGGGCAATGCTCGAGCTGGTGGGTTTGACCGGCTTTGAAGGGGCCTACCCCCGCGATCTGTCGGGGGGCATGGCTCAGCGAGTCGCGCTGGCCCGGGCCCTGGTGCACGCCCCCGACTTGCTGTTGATGGATGAGCCGTTTGGCTCGCTCGACGCCCTGACTCGGGAGCTGATGATCGGTGAGCTGCTGCGCATCTGGCGCCAGCGCGCCGTCACCATACTCATGGTGACACATTCTGTTTCTGAGGCGGTGCTGATGGCCGACCGGGTCATTGTGCTAAGCGAGCGCCCTGGGTCTGTGGTCCTGGACCTCCCGGTGGACCTGCCCCGGCCGCGCGACCTCGAAATGGTCTACACAGCGCCGTTTGGCCGGCTGGCCGATCAGGTCCGCCGGGCCGTCTACGGGCGCGCGACGGCCCCGAGCCAAAGCAGCGAGCCGATTCCGTTCGACTGAGCGCATACAGCTGCGCAACCCTTGACAGAAGCATGGCGGGCCATTTGATTGGCTGGGCGCGATGGCTGCCTGGATGGCCCGCGAGGCTGCCCATGCCGCCATAGGGACGTTGTTTACAACGTCCCTACGTGGCGGGTGTTGAAGAACGGGAACGGTCGCCTAGGCATACCGCCCTCATCGGTAGATCGGATCGCTAGCGGCCGCCACGATCGTGCGGCCCCGGGACCCGGTCAAGAGGGCAATCGCATGGTAAAGCCACAAAGCGAAGGGCCGCCTCGATAGCGTTCGAGGCGGCCCCAGTTTGTTTCCCTTTGAATGGATTGGGAAGCTCTAGTTGGCTTTTTCTGGCTTGGCCGGGGCGGCCGTGCCCCGGCGCCGAATGGCCCGCAACCCCAGCCAGGCGGGCACACCGAGCAAGATGGCGGCCGGCAGGCCGCAGATTACGACGTAGATGCCGGCTTCGGCCAGGTTTTGCAGGGCTCCCACCAGCGCTTCAACCGCCTCGCGGGCCGTGCCTTCCGGCGTCCAGCGGCCAATTTGCAGCGGCTGGCTGGCGACATCCGGCAGCAGTTCAACGCTGATCGAAGATAGACGGGCCGACTGCTCCAAGTATTGGATCCGGCCGCGGAGCACTTCGATTTCCTCACGCACCCGGCGCAGCTCGTTAAGCACGGCCAGCACATCTTCAATCTCATCGCGCTCGCTGGCCGATTCCATGATTTCGCGGAGTTCGGATTCGGCCGCTTCCAAATTGCCCAGCCGTGACTGCAGGTCGGTGTACTCCTCGGTCACGTCCTGGCCGCTCATATTCTGGCTGCGCACCTCGACGGCGGCGTCTTTGATTTGTTCGAGGGCCTGATCGAGCTGGTCGCTGGGTACACGTATGGTGATACTGGCTTGCTTGGCGATAACGGCTTCTTCCAGCCGGCTGTCGCCGTAGGAGGTTTGATAGACATTGGACGAGACGACGAAGCCGCCCATGCTCTCGGCCAACCGACTGATGCTGGCGACCGACGCCTCGGGATTGTCGACCACGATGCTGAGATTGGCGTTGCGCACAACCAGGCGCTCCTGCATTGAGCCAACCACCGCCTGGTCGAGCCCGGCGCCATCGCCAGCGACCATCCCTTCCTCGGCAATGTCCATTTCGAACGCTGGAGCCATCGGCTCGGCCGCGGGCGCCTCAATGCCGGATCGCTGCGTGAGCGCAGACGGGGCGCCTGCGCCGCAGGCCGCCAACAGGACGGCGCTCAGTACTATGCTGCTCAAAATGACGGTCGTGCGCTTCATGCTGTTTTCTCCTCGCACCGCATCGGCTGTGTCCCCGTATGCATGAGACGTATTCGCGGGGCCGTGGGTTCCCGTCACCAGCCGGACATCAGCCGAAGGGCCTGGCGCTCGGGAAGGCCGGCTTCCATCATACGTCGTTGGACGGCGGGGACATCGTAGTCGACGCGCTGCGGGTACCAGGTCAGTCCTTCTGTGTCGAGCATGGCGTAGGCCGCCCGCGGGTCCATATCACGCGGCTGGCCGACAGAACCAGGGTTGAGGATCATGCGGGGCCGGAGTTGGAGCGGCTCATCCCAGCGAACCGCCTTGAGTTCCGTTTGGCCGTTCTCCGGTGGACGGCGAAAGACAAGTGGCAGATGGGAATGACCCACCAAGCAGTACGGCGTCTCGAAGGCCAAGAAGTTCATTTCGGCCGTCGCCGGATCAAGGATGTACTCCCATACCGGCTGACGCGGGCTGCCATGGGCCAGGGTGAAGTCGTCAAAGCTGACACGCGAGGGAAGGGAAAGCAGGTAGGCCTCGGAAGTACCACTCAATTCGGATTTCGTCCAACTGGCAGCATCCCTGGCGTCCTGATTGAAGCGTTCCAGCGGGATCTTGCCCAGCGCCGCCTGATCGTGATTGCCGATCAGGCAAACCAGGTTGGGCAGCGACCGGATGAGCTCAACGCACTCATTCGGATCGGGGCCGTAGCCCACCAAATCGCCCAGGCACCAAACGGCCTGATACTCGTCGGCGGCCTGTTCGAGGACGGCTTCGAGTGCAGTCAAATTCGCGTGGATATCGGAAATGATGAGAACCTTCATGAGCTGCATGGTAGCACGGAGGCAGGGGGCGGGGAAGAGCTTGTGACCCCCAATTGGCTCACGTATAATTCCACCGGTGCCTATCCTCGACGAGCGCAGCCTCGAGTTCTTGAGCCACAGCCCAGAGCAGACCCAAAGGATCGGTGTTCGGCTGGGAGAGCTGCTTATGGCCGGCGCCGTCTTGTGCCTCGCCGGCGAGTTGGGGGCCGGCAAGACCACCCTGGCGCAGGGTATCGCCCGTGGTTGGGGCGCCCTTGATTCGGTGACCAGTCCCACTTTCGTGCTGATCAATGAATACCGCCGCGCCGATAACGAGGTGCTTTATCACGTGGATGCCTTCCGTCTGGCGGCTGCCGCCGAGGCCGAAGCACTTGGGATTGAGGAGCTGTTTGAAGCTCCGAGCCCGGTGATCGTCGAATGGCCCGGGCGGATCGAGCGGTTGCTGCCTGAAGAACATCTGTGGATCGATATGACTTGGGTCGACGACTCACGGCGCAACCTGGCCTTCCACGCACATGGCCCGCAGCACGAAGCGCTGCTGCGCGGCTTGCGCCGCGCTGCGTTCGGAGGTTGAAAAGTGCTGCTGGCGATCGACACGGCGACGGCGCTGATTGGCGTAAGCCTGGATGATGGGGATCAGGTGCTCGTCGAACGCATCTGGCGGTCCCCGCGGCACCACACGGTGCAGTTGGGGCCGGAGGTGGCGCTGACGTTGCAGTCGGCTGGCGCCTCGGTCGAGGACCTATCGGTGATTGCCGTTGCCAGCGGGCCGGGTTCCTACACGGGCCTGCGCATCGGGATGGCCCTGGCCAAAGGATTGGCATTGAGCAACGACCTGCCGCTGGTGGCGGTGCCCACATTGAGCGCCGTTGCCAGGGCGCAGCCGGCCTCCGAAAAACCGCTGCTGGCGGTGCTCGAGGTGGGTCGAGGGCGGGTGGCGGCCGTATGGTACAAATGGGGTCGCCAGGCTTGGCAAGCGGAATCCGAGCCGGTGGTACTGGCGTGGTCGGACCTGATTGAACAGCTCAAGGAGCCGACGATAGTAGCCGGCGAGCTTGGTGCGGCCAGAGCCAGGCTGGCAAAGCACAAGTGGGCGGAGCCGGTCGGGCCGGAAGCGTGCTTGCGCCGGCCGAGCTACCTGGGAGCCGTCGCCCGCCAACTGCTGGACGAGGGAGTCGACACCGATCCGGCTCTTGCCGTGCCGAGCTACCTGGGCGAGATTGCGCCGGCGCAGGCATGACGGACTCGGCAGGACCCGTGATACGGCCGATGCTGCTCGAGGACCTGCCGGATGTAATGGTCATCGAGCAGGCCTGTTTCAGTGTGCCGTGGTCGGCGCGCAGCTATCGGTTCGAGTTGCTGGAGAATCCGGTCGCCAGTTTGTACGTCGCCGTACTTGCTGGGCGTGTCGCTGGTTATATTGGCTTGTGGGAACTGGTCGGCGAGGGGCATATCTCGACGCTGGCAGTCCACCCCGACCTGCGCCAACGTGGTATAGGTCAGGCGCTGCTGGTGCATGGATTGGGGGCACTGGCCCAACACGGCCTGGAAAGTGCCACCCTCGAAGTGCGCGCCTCCAACGAAGCAGCCCAGGCGCTGTACCGCAAGTGGGGATTCGTGCAGGTCGGCCGGCGCCGCGGCTACTACCGCGACAACCGGGAGGACGCCATCCTGATGACGCTCGAGCGGATCCGACAAGCGATTGAAGGCCAGGAGGTGGATCCTGAGTTCCGACACCAGGCTGGCTGAGATCGCTGATCAGGTCCGTGGCTGCCAGCTGTGCCGGTTGGCGCAGTCGCGCAACAAAGCCGTGCCCGGCGAGGGACCCTCCAACGCCCGCATCGTGTTTGTTGGCGAGGGCCCCGGCTTCCACGAAGACCAGCAGGGGCGGCCCTTTGTTGGCGCCGCCGGCAACTTCCTTGAAGAACTCCTGGCCAGCATTGGTTTGGGGCGGCAGGATGTCTACATTACCAATCTGGTCAAATGCCGGCCGCCGGGCAATCGGGACCCGCAGCCTGATGAGCTCGAGGCCTGCACGACGAACTACTTGGAGAAGCAGTTGGAAGCCATCAGTCCGGATGTCATCGTGACCCTTGGCCGCTTCTCGATGGAGCGCTATTTCCCCGGGGAAAAGATTAGCCGCATTCACGGCCGGCCCAAGTCGGTCGGCGGCCGGCTCGTCGTGCCCATGTACCATCCGGCCGCCGCCTTGCACCAGCCCTCGCTGCGCGAAACGGTTGTGCAAGATTTCGCCCGTTTGCCGGAGTGGATCGAGCAAGCCGAGCAGCTCGAGGCACAGCCCTCTGGGGCCGATGACGCGCCTGAGCAGCTGAGCCTCTTCTAGACGATTCCAATACTATGAAGGAGATTCAACGCAGGTGATGAACGAACCGCCTGTACTCCCAACCCCTGCCAAGTCGCTGATCGAGCGTTTGGCATCCAGAGAAGCCGTTGCCGGTGTGGTCGGTCTTGGCTATGTCGGGTTGCCGCTGGCCGTCGTGCTGGCCGAGGCGGGCTACCGAGTTATCGGCGTTGACTCGGAGCTGGAAAAGGTCGAGCTTCTCAACCAGGGGCGAAGCTATATCGAAGACATCCCGGACGAGCGCCTCAAGCCGTTGGTGGAAGAAGGTCGGCTGACCGCTACGACCGACTATGCCGAGCTGGCCGCGGCCGACGCGGTCAGCATTTGCGTGCCGACCCCGCTGCGCAAGACCGGTGATCCGGATTTGACCTATATCTTGTCGGCGGTCGATCAGCTGCTGCCGACGCTCCACGCCGGGATGGTGGTTGTGCTCGAGTCGACGACGTACCCGGGCACGACGCGCGAAATGGTCCAGCCGGAGATCGAACACGGTCGCTTTCGGATCGGAGAACAGATCTTCCTGGCGTTTTCTCCAGAGCGGGTCGATCCGGGTCGGACCGACTGGACGACCGAGAACACACCCAAGGTCATTGGCGGCATTACGCCAGCTTGCACGGCCGTCGCCGCCGCCTACTACCGGCGGGCGCTGCAGCAGGTCATCGAAGTGTCATCGTCCGAAGTGGCCGAAATGACCAAACTGCTTGAGAACACCTTCCGCGCCGTCAACATTGGCATGGCCAATGAGATGGCCGTGATGTGCAACCGGCTGGGCATCGACGTCTGGGAGGTGATTGAGGCGGCCGCCACCAAGCCGTTCGGCTTCATGAAGTTCACCCCCGGCCCCGGGCTGGGCGGCCACTGCATTCCGATCGATCCCCTCTACTTGTCTTGGAAACTGAAGAGCGTTAAATACAACGCACGTTTTATTGAACTGGCTTCCGAGATCAACACCAACATGCCGCGCTACGTCGTCGGCCGGCTCCAGGATGCCCTCAATGACCGCGAGCGGTCGATCAAAGGATCCAAACTGCTGGTGGTAGGGGTAGCCTACAAACCCAACGTTTCCGATACGCGCGAGTCCCCCGCCCTGGACATCATTGGCCTGCTTCGGGAGAAAGGGGCCGAAGTGCGGTTCTTTGATCCCTTTGTCTCCGAGATCGAGGATGAAGGCTGGCGCCTCAAGTCGGAAGCCGACTTGCTGGCTTCCGCCCGGGCCGCCGACGGCGTGGTGGTGGTGACCGACCACGACCAAATCGACTTCCCGGCACTGGTAGAAGCGTCCCCCTTCGTTTTTGACACCCGTAACGCGATTGTGTTGGACGCGTCCAACCGGTCCAAGGTCGTTCGCCTTTAATGCGTTACCTGGTGACGGGCGCCGCCGGTTTCATTGGCGCCAAAGTCAGTCAATTCCTGCTCGAGGCTGAGCACCAGGTGGTCGGGGTCGACAACTTGAACGAAGCCTACGACCCTCGGCTCAAGTCCTGGCGCCTCCAGTTCCTGTTGGACCGTGCGGAATTCACATTTCACGAGCTCGATATCCTGAACTTCGACAGCCTGGAGCAGATGTGGGCTGACCAGCGGTTCGATGCAGTTATCAACCTGGCCGCCCGAGCCGGCGTCCGCCCGAGTGTGCTCGACCCATGGATTTATGAGCAGACCAATGTCAAGGGGGCACTCAACCTGCTTGAGCTTGCTCGGCGCAACCAGGTGCCTAAGTTCCTGCTGGCCTCCACCTCGAGCCTTTATGGATTGAACAACCAACGCCCCTTCGCTGAGACGGCCAACACCAGCCGGCCGTTGTCACCCTATGCGGCCAGCAAGGGTGCGGCCGAAATGTTGGCCCACAGCTATCATCACCTCCATGGACTCGATGTGTCCGTGTTGCGCTACTTCACGGTTTATGGCCCGGCTGGTCGGCCCGATATGAGCGTCTTCCGCTTCATTCAATGGATCGCCGAAGGCAGACCGCTGCGGCTTTACGGCGATGGAAGCCAGGAGCGCGACTACACTTTCGTGGACGATATCGCCCGCGGCACTATCGCCGCCCTTCGGTCCACCGGCTTCGAGATTTTCAATCTGGGCGGCAACCAACCCGTCTCAATCCTCGACGTTATTCACCAAGTCGAAGCCATCCTGGGCAAACAAGCGATGATCGAACAGTCAGGTCCGGCGCCGGGGGACGTGCCGGCAACCTGGGCCGATATCAGCAAGGCCCGCCAACAACTGGGTTGGCAGCCGCAAGTGCCGCTCGCCGAGGGCCTGCCCCGCACGGTCGCCTGGTACCTGGAAGAGCGGGACTGGGCGCGCCAGGTCGATACGTCGGACCTGTAGGCCGTGCGCAAGTCGGCGTTGGATCATCTGCGTTCCCTTCCGTCGCGCTTTTTCCAGAACCCGCTGCTCCAACGCGTCATCCGCAATGCCGGCTACCTGTTCAGCGCCAAGACCGGATCGGCCGCGCTTAGCTTTGGTCAGTCCATCCTGGCCGGACGCATGCTGGGCGTGGCTGGGCTCGGCACGCTCGGCGCCATCACCCAATTCTCGGGGCTGATCAATCGTCTGACATCATTTCGCATGGGGGACCTGGTGGTGTCCTACGTCGGCGAATTCAGCTCGCAGGGCAAGGACGAGCACGCGGCGGCCGTCTTCAAGGTGGCCTCGCTGGTTGAAATCACGACCTCGGCGCTGGCCTACGGGCTGGTCGTTGGCCTGGCCTCCTTGGCAGCGCGCATCCTGACCCCCGACCAGGACCTGAGCCGTTTGTTTGCCATCTACGGCTTGACGGTGCTGGTCAATCTGATGGCCGAGAGCGCCAACGGCCTTCTTCAGATCTTCGACCGGTACCGGCTAATCGCCGCCATCACGCTTGGCCAAAGCGTGCTGACCCTCATCTTGATTGCCGTTGCTTATTTGGCGCAGGGGGGACTGCTGGCTGTGGTGATCGCCTACTTGGCCGGCAAGGCTGTTTGGGCCATATCGATTTCGGCGGCCTCGTTGTGGCAAGCGCGGCGGGCCTGGGGGCCCGCTTGGTGGCGAGCGCCGCTCTCGTTGCTGGGCAGCCGTAAGCGCGAGATGATCCGCTTTGCCCTCAGCACCAACGTCACGGGAACACTGACGTTGGTGACGCGCGATTCGGAAATGTTGTGGCTCAATGCACTCAGCACCCCTGAGCAGGCCGGTTTCTACAAGCTGGCGCTGGCCTTCACCAATGTGCTGCTGATCCCGGTTGATCCATTGATCAGCACAACCTATCGTGAAGTTGCCCGCGAGGTCGGGGGCCGCCGCTGGCAGAATGTGCGCTATTTGCTGCGCAGCGGCAGTCTGATTTCGGCCGCCTTCACGCTGCCGGCCGCGGCTGGCTTAGCGCTGCTTGGTCCGTGGATCATTGGCCTGACCTACGGGCCCAGCTTCGTGCCGGCGCACAGCAGCCTGTTGATCCTGCTGGCGGGTGTGCTGGTGGTCAACATCTTCTATTGGAACCGGACAGTGCTGCTGCCGCTCGGTCTGCCGGAGTACCCAACCAAGGTCTATCTCGTCGGCACCATACTGCGGGTAATCGGCATTCTGACCCTGGTGCCCCAGTACGGGGCCGAGGGCATGGCCGCCTTGCTCAGCGTGTTCTTTGTCCTCACGGTGTTGGTGTTGGTCCGCAAGACGGCGGTTGAATTGAACAGGGTGGAGTCGGTGGCGGCGCCGGCCGGAGGCTGAACCCTTTGCGGATTGTGTGTATCGGCACATCCTACTTGCCGGACCGCACCGCCAACTCGCTTCAACTCATGAAGAGTTGCGAGGCGCTGGCTGTGGTCGGGCACGAAGTCCAGCTCATCGTGCCGGCCTTTGGCCGGGTGCCTAGCTGGCAGGAACTGGCCGACCATTATGGGCTACACGCCTTCTTCAGCCTGCGCTGGCTCCCTGTCGTCCGCCCACTCCGCCGCTACGACATCGCCCTGTTCAGCCTGCTGGCAGCCCGGGCGTGGCGCCCCGACCTGCTCTACCTCTGGCCGCTGCAGGTCGCCGGCCTGGCTTCGTTGCTCGGCATGCCGACTGCGCTCGAGCTTCACGACCAGCCGCAGGGCCGGCTGGGGCCAACCTGGCTGCGACTGTTCCTGCGGGGGCGCGGCGCGCGCCGCATCCTGATCACGACACACGCGCTGAAGACTCACCTCGAACGTTCCTTCGATGACGCGCGGTTGGAAGCGCTGGCAGTCGTTGCGCCCAATGGTGTCGACCTCGGGCGCTATGCCACACTGCCGGCACCGGCTCAGGCCCGCAGGCAGCTGCGATTGCCGGATCAGTTCACCGCGGTCTACACCGGCCACCTGTACGTAGGTCGGGGGGCTGACCTGATGTTCGAGCTGGCCCGCCAACGGCCGCAGATCTCCTTTGTATGGGCCGGCGGCACACAGACCGCCATCGAGTCGTGGCGGCACAAGGTGTCAACCGCTGGGCTGCGGAATCTACGAATTGTGGGACACATGCCCCACGATCAGGTCCCCCTGCTGCAAGCCGCCGGGGATGTGCTCTTGATGCCCTACGGTGAACGCATCGAGACAAGTGGCGGGGGTGATTCGTCCGCCTTCGCCAGCCCAATGAAAGCCATCGAGTATCTGGCGGCTGGCCGACCGATCCTGGCCAGCGACCTGCCGGTGATTCACGAGATCCTGGATCCGGACTGCGCCGTGTTGCTGCCACCCGGCGATACGGCCCGCTGGCTGGCGGCGCTCGATGAAATCCAGCGAGGGCCAGAACTTGGTCAGCGCCTGGCTCGCCAGGCAAAATCGCGGGCGGCGCAATACGGTTGGACCCAGCGGGCTCTGCTGGCGTTGGCCGGGCTGGATCCCGATCCAACATGAGGCTCCGCTGGTCTGAACTCCTCAGAAACCGTTGGTGGCTGGGACTGGCCGGCTTTGGATTGGTCGAGCGAGTGGGCCTGGCTTTGTTCACGCAACCGGCCTCGTTCGGAGATACGCCTACCTACTTTCGCCTCGGGCGGACGCTCATGAGCGGCGGGCTTGCCGGCTATGACGGCACACGCGTGCCCGTGTACCCGTTGCTGGCAGGATTGTTGGGAGGGGATGGGGATTCCATCAGGTTGGTGCAACTGCTGATTGGCTGGGTCACCTCGTTGATGTTGTTCTATCTGATGTTTGCGCTGACCGAGAATGTTGCCCTGGGGTTTGCCACTGGCATGCTCTACAACCTGACCGCCGGCCTGGTTCTGTTTGAGAACAATCTGCTGAGTGAGACGCTGACAATGGCCTTGGTTATCGCTTGCTTGGCCGGATTCGCATGGGTTAGGACACAGCCGGCAGGCACCAGCCGGCTGGTGGCAGTCGTCGGGCTGGGCTTGTTGGCCAGCCTGGCGGGTTTGACCCGCACCTTGTTCTTCCTGCTGCCTCCCCTCATGCTGCCCTTCATCGCTGCGATGGAACACGATTGGCAGGGACGCTTGCGGCTGGCGGTCGCCTTTTCGGCGGCGCCTATCCTTCTATTGGGTGGGTGGATTGCCTTTATCTACTCGCACTACGACATGCTCTCGCCGACGACGATGGGTGGCTACCATCTTGTCCAGCACACCGGCGTCTTTTTCGAGCACCTGCCGGATGAGGAAGCGGTCATCCGTGATACCTATCTGGCCGTGCGCGATGCGCGCCTTGCCGAACGCGGCTCCCAGACCAACGCCATATGGGATGCGATTCCACTGTTGACGGAACGGACTGGTCTCAGCTTCTTCGCCTTGTCGGCCAAACTGCAGTCGCTATCGTGGTGGCTGATCCGGCACTATCCTGGCCTGTACCTGGGCAGTGTCGTTGATGGCTGGATAGATTTCTGGAAGGCGCCTGTCTACTGGCAGCGCGACTTGTTCTCGGTCGGCTGGCAGCGTTTCATCACACTGTGGGCCTGGGCCGGCCGCGGCCTGTCCCTGTTGGCCAACGCGGCCTTCCTGATGCTGAGTTCGGCGTACGTAGTCGTTGGCGGAGTGCGCCGCCAGCTTCGTCCGCCTGCGGAGGTTGGGCTGGCGGCCATCCTGGTCTTGCTGGCCTCGGTTGTTCAGACGCTGGTCGATCATGGGGACAACCCGCGCTTTCTGGTACCCTTGCAAATGGTTGTCATCATCGTCGTTATCTGGGCTGCCTGGGCGCTGCGGCGTCCGGCAGCCATTCCTGAGGCCGGAGCGTGAATCGTTTGCGAAGTTGGCTCCCGTGGCTGGCGGGGCCGGTGTCCGTCAGCCTGGTTGTTGCCGCCCTGGCCCCAGGTGGGGCGTTCTGGCCGGCCTTTGGCGGTTATCTGATGATTTGCCTGATCGGCGCTGGCCTATTGTGGGCCGGCTGGCGGGCGACGCTCGACGAACGAACACCACGCATGGTCGTCTTCGCAGTCTTGGCCGGCCTGATCGTGCGGCTCTTCGTGGGTGTCGGGCTGCAGTTGGCCCTACCCGAGCTGGGCTATGACACCAGTCCTCAGAA
>DASWJQ010000138.1:0-13914 GCA_036397095.1 Anaerolineales bacterium
TGGAAGAAGGCCGGCAAAGGATGGTGCGGCCGCCGGTTGAGGCACAGGTCGCCCGCTGGGCACCCTGATGGAAGAAGGCCGGCAAAGGTTGGTGCGGCCGCCGTCACTAGGAGAAGACGCGCCCGTGGCGCTGACTAGGCCCAGGCTCGAGCAGCGACCTGCAGGATCTTGCAGCCACCGTGAGCGCCACGCCCCAGGGCAGTTTGGGTCGATCGGAAAACCGAGGTTGAACTAAGCTGCGAACGGGGCCGGCGTGCCCCGGATGCGCCCGGCCGTCTTATCCGCTCCGTGCCGCCGACAGGGGGTGCTCCGGCAAACAAGAAGGCGCCCGGAAGGGCGCCTTGAGCCAGCAGGGGTGGGCGAGGGGATTCGAACCCCCAACGACTGGTTCCACAGACCAGCGCTCTGCCATTGAGCTACGCCCACCGCGGTCGGCTGGATTGTAACACGAGCCTACAACCGGCCCGATGCCCCCAGCGCTCGTCGGATTTCATCGGCCAGTTCTGTGCGCGCCACTGAACGCTGCTCCCCACTGACCATGTCTTTGAGGGCAACCTGGTTTGCTGCCAGCTCGTCCGGCCCTAGGATCGTGACGAGCGGGATGCCGTAGCGATCGGCATAGCGAAACTGCTTGGCCAGCTTGCTCGCCTGCGGATACCACTCGGCCAACAAGCCAGCCTCCCGCAATTCACCTGCCAGCTGCAAGCTGGCGGCTTCCATGGCGGCCTCAAAATTGGTAACCAGAACCTGGGCCGGGCTTGGTCGCAGCTCGGGCAGTGCTCCGGCAGCCTTGAGAACCAACTCAATGACAACGTCTCCCATGGCAAAGCCGACACCAGGGACCGGATCTCCGCCGACATCGGCCACCAAGTCGTCGTAACGTCCACCGCCCAGGATGGCCCGCAGCTCGCCGGCGGCATCCGTCGCCTCGAACACGGTCCCCGTGTAGTAATCCAATCCTCGGATGATCGCCGGATCATAGCGCAGGTAGTCATCCACCCCGAGAGCGTTGACGGCCTCGAAGAATTGCACGAGCTCGTCCGAGCGCTGCCAACCGTCGGTGTCGCCAAGCAGTTGCAGGATGGCCTCCAGGTTCTCGTCCGATAGACCCAATTCGCGACCATAGGCGAGCCAGTCGGATTGACCCAGCCTGCCCCGGCGATCGATGAGTTTGAAGATCACCGAGCGATCGGTTGATACGAGGCCAAGCTCCGACAGCTGCTGGTCCACCAGCCGTCGGTTATTGACCCTGATGACAATCTGATCGGGCCCAAGGCCAATCCGCCGGAAGAAGGTTGCGGCGATGGCGGCCAGCTCGGCGTCGGCCTGGGGCCGGTCGAGGCCGAGCAAGTCGATATTCCACTGGAAAAACTCGCGTGTCCGGCCCTTCTGCGGCTGTTCATAGCGCCAGAATGGGCCGAAGGACCACCAGCGGATTGGCGCCGGCATGGCCCGTGCCCGCTGTGCTACCATCCGCGCCAGGGACGGGGTCAACTCGGGCCTCAGCGCGATCAGATCGCCGCCCCGGTCGGGGAAGACATACGCCTGTTCCTTGACCAGCTCTTCGCCCGACTTGGCAGCGTACAGTTCAAGCCGCTCCAGGAACGGACCGTCGTATTCCTGGTAGCCGAAAGCCTCCGAAACCCGGCGGATGTTCTCGTACAGCCAGCGGCGGAAGGCCAGATTCTCGGGGAAGAAGTCCCGCGTCCCCTTGACGGATTGAATTGGTGGCATGATCGTTGATCCTAGGCTAGACAAAAGAAACGACGGCGGGGCACCGGCCCTCGCCGTCGTTGCATCCGTAAGACGTTGCTGGCGCGGCCGAGCCTACCTGCCCCTGGGCACAGTACGGTGATGACCCGCCGGATAAATGGCACCTGCAATCGCCAGCATGCGGCGATTATAGCATGCCCAGCCACGCCGCGTACCTGGGGCCGATCAGCCCGTCGCATGCATCTGCGGCCCGAGGCAACAGTTCGGCTGACTGAAGCATCTCGACGGCTCGGGCCAGATCGGGATAGGATGGTCGATCCTGCTCGGCGAAGGCAACGCTGGAGCGCAGCAATGACAAGCCAGCACGGCTGCCGGGCCCTAACTTCAGGTCTGGCTCATGGCGCAGGCGCAGGTCAAGCGCCTGACCGGCGGCGACCCACTCGATGGCCACAATCTGGCGCACGTTGGCGAGGATCGTCACCAAATTGCGGGCGGCCAGGGTTGCGTTGGCGTTGTGGTCCTCCTGTCCGGCCGAAGTTGGCAGAGAGCGCAGGCTGTCGGCGCTGGCCAGTCCCTGGTTTTCCAGGACAAGCGAGGCCGCTGTGTACTGCAGCATCATCAAGCCGGACTGGAGCCCCTCTTGTCCCGGCGACCCCACGAGCATGGATGGTAAGCCGAACGAGCTGTGTTCCGATGTCAAGCGGAACAAGCGGCGTTCGGCCAGGGCACCGATTTCGGCCAATGGCAGCTTGAGGTAGTCGGCGGCCAGACCAATCGGCTCGCCGTGGAAGTTGCCGCCCGAGATCACCGTGTCATCGTAGAGCAGTGGATTGTCGGTGGCGGCGTTGATTTCGCGCTCGACGATCTCGGCGACAAATCCGAGCAATTCATGGGCGGGCCCATGAATTTGCGGGATGCAGCGCAGGCTGTAGGCGTCCTGGACCTGGGGTCCACTGTCGAGCAGGCTGGATCCCGCCGTCAGCAGCCGCAGGCGCGCGGCCGACTCGATTTGTCCCGGGTGGTTGCGCGATTGGTGCAGTCGGTCATCGAACGCGTGACTGACCCCGCGCAGGGCCTCCAGTGTCATGCCGGCAACGATCTCAGCCTGCAACACCAGCTCAACCGCGTCGAGAACTGCCAGGGCCAGCATCGCAGCCGAAAATGTAGCCCCGTTGGTCAGCGCCAGGCCCTCTTTCGCCTCGAGCCGTACCGGGTCAATCCCGGCTGACCTGATGGCTTCCGCCCCCGGCATTAATGTCTCGCCAAGCCAGGCCTGTCCGCTTGACGCCGCACGATCTGGATGATCCGTGAATACGAGTGCCAGCTGGGCCAAGGGGGCCAAGTCGCCCGACGAGCCCAACGAACCCTGCGAGGGCACCCAGGGGGTGACGCCGGCGGACAGGAGTGCAAGCAAGGTTTCGAGGATGACCGGCCGGACGCCCGAGTGCCCGGCCGCCAGCGTGTTGGCTCGGATTAGCATGGACGCCCGCACGACCTCGCGGGAAAAGGGCGGTCCGACGCCGGCGGCGTGGCTCAGGATCAGATTGGTCGACAACTGGGCTGCCTGTCCAGGGGCAATCCGGCGGTCGGCGAATACACCAAAACCGGTGTTGACGCCGTAGATGGGTGCCTCGCTCGAAGCCTTGGCGGCGAGTCTTTGTGCCGCCCGCTCAACTCGCTGGCGAGCCTTGCCGGCCAGCGTGACCCCGGCCCGCTGGCGGGCGACTCTCCTGACTTGATCCAGAGTCAATCCGGCACCATCGATGCTAACGTGTTCGGTCGACATGCTGGCGTGAGGTCCTTTAGTTCGCTCGGGCGGGGTTGTGTCGCGATTGTACATGAGCCAGTCGGCCGGACAAAGGTTGCCCGGGCCCCGTGGTATGCTAGCCCGCGTCCGGGCTGTTACCCCGAAAGAGGCCGCGCATTTGATCGCCATCTTGCTGCTAATCCCCAGCATTGGAGCCTTGGTCATGTGGCTGACGCGCTCGCGGGCGACCCGCTCTCATTGGGCGTTGTCGGCGGCGATCGGGTTGGCGCTGCTGAGCGCCAACGGCCTGTACTGGTTGTTGCCCACCACACCACTCGAGGTATCCACTTGGGAGCCAGCCGAACTCTTTCAGGCGCGCTTGCTGCTGCGCCTCGATCTTTCGGCACTGGCGCTGACGGCCTCGATCAGTTTGTTGTTACTCACCATCTATGTGACGGGTCCGGCCCGGCCTGGATCGGCCAGCCCGATCACCCGCTTGCTGGGGGCGGGCTATACCGGACTGGCCCTGGCGGCCGTCATGGCCGACAATCTGCTGTCGGTTGCCCTGATATGGGGATTGGCTGACGTTTGCGCTTTTCTCTTCTTGCTGCCGGCGGCTGAAGACGAAGCGACCGTCACGGGCCTGACGCGCCGTTTCACAGTACAGGTCATCAGTGTCTTGTTGGTGCTCGCCGCCGCCATGCCGGCGCGCGTCTACGAACAGTCCATTGGGACAGGCTGGCAATCGGCGTTGTTGGCGGCAGCCGTCCTGGTACGGGTTGGCTTGTGGCCGCTGCATGTAGGGTTGCCTCCGCTGCCAGGCGTACGGCGCGGACTTGGTTCCTTAATGCGTCTGTTGCCGGCGGCAATGGGGCTGGCGGCGCTGGACCGGCATTTGCCCGCTGAAGTGCCCCTGTTGGTCAGGCTGGCCCTGATCGCGTTGGGAGGCTTGAGTATCGCTTTCGGGGCCATCCGCTGGCTCGCAGCCGAGGACCGGCTGCAGGAGCGGCCATTCTTGGTGCTTCTATTTGCCGGATTGGGGGTGACGGCGGCTGGGGTGGGCCAGCCGTCGGGGGTGCATGCGGTGGCGGCGGCGGGTTGTGGTCTGCTCCTGGCCGGGGGGTTGAGTTCGATCTATGTACCGCACGAGGCCTGGCACCGGGCGCTGGGTTGGGCGGCCGCTATCCTGCTTGCTGGCCTGCCATGGACTGTTAATCACGGTTTGGTCAGCCTGGCGGCTTGGGCTGTGACGGCGGATCTGCCGGCGCAGCTCGGCTCGCTTGGCCTGCTGCTCGGCCTGGCGGCGGCCGCCATCGGGATGGCTGGTCTGGCTGACGTGAGGCTTGCGGGGTGGGAAAGTGGGGAAGGCTTTGTCCGCGGGGCCTATGGATTGGGGCTTGTCCTGCCGCTAGTGGGCATCGTGCTGGTCGGGATCTTGTTGACCGGATCCCTTACGAGGGCCGGCCTGCTGGCAGCGGCGGGCGTCGTCACCGTGTCGATTACCGGTTTCTTGGTTCTGCGCCAGGGGGACGCACGCTTGGTACAGGCGACGGCCGCCACGACGGGCCGGAGCGCGGCACGACTGCAGCATTCCGCAAGGCAGTTGTGGCGCTGGGTTGGGCGCAATGTGGGACGGGGGGTTCGCCAGCTTGCGGCCCTGCTAGAAGGCCGATCAGGAATGCTGTGGGTGTATGTTGCCCTGCTGGCGATCGGACTGGCGCTCGCCGGGGGCAGTCAGACTCCGTGACGGACCCGCAGTTGGCCATGGTAGGCCTGGCCGCGGCCACCGTCGCCTCAGGGCTGATGGTGCTGGCACCCGATTGGCGTTTGGTTGCCATCGGCCTTTGGCTTGGCTATGGCGCGCTGGCATTGGTAGTTGGGACATCGCTCGTGTTCTCGGCGGGACTTGTCAAGTTGGTCGGTGGCAGCCTGGCGGTCGGCGTGCTGTGGCTGGCAAGCCGGCCGATACGCCCATCGGGGCCGCGCCCCGGCGGTTTGGTGGGGCGCTTGGGTTTTCGCGTAATTGCATTCCTGCTGGTCTGGTTGTCCGCCTGGAGTCTGGGGCGCATGGAGTGGCTGAGCCTGGCCGGTTTGTCGGCCGCGGCCAGAGCTGTTGGCGCCATGCTGCTGACAATGGGGCTGTGCCAGGTGGGCCTATTTCAACACCCATTCCGTGTTGGGATTGGGTTGTTGGCGACCGTGGCTGGATTCGAGGCGGTCTACGCACCGCTCGAGCCGTCGCTGGCCGTGGCGGCCATGATGGTCGCCGTCCAGCTCGGATTGGCCCTTGCAGCTGGTTACCTGGCCTCGCGCTGGGCGTGGGAGCCGCCCGGCCAACCCGTGACCGAGCGCCGCAGGTGAGCGCGCCAGCGCTCGTTTTGGGCCTTTCGCTGCTACTAGCCGTCCTCTTGATCTGGCTGCAGGATCGGCAGCCAACGGCCTCGGCCGTTGCTGGGATTGGCGCCGGGCTCATCGGGGCCTTGGTGCTCCTCGGACCGATTGATATCGCCCTGTCAATCGGCGGGTTTGGCCTTAAGTTGGACACTAGCCTTCAGGTGCTGGGGCGCAGCCTGGTGCTTGATGGCACCAACCGAGCCGCAGTTGGGTTCATTTACCTGTCGGCGGCCTTTATCTTCGGGGGCGGATGGGCTGCCCGGCCGAATCGCCATCTGTTCTCGGCGGGCATGGCCGGTATCGCTTCGTTGTCGGCCTCGCTCATGGTTCGGCCTTTCTTGTTCGCCGCCGTCTTCCTTGAGGCGGCCGCACTGGCATTCGTACTGATCCTGTCCGATCCCAAGCGTCCAGCGCTCCTGGGAGGGCAGCGGCTATTCACCTTTTTCACGCTCAGCATGATGGCAACGTTGATGGCTGGCTGGATGCTCGACGTGACGGGTGTCACGGGTAGTGCTCCGCCCCTGGTGGGGCCGATCAGCGGCCTGCTCGGCCTGGGTTTTGCCGTGCTCCTGTTGGTCCCACCGTTTCATCTATGGTTGCCGCCGGCGGCCGACCAAAGCGACAGCTACAGCCTCGGCTTCGTCGTGGTCATGCTCTATGCTGCCGGGTATTTCTTCGTCTTGCGCTTTTTCAATGCCTTCGAGTGGCTGCGGGCGGAGGCTGAGGTCCAGCAGACCATCCGCTCGGCAGGCATCGCCATGATCGCGGCCGGTACGCTGTGGGCTGCCTTTGAACGGCGCTTTGGCCGAATGGCGGTCTACCTGCTGCTGGCAGATCTTGGGGCATCGCTGCTGGTTCTCGGCAGCGGACAAACCGAAGGCTACCGCCTCGGGCTTGGATTGGTTGGCGTGCGGACCATTGGCGTAGCGCTGTTTGGACTGGGCGCCTCGGTCTTGCGGCGGGCCGACCCCGAAGACAACAGCCTCGATCTCTTTGGCAGTGCCTTTACCAATCCACTGCCTGTGGGAGCGTGTCTGGTCGGGTTGCTTGGCATTGTGGGCGCCCCGCTGACAGCCGGCTTTCCAGGCCGCTGGGGATCATTACAACTGATGGCTTCGGTTGATAGCGCAGCCAGCCTGGCCATCCTGGGGGGGATGGGGTTGGGGAGCCTGGTCGTGCTCCGCTGGCTGTGGTGGACGTTAAGCGCTCCGGAACGAGCTCCGGTCTCCATTGCCCTCAGCCGGGCCGAACGCAGTTTCTTACTGGTGGGCATTGGCCTGGTTGTCGTACTCGGCTTCTTCCCGCAGTTGGTCTATCCTTGGGTAGTGCAGTCCTTGACGGGCCTTTCGAATCTGACAGGCTGATCGCGGACCGCTTGCTATACTCGGACCGTGGTCTGGAGGTTGCAAGCTGATGGAAACAGATCAACTCCACAGTAAGGTCAGCTGGCTGGATGAACAGCGGCGCAAAGACCTTGAACTGCTCCAAGCGCTCGACGATCGTATCGGCGAATTGGAGGCGGCGGTCAAGAGCCAGGCAAAGAAGGTCGACGACATGGCGATGGAGGCTGCCCGCGTCGCCGCCCAGGCGGGCCGCATCCAGGAATTTGAGGGCACAGTCGCCAAGCATCGCCAGGAGATCGCCCGCTACATCGAGGACAGTGAAGCGCGTCGGGAAGACCGGGCGAAGAACGCCGAAGCGGTGCATAAATCCGACTACGACGGGCTGTCGGTCCGCCTTGTTGAGCTGAAGGAGCAGATCAAGGACATCGAAACGCTCGAAAGCGGCTTGAAAGACCGCAGGGATGAAGCCATCCGGCTCACCCGCAAGCTGGATGGCGTAGAAAAGGGCGCAGCCGATCTGGATGATAAGGTTCAAGACATGCTGCGCGCCTTTACCGGTGTCGAGTCGGGCAGGGCAGCCGATACCAAGCGCGCGGCCGAATTGCAGGTGGAGGTTGGCAATCTGCGCACCAAGCTCGAGGCGGGGATGACCCACATCGAGTCGCTCGAAGACCGGACCCGTAAGGCCGAGACGAGGGTAACGGAACTGGAGACGGCCGAGCGCGAGCGCCAGGCCGGCCTAGAATCTTGGATGGAAACTCAGAGCCGACGCCAGGTCGACTCCGAGCGCCAGTGGGCTGCCTGGGAAGAGCGTTTCACTGCCTTCGAACGGCAGGCAGATGCGCTGGACGAGCGCATGATCCAATATGAAGAGACGTTCCGCGCCACCCGCCAGCTTCAGTCCGAGCTGGAGAAGGTCCTCGACCGGCTGGAGCGGCGTGTCCATGAAGTCAGTGAGATTCAACGCCTGTCGGAAGACCGGTTCAAGCAAGAGTGGAGTGCCTTCCAGGCCGAAGATCAAAAGCGTTGGAACAACCACAAAATCACCAATGATGAACAGTGGCGAGAGCACGAGCGGCGTCACGAAAAGATCAGCTCAGAGCTGGCGACCCTGCTTCAGGCCTCCGAACAGACTGCCGGGGAGCTCGCCGCCCTGAGCCAGGGTGTCGACGAGCGCGTACGCGCTATGTTGAACATGGCCCGCGAGTGGGCGGACGGCCTGGAATCGTAATTCGCTCCGGACGGCAGCGCTTCCGCTTGCTATGCACGTAGTTGGAACCGCAGGCCACGTTGATCATGGCAAGTCAAGCCTCGTAACCCGCATCACGGGTATTGACCCCGACCGCCTGAAGGAAGAGAAAGAACGCCATCTCACGATCGACCTTGGCTTCGCCTGGGCTACGCTTCCGGGCGGGCACGAGGTCGGCTTCGTTGATGTTCCAGGTCATCAAGATTTCATCGAAAACATGCTGGCGGGCGTCGGCGGCATCGACTTGGCGTTGCTGGTTGTGGCGGCCGATGAGGGGATCATGCCGCAAACCCGCGAGCATCTGGCTATTCTTGACCTACTCGAGGTCGAGCGAGGGGTCGTCGTTCTGACCAAGGTGGATCTGGTGACCGACCACGATTGGCTGGCGCTGGTCGAGCACGATGTCGAGCAGATGTTAGTCGGCACCAGTCTGGCCCGAGCACCGATCGCACGCGTATCAGCGCACACCGGTGAAGGGATCGACGGTCTCCTGCAGTTGATTGAACGGGGGTTGGCGATGAAGAAACCCCTCAACATGGCTGGTCATGGCCGATTGCCGATCGACCGGGTCTTCGCCATGCGTGGATTCGGCACCGTGGTGACGGGAACCTTGCTCGATGGGCCGCTGGCAGTAGGTGACAACCTGATCGTATATCCCGTGGGTCTGCCGGCCCGGATCCGCGGTCTGCAGACACACCAACGGGCCATTGAGACAGCGGCGCCAGGCAGCCGGGTGGCGGTCAATCTGACCGGGGTGCCGGTCGACAGCCTCCAACGCGGCGACGTGCTGGCACAGGCGGGCTTCGGCGCCGGCAGCGCGATGCTGGATGCTCATGTCCGCGTACTGGCTGGCGCTCCGGCACCGCTGCGGCACGACCAAGAAGTCAAGTTCTTCGTGGGCGCCGCCCAGCGGCTGGCCCGTTTGCGGATCCTGGGCGAACAGGATGAGCTGGCGCCAGGGGAAGAAGGCTGGATCCAGTTGCTGCTCGAGTCACCCGTGTACGTTCGGCGTGATGACCACTTCATCCTGCGCCGGCCGTCCCCTTCAGCAACCATCGCCGGGGGCCGCATTCTCGATCCGGCGCCCAAGTGGCGCCATCGCAAACGTGACCGTGGGGTCGCCTTACGCCTTAAACGCTTGTTGGCCGATGACCCCGCCGAGCGCGTGCTGCAGGCGCTTCATGACCGCGGGGCGGCCAGCTTGCAGCAACTGCTGGCGCCAACCGGCTTGGCGCCAGGTGAGGCTTTGCAAGCTTGGACACGGCTTGTTGACAAGGGAACCATCCGACTCCTGACACGCGAGGGGGATGCTGGGCACGAGATGGGCGTTTCCCTGCAGACCTGGTCGCAGTGGCGGAACGAAGTGGAGGCTGCCCTCGTCGCGTACCATCGGGCAAACCCGCTGCGGGCTGGCATGCAACTCGAGGAACTTCGCCGCCAACTCGATCTTGGCCCTGATCTGTTCGGACTTCTGGTCGAAGGCCTTGAGGATCCCTCGCTGTCGCTGGAGGCCGGCAGGGTCAGACTCCTCGATTTCGAGGTGAAGCTAAGCGAGCAGCAGCAGGCGCAGGTCGAAGCATTGGTCGGCGTTATGCGGGAGGCAGGGGCGAAGCCACCCGATGCGGAAGAAGTCAAGCGGCGCGTGGCCGAGCCCCTCTACCATTACCTGGTGGATCAAGGAACTCTGGTGGAATTGCCCGACGGAATCGTATTGCTCAAGACGAGCTATCGGTCGTGGGTCCGTCAGATCGAGACCGCGATGCGGGAACGGGGACCACTGACCGTGGCCCAGATACGCGACACGCTGGGAACGACGCGCAAATATGTGCTGCCGCTGCTGGCCCGGCTCGACGCCGAAGGCGTTACCGTGCGGCAGGGAGATGTACGGCGGTTGGGGGAGGGGGAAAGAGATAGGTGAGAAGAGATAGGTGATAAGGGATAAGGGACTGGGGATTGGGGAGCCGGAATCTCGGATTTGGTGCAGGGTGGCAGTTGATGAAGACGAGGAGTCAATCGTGAGCGGGGCCGATCGTTTGTGCTCACCCGACCAGGCGCTGGGGGCTGACAGCTAACTGCTGACGGCTGAATGCTGCCTGCTTGGAGCCTGGTGCATGTCTCACAACGACGCTTGCCGAGCTCCCCCGTACGCTATGCCTCGCGGAAGCGCCAAACGCCGCCGGTCATCGTTGCTGACGGGCTGAGCCCGGCCAGCAGGTCGAGGTCCAACTCGAATGGGTCCCGCGCCAGAACGATGAGATCCGCCCCATAGCCAGGTGCCAGTTGACCGCACGTCGTAGCCAGGCCGGCTGCCAGGGCCGGGCCGGTGGTGTAGGCGGCCAGCGCTTCGCTCAGGGTCAGGCATTGCTCGGGATGCCAGGCCGCCAGATCCGGGCGGCGAAAGTCGCGCCGGGTAACGGCCGCGTGCAGCCCATGAAACGGGTTTGGCTCTTCGACCGGGGCATCGGAACCAAAGGCCAGGATTGCACCCTGGTCCTTGATCGACCGCCAAGCATAGCCCCGCTCGACGCGATGCCCCCAGGCGAGCTCCGCCATGTCCCGGTCCGAGGTGGCATGAACCGGCTGCATCGAGGCAATCACGCCGAGGTCCGCCGGGCGGCGGATGTCGTCCAGCTGCATCAACTGCAGGTGCTCGATTCGGTCCGGCAACTCCGGAGAGTCCAAATCGCCGTTGGTCTGTCGCAGAAGAGAAAGCGCCTCCAGTGCTTCGTGGTTTGCCCGGTCGCCAATGGCATGGATAGTCATGGCGAAGCCGGCCTGGCGGGCCCGTTGGGCGACCTCGAGCACCTGCTCACGATCCATCAACAAGATGCCGGTATCGCTCGATTTTTCGTACGGTGACAGCATGGCGGCCGTGCGCGGTCCAAGGGCGCCATCGGTAAAGATCTTGACATTGCCGATCCGCAGCCAGTCATCCCCGTAGCCCGGCCGCAGACCCAGTGCCAGGGCCGACTCCAAGTACTCTGCCCGTATTTGCTTCAGGATACGCAAGCCGAGCCGGCCGGCTCGGTGAAGGATCTGGAAGGCAGCGAAGGTGGTCGCACCGTCGAAGTCGTGGACCCCGGTAACCCCATAACGCCACAATCTTTGCTGGGCCGCCTCGAGCATGTCGGCCAACTCGGCCGGGCCCGGCCGTTCAACTTGGTTGGCGACCAAGGCCATGGCGTGCTCGAACAGGATGCCGGTCGGCTCACCGTCGTCCGAGCGCTGGATCTGCTCGGCCCGGTCGGGATGACTTCCAACCTGGATGCCGGCTGAATTGAGTGCCAAGTGGCTGGCCAGGCCGGCGTGCATCGAGCGGGCCGTGAGGTAGATGCGATGCTGGGGCGCGACCGCCTCAAGATCGGCGGCGCTGGGCCAGCGGCCCCATAGGTTCTGGTCCCAGCCATGCCCCACGATCCAGCCACCGGGCGGCGTGTCGCCGGCTCGCCGCCGAATGCGGTCGAGGCAGGCCTCCAGGGTTGGCGTGAGACAATCGACGGCTTGAAGGGAGCGGGCGTAGGAGCCGGTGTGCAGATGGGCATCGGTCAGGCCCGGCAGGACCGTCGATCCTGCCAACTGGTCGACTTGCGTTTGTGGCCCCCGAAGCGGGGTCAACTCCTCCGCCGAGCCGATCGCCACCACCTTGCCTCGGTAGATGGCCAGTCCCTCGACATGGCGGACAGGCTCGAAACCGCAGTAGATACGATCGGCGAGCAGTAGGCGGTCGGCGTAGGGGATCACGCGGTTCCTTGCAGATGGCAGGTGTCGTTCAGGCGTTCCACGCGCCAGTGGCCACGCTCGGAGGCATAAGCCACCACGGCGAAGCCTGTGTTGTCAAACGAGAAACGGGCCAGGGGCAGCGCGCCGGTGGGGGCCAAGCCGAGGACGGATCGCAGGGCTGCCCCCAGGATAGCGCCGTGGCTTACGATCAAGTAATCGCCGGCTGGACGACGCAGCACGGATTGCAGGGCAGAGACCGCCCGCGTGAATAGATCCAACTCACTCTCACCATATTCGAAGAGCGGCAAGTGGGCCGGGACAGGATCGACCATGATCCGGGTGGTGGTCTCCAGCTCGATGGGCTTGCCCTCGGCAATCCCCGAGGACCGCTCCATCCAGCGTTCGTCGGCTTCCATCGGCGAGTCAAGTGCTTGTTGAAGGATGGTAGCCGTCTCCCAAGCCCGCGCAAGCGGCGAGCTGATGATGGCATCGAAAGTCACCGATTGTGTAGACCAGCGAACGGCCAGGGCGCTCGCCTGGCGCCGACCAATCTCAGTCAGTGGGTACTCCTGCTGTCCCTGGCGCACGCCCTGGTCATTGCCCAGCGACAGGCCGTGGCGCAGCAGCGTAATCTGGTGTGTCAAGCCGGCCCGGGGGCCATTTTGGCCCCGACAAAGCCTCGGGCACCACGCAGGAAAGCGTCACCCGGCACGGGCTGCCTGCCGGCCGGCTGGACTCGATCGAGCACTAGCCATCCGTCGGAAGTGGCTACCGCCGGCAATCCATTCAGTTCGGTACCATGCCCGGGGTCGGTATCGAGCACGGCCTCCCTGGCCGCATGGGCGGCCAGCACGGCCAGCCGGTTGCCCTGCCAGAAGAAGTGGGTGCCGGGCCAGGGTTGGTAGGCGCGCACGATACGGGCCAGGACCGCGGCCGGTTGGTCGAAGTCCAGGACACCGTCGGATTTCTTAAGCATAGGCGCGTGGGTCGCCCCTTCGTCGGCCTGAGGAGTGGCTTCGAGGTCGCCGGCGAAAAGGGCAGCCAGCGTCTCAACGAGCAAGTCGGCGCCGAGCTGGGCCAGACGGGCCGTGAGTTCTCCGCCGGTCTCGTCCGGTCCGATCGGGGTGGAGCGCTGGCGAAGGATCGGACCGGTATCAAGCCCGGGGTCCATCTGCATGATCGTAACCCCGGTAAGCTCATCGCCATGGGCGATGGCTGCCTGAACGGGAGCCGCACCGCGCCAGCGGGGCAGCAGTGAGGCGTGGACGTTGAGACAACCATGCATTGGCAGGTCCAGGACCGACGGTGGCAGGATCTGACCGAATGCGGCGACGACAATCACGTCGGGCGACCAGGAATTCAACATCTGCAGCGCCTGGTCGGAGCGGAGCGTGGTGGGCTGCTCGATGGCAAGGCCGTGATCCAGGGCAAGCTGTTTGACGGGCGAGGCAGCGGTTTGGCGCCCTCGGCCGGCGGGCCGGTCTGGCTGGCTAATGACGCCAACGACTTGATAGCGCTCGATAAGCGCTTGCATTGAAGGAATGGCGAAGTCGGGGGATCCCATGAACACCAGGCGCATTGCCTGCCAATGCTATCACGCTCGGGCGAGCGGGGAGCAACCGCCAGCCTGGTTTGGTGTTATCAATGAAAGCCTTGCCCCGCCGAAGGGCTTGAGTACAATGAGGCTCGGCCGGGGCGGAGCCTGGTCATCGTGTGCACATCCATCCTCAAGGAGAGAGAGTCTATGG
>DASWJQ010000139.1:0-22813 GCA_036397095.1 Anaerolineales bacterium
CCCCTGTAAACCGGGAAGTCTCCCCCTCTTTGATCGAGCAGCGATAGGCGGTGGGTCAGCGAGATAAACAAGATCGCCACAAGTGCGACCAGCTGGAGCCACTTCGCACGTCCGCCGCCACGTCCGAGCAAGTTCACGACAGCGCGTCAATCACCGTTCGATGGTCGGATTTGAGATCACTGGCAGCCAAGCCGACCGCCAGCAGATCCCACCCCCCTGGCGTGTTCGATCCGCAAGAGATCGAAGGTGTGCCCGCTCCCTAATGAATTCCTGGCCTGATCTTGACAACCCCAATTTGCCTCACTCAGTTGATCCGAACGTGTATGCAACCCCGCGCTGGGGTGGCCACGGTGGCTGTTGAATTGCAGGGAACCTTATCGAGTAGGCAAGCAGGGCTTGACCCTGCGAGCATGGTTGAAGAAATCCCGGACTCTTGACAACAGTAGGGAAGATGGGTGAGCCAAGGCCGCCCAACTTGCATCTGGTCTACGGATACTGATTGCCTCAACCCGACAAGTGCGGCGCCAGTTTCTCCATGATCTTGGCTTTGGGCACGAAGCCGGTCATCCGTTCCTTGGGCTCGCCGTCGACAAACAAGATCAGGGTCGGCAGGCCCCGCACGCCCCAGTTAATTGTGGTCTGGGCATTCTCGTCGGCGTCCACATGAACTACCTTGACCTTCCCCTGCCACTCGGAGGCCAATTCCTCGACCAGAGGATCCAACTGTTTGCACGGGTGGCACCACTCGGCGCCAAAATCAACCAGCACCGGCAACTCTGCCTGGAGGACCTGGCTCTCAAAATCCTGGTCACCCACCTCGGGCAATGACGCCATTAAAGAACCTCCTAGCTACCGGCCCAATACAACTTGGGTATCCTAGCCCGCCCCCGTCAACGGAGTCAAGCAAAACCGGGCTTCCGGGAAGTCTGAATTGCAGACTTCCCGGAAGCCCGTTCCTAGTTGTGCGGATTCTCTCAGGACCTGGGTTCGCTTGACGCTCCAAAAGGCCGCATGGTATCATCGAATCCGTATTGTTAGCACTCTCAAGCCGAGAGTGCTAATCGTATCTTATGACGGAGCTGAATGCGCTTTCCGAACGGCAGGAGACTGTCCTGGCGTTGATTATCCATGAGTTTGTCGAGGCCACCGCCCCGATCGGCTCCGAGCGCCTGGTGGATACCTACCGTTTAGAGGTTAGCCCGGCCACCGTTCGCAATGATATGGCCCTGCTGACCGAAGCGGGCTTGCTGCGCCAGCCCCACACCTCGGCCGGCCGTATTCCAACGGAAGAAGGTTACCGCTATTTCGTGCGCCGGCTGCTGGGCGACATCGAGCTTGCGCCCGAGGATAAACGACTGATCCAGCACCAGTTTCATCAGGCGCGGGCCGAGGTTGACGAATGGCTGCGCTTGGCGGCGGCCATCCTGGCGCGCCAGTCCCGGGCTGCCTCCCTGGTGACCGCACCCCACCCCGATCAGGCTCACCTTAAACATGTCGAATTGATTGAGACAACCAGCAATCAAGTGCTGCTCGTGATCGTATGGGAGGGCGGCGATGTCCGTCAGCAACTGCTGACGATGGCCGAGCCGTACGGTCAGGAGACGCTTTCGGCCACCGCCAACCAGATTACGCACCTATGCCAGGGGTTGACGGCCGACGAGGTGCGGCAGAAGGGTGAGGGGCTGCAGGGTTTGGCGGCCGAGGTTGTTCGTCTGATCGCCGAGACAATGGCCCGCTCCGATGCGGCCTCGGCCGGCGATATCTACCGCGACGGCCTGGCAAATGTGTTGATGCAGCCCGAGTTTTCCGACACCGAAAGCCTTGGTAATGCCCTGCGTTTGCTGGAAGAACGATCTTATCTCGAGCACGTTCTGGCCGAGGCGCTAAGCCCCAGCGCCAGCGGGGTGCAAGTTGTCATCGGCGGCGAGGGCACCTGGGAGGAACTGCGCGACTTGTCGATAATCCTGGCTCGCTATGGGGCCCCGGGCCAGGCGACGGGTGCCCTGGCCGTCCTGGGGCCGACCCGAATGGCCTACGGCCGCAGCATTTCGGCCGTGCGCTACGTCGCCGGCCTGATGACCAATATGGTCCAGGATGCATTTGCCGGCCAATCAGGCAGCTCACAACCGACCCAAATCAGCCAGAGGAAAGAGACGTGAACGAAGAGACCTCCCCTCCTGAAGACGAGATGGCCGACAACGACGTGGGCAGCGACGAGGGCGCGCCGGACGCCGAAGGCAGCTCGCACGAATCCACACAGGGGGACCCGGACGCCGTCAACGTTCCCAAAGAAGGCACCAGCGCGCTGGAGCAGGTGACTGCCCAGGCGGCCGAGTATTTGGACGGCTGGCAGCGGGCGCGTGCCGAGTTGGCCAACTTTAAGAAGCGAATTGAACGCGAGCGGCAGGAAACCTACAAGCGCGCGGCCGGCGACATTCTTGACCAGTTCCTCGATGTCATGGATGACCTGGAACGAGCGCTGGCCGACCGACCGACAGAAGGCGAGGCTGCCACCTGGGCCGAAGGGATCACCCTGGTGCATCGCAAAGTCAAGGGCGTGCTGGAGAGCCAGGGTGTCGAGACCATTGGCGCTCAAGGCGAGCCTTTTGATCCAACGATCCATGAGGCCATCAGTCACGAACAGGTTGAGGACGTCGACGAGGGCCATGTGATCGACGTGGTCAAGCAGGGTTACCGGATGGGGGACCGTGTGCTGCGGGCCGCCCTCGTCCGCGTGGCCAAGTAGGAGTCAAACGGCATGAGCCGGATTATCGGAATCGACCTGGGCACAACCAACTCAGTCGTCGCCATCATGGAAGGCGGCGAGCCTACGGTTGTCCCTTCTTCGGAGGGCGGACGCTTGATCCCCTCCGTCGTCGCCATCAATCCCAAGTCCAATGAACGCTTGGTCGGCCAGGTTGCTCGCCGCCAGGCGATCGTCAATCCGGAGAACACGATCTCGGCCATCAAACGCTTTATGGGCCGCAAGTATTCCGACGACGAGGTGACACACGCCCTGGAGTTGGTGCCTTACAAGGTCTCCGAAGCAATTAACGGCGACGTCCGGGTGCACATGGGTGGGCGCGATTTCGCTCCCCCGGAGATCTCGGCCATGATCCTGGCCAAGATCAAATCGGACGCCGAAGCTTACCTGGGCGAAGGAGTTACCCGGGCCGTGATTACCGTGCCTGCCTATTTCAACGACTCGCAGCGCAACGCAACCAAGGACGCCGGCAAGATTGCCGGCCTCGAGGTGATGCGCATTATCAACGAGCCGACCGCCTCGGCCCTAGCCTATGGGCTTGACAAACAGAAGGAAGAGACGATTGCGGTCTACGACCTGGGCGGCGGCACCTTTGACATTTCCATTCTGGATGTGGGCGAGGGGGTCTTTGAGGTCCGGGCGACCAACGGCGACACTTACCTAGGCGGCGAAGACTTCGACCAGCGCATCATCGACTGGGTGGCCGACGAGTTCCAGCGTCAGGAGGGGCTCGACCTGCGCGCCGATCGCCAGGCACTCCAGCGACTCAAGGAGGCCGCCGAGAAGGCTAAGATTGAACTGTCCAGCGTGATGGAAACTGAAATCAACCTGCCGTTTATCACGGCCGACGCCACCGGACCCAAGCATCTCAATATGCGCATGAGCCGGGCCAAGCTCGAGCAGCTGACCGAGGATTTGATCGAGCGCACAATGGGACCGTGCCGCCACGCGCTGCAGGATGCCGAGATGACCAACGCTGAGATTGACCAGGTGATCCTGGTCGGCGGCATGACGCGTATGCCGGCCGTACAGCGGGCGGTGCAGTCGTTCTTCAACAGGGAGCCGCATAAAGGCGTCAATCCGGATGAGGTGGTAGCCATTGGCGCCGCCATTCAGGCCGGCGTCCTGGGAGGCGAGGTCAAGGACGTACTGCTGCTGGATGTCACACCGCTGACCCTGTCCATCGAGACTCTGGGCGGCGTGGCCACCGGTCTGATCGACCGCAATACGACGATTCCGACCCGCAAGACACAGGTGTTTTCCACCGCCGCCGACAAACAGAGCGAGGTCGAGATCCACGTTGTCCAGGGGGAACGACCGATGGCGGCCGACAATAAGTCCCTGGGCAAGTTCCGCCTCGACGGCATTCCGGCCGCCCAGCGCGGTGTGCCCCAGATCGAGGTCACTTTTGACATTGACGCCGATGGCATCCTCAAAGTCAGCGCGACCGATAAGGCGACCAATCGCAGCCAGCACATCACGATCCAGGCTTCGTCGGGCTTGAGCGAAGATGAGGTCGAGCGAATGCGGCAGGAGGCGGAAGAGCACGCCGAGGAGGATCTTTCGCGGCGTGATTTCATTGAAGCCCGCAACGCCGCCGACAACGCCATCTACAGCACGGAGAAACTGCTCAAAGAGCACGCCAGCGAAATCCGTGACGATGCTAAGGTCGAGCTTGAGCTCAAGATTGAGAAGGTCCGCACTCAGCTTGAAACGCAGCGGGCCGATTTGGTGCGCCAGGCCACCGGCGAGCTGAACGAGATTGTAAGCGCCCTTAAACTGGCCGGCGCCAAGGAAGACACGGCAGCCGCTGACGGCGAATTCAAGCAACTCTAGGCTGGATTACCACGACAGACGGCGAAGGCGGTGGACCGCCTTCGCCTTTCCTTGGGAATGATGGCCGAACGCAAGCGAGACTATTACGAGGTGTTGCAGCTGGGCCGGCAAGCTAGCGCCGAGGACATTCGCCGCGCCTACCGCTCTCTTGCCAAGAAGTACCATCCGGACGTGAATGGCGCAGCAGACGCCGAAGAACGCTTCAAGGAAATCAACGAGGCTTACGCCGTCCTGTCCGACGGCGAGCGCAAGGCGGCCTACGACCGGTACGGGCATGCTGGGCTCAAGGGCATGCCGATGGACTTCGATTTCGGCTTCAACGAGATCTTTGAGCAGTTCTTTGGCTTTGAAACCGGCCGCCGCAGCCGGCAAACCCGCCGCCGCGGCGCAGATTTGCGCTACGACTTGACAATCGAGTTTGAAGAGGCGGTTTTCGGCGTGGAACGCACGATCGAGTTCAATCGCCTTGAGCGCTGCCACGACTGTGATGGATCAGGCGCCGAGCCGGGCACCACCCCGAGCCGCTGTACGAACTGCAACGGCAGCGGTGAAGTCCGCCAGGTGCGCCAGACGTTTCTGGGCTCGATGGTCAATGTCAGCACGTGCCCGCTGTGTGGCGGCAGCGGCGAAACGATCGAAAGCCCCTGCCACAACTGCGAGGGCCGCGGCCTGGAGCGAAGGACTGTCAAGCGCCAGGTCCCGGTCCCAGCCGGGGTCGATGACGGCACCCAGATTCGGATTGGCGGCGAAGGCGAGCCGGGCGCCAACCGCGGGCCGAACGGCGATTTGTACATCGTGGTCCATGTTAAACCACACCCCTACTTCCGGCGGCGCGGCGACGACATCATCCTTGATCTGGCAGTCAATATTGCCCAAGCGACCTTGGGCGCAGAGATTTCGGTGCCAACGGTTGACGGGGACGAAAAGCTCCGGATCCCAGCCGGCACCCAGGCTGGCAAGATGCTGCGGCTCAAGGACAAAGGCGTGCCGCGCTTGCGGCGCGATGGGCGCGGTGACCAACTGGTGGTTGTCGGAGTCGAAATCCCGCGCTCGCTCTCGGCCGACCAGCAGGAGCTGTTCGAGAAGCTGGCCGAGAGCCTGGGCACCGAAGTGAGCATTCAGGAACGGGGCTTCCTCGATCGCGTCCGGGACCTGCTTGGGGGTCTGGCCGATTGAGATGGCTCCAGATCGAGCTACGCCTTTCGGGTGAGCTGGCCGAGCCCGTCGCCGAAGTGCTTGGCCGTCATGCCCACGGTGGTGCGGTTGTCTCCGGCACCGATCTTGAAGATCCCGCCCACGCCGTCGTCGTCTCCGCCTATTTAGAAGCCAACCCCGAACTCGAAGTCAGGCGCAGCGACATCGCCACCGCACTGTGGCATCTTGGCCAGATCCAGCCACTGCCCGACCCGACATTCCGCTGGATCGAAGATGAGGACTGGTCCGAGACTTGGCGCCGGCACTACCAGCCGCTCCCCGTTGGCCAGGGCCTGCTTGTGCAGCCGGCCTGGCTCGCACTGGAAGACAGCGACCGCCTACCGGTCTTGATCGACCCGGGCATGGCATTCGGCACCGGCACGCATCCCTCGACAACGCTTGCTCTTGAGCTGATCGAGCGATGGATCCAGCCGGGCTGGCACGTGGCCGACGTGGGCTGCGGCTCCGGTATCCTGGCCATCGCGGCACTCTTGCTGGGTGCGGCCCGGGCGACCGCGGTGGACATCGAACCCGCCGCCATCGCGGCGACCCGCAAGAACGCCCTGGCCAACCAGGTAGGTGATCGAATACACGTCATGCTCGGCAGCCTGCCCGACCTGTTGGCGGTGATGGATCCGGTCTTGCGATTTGACCTGGTGGTGGCCAACATGCTGGCCCCGGTGCTTGAGGATTTGCTCGGCAACGGCCTGGGCCACACCCTGGCTGAGGGCAGTTGCCTGGTTCTTTCCGGCATCCTTGAGGAGCAATTGGCGGACGTTCAGGCCGCGTCGGCCAGAGCCGGTCTTGCCCTTGTTGAAGAACGGGCTGACCAGGATTGGCGGGCTTTGCTGATGAAAAAGGCCGCCCGATGAAGGGCGGCCTTTGGTCTCATACTTTGCGGGGGCCGGCTATTCTTCCTCGGAGGAGGCGCCCGGCCCACGTTTCTTGTAACGGTAGGTGATGCGGCCCCGGGTCAGGTCGTAGGGGGAAACCTCCACCCGCACGCGGTCGCCAAGCAAGATGCGGATGTAGTAGCGCCGCATCTTGCCCGATAAGTAGGCCAGCACCTTATGGCCGTTGTCCAGCTCCACGCGGAACTGGGTCGCCGGAAGAGCCTCGACCACGGTACCTTCTAATTCAACCTTTTCTTCTTTCGCCATCAACTCCTCCGGCTTGGAAGTGACGCTGTGGTCAACTGCGCCGACTCTGAATCTTACGCTGGCGGCGGCGCAGCCGTCGGATGGCCTTCTTGCGCTGAATGCGGCGCAGTTCACTCTTAGAGACAAACCACCGCTTGCGCCGCACCGTGCTCAAGATGCCGCTCTTCGCGACCTTCTTGCGGAAGCGCTTGAGCAGCTGCTCCTGGCTTTCGTTGGGTCGCAGAACGACCTTTGCCATACCTTGTCCTCACCTCCCGTCGCTCACGATATTGCGTTGCGCAGGCCGCACAGGCATGAAAAAAGGCCCGAGCGTCTCCAGGCCAACCGGTACGAAGCGTCCAAACTTTGCGCATTGACGATGGATAAGAAGAACCCGCTAGGCAATCTCCTCGTGTCGTCGTCCGGTTGAGTTGTATACCTGCGAACGCATGGTCATTATACTGACGCCCGCCAGCGATGTCAAACTCAGCGGCGTCAGTTGGCAGCGCCAAGCAACGCGGTCCGGTCGGCGCCGCGGTCAGTCTCCCAAGGGTAAATAATGTAGGCATCAGTAATGGCGGCGTAGAAGTCCGGCGTGTGCGGCGTGAACAGGCTACGGTACGGGTTGTAATGCAGCACGCAGGTATAGGGCACGCCGCCTGCGGCCGCCACCCGGCCCCGCACCGCCGTTATGGTGCGGCCCGATCCCCAGACATCGTCGACGATCAACACGTTCCGGTCGGTCAACTGCTCGTCGGTTGGGAATTGGATGAACTGTGGCCAGGCAAGCAGCTTCGACTCGCTTCGCTCGGCTTCAAAGGGAAAGTCGACAGCCGCCGTCAGGACGTCCTCGATCCCCAAGCCTTCGCACAGCATTCCACCCGGAATGATGCCGCCCCGGGTAATGATCACCATCGCCTGGAACTCAGTTTGGAACTGGGGAACCAGGTGGTCGACGAGCTTGTCAACCTCCTCCCAGGTGACCATCTCCTGCCTACGACCTTCCATACTGCCCTCGCGAATCCAGCCGATCGTACAGCCTTGTGACCGCCGGAGCAATTAGCGTGGCCGCCGGCCGACGATGGGTAGTGCCGGCCCGGCCGCCGATCCATGGAAAGATGTGACCTGCCCTGGCCGGCCACATCTTTGGCAATGCGCTACATGACCTCGCGCATCAACTCCAGCAACTCGTCCCATTCCTCTTGGAAGAAGTGCAATGTCACCTGCCCCAATTCGACATGGTAGGTCGCCTCCCCATCCGGCTCCTGTGCCTTCCAGGCCATGAAGTTGCTGGTCTCGGCCAAGGTATCGGTGTTCATATCAGATCCGTTGTCCATGTTGTCTCCTTATGCAGACCGATTGTCGAACTCTTCCAATGCTTGCAGCACCCGCCGCAAGGCCGCTAGGCTGGCACCCGCGTGGGCCACGTCGTCGGTCGCCGGCACCCAGTAGCGGCGCTCCATCAGATTGGGCGCAAAGTCGTCGGCGTCCATCACGTCCTCGACGGCCCGCAGGACCTGCGCCCGGCGATGGTTATCCCACAATCGGGCCAGCTTCGTCCAGTAGAAAGTGTACGCCAAAGCAACGTCAGGGACATCGGGCATCTGCTGCTCTTCGGCGCGCCCCAAAAGCCGCCGGACCGCTTCCCGCAGGGACGTCACCGGCGCCGCTCGTACACGTACAGGCTGTGATCCGACTCGAAGGCGAATCCGGCTTCTTCGGCCAATGCAGGATCGGTTGCCGCCGGCACGAGCCAGGTCAGAGTCTCGATGCCGGCCGCCGCCATCCAGCCACGAATATTGTCGAACAAGGCGAGCAGGCCTTCAGGCGAGCCAGCTACTGCTGCCACCTGGGCTTCGGCCGCTTGCGGCCAGATGTTGAGTAAGACCAATTCGTCGCCATCTTCGAGTCGCGCCAGGCGCAAACTATCCAGGGAAGCCAATCGTGCGGGGTCGGGCATTGCAAAGCGCCAGCCGAGATCGATCAGGCCGGCGCTGGCCTCAAGACTGCCCGCCAGTCGATCGGCAATTCCAACCGGATCTGCCAACGGCCTTGGCCCCCAGCCTGGTTCCGCGGGCTCAGACGCTCGACCCATGGCCGCCACGCCAAACTCGAACAGGCGGTGGAAGCCGGTGCGCTCGCTCATGTGATGAACCGAGCTGCGCTTGACGTTGGTCGCCAGGCGGACGACCTCACCACCGCTGGCCAGCCAGCGCCCAACGAAATAGTCATGCAAGTGCGACCCCACACCCTGGCCTTGGGTATCGGGGCGAACGCGGAGTCCTTCCAGCCAGAACTCACCCCAACCCAGGTCGGCCAGGTGCCCCAGCCCAGCGACTTCGCCGGCACGCACAGCGACGGCCAGCAGACCTTCGTCTTCGATCAACCACTCGCGCCAGACGTCCGGAACATAGTCGTCGCCATCGAACATGGTGCGGACGAATTGCAGCACCGCCTCCTCGTCCATCCCCTGAGCAGGACGACACAGAATCGGCGATTCGGCAGCGGCAGCGACGCTCACTCAACCGCCCGCGTCCGGCGCCAGCGCCGGAGCCAGGCGAGGGGCGGCTCGACCGGCTTGATTTGGCCATCGATCGGAGGCTCCCATGGCGGCAGGTCGACCATCTTGCGATACGTGTAGCGTGACAGCAGGATGATCGTGGCCATCGCCGGGGCCGACAGCAACAGCCCGATGATCCCGGCCAGGCTGGCGCCAATAATGGCACCGACAAGGATGATGATCGGATGCAGATTCAGTGAGGCTCCCATGATGCGGGGCAGCAGCAAGTAGTCGATCGACTGGTCGAGCACGACGACTGCGACCACAATCAAGAGCGAATGAGACAGGGGTGACAACCCGGCCAGATGGTCGGGTTGAAACAGCGCCACCAGCGCCGCCAGCAAGCCGGCTGTAAAGGGACCGACGATGGGCACAAACTTGGCCAGGCCGCCCAGGATGCCCAGGCCCACGGAGAAGCGCACCCCCAGGAAGGTCATCAGAAAACCGGTCAGGACCCCGGTTATCAGCACAATTAGCAGTTGACCCCGCAAGAAGGAGTGCCAGATGCGGCCGAGCGATTGGCGCAGCCGGGCAATATCCTCTTCATGCCCCGGCACGCGAAATCCCTGCCACGCATTGCGAATTCGGTGGTAGTCGAGTGTTAAGAAATAGGCCACCACCAGGACGAACAATGCCTGGGCAACCGACTCGATAGCAACGGTTGCCAGCGAACGAAGCACCCCACTGACCTCGCCTAGCAGCGGCTGAATGGAGCGTAGGGCCTGCTCAGCAAAGGGTGCCAGGTCCACGCCCGCCAGGGAGAACGTCCACGGGCCCAGCGTATAGCTCTGCGCACTCCACAGCTCGACGGTCTGAGGCAGCTCGAACAGAATGCGCTGGATCGTCAACACCAGCGCCTGCAACTGCTGAATGGCTGCCAGACTGGTAGCCGTTGAAGCCGCGATGACCAGGATCAAGAGCAGCAGGAAGACAAGGTGCGCGCCCATCGCCCAGGACAACGGGCTGCGCTCGGCCAAAAGGCGCACGATGGGCACCATCAAAAAGGCCAGGATAGCGGCCGTCACCAGCAACGGGATGATGCCGTGGAAGCGCAGGATCAGGGCGCCGATGAGCACCAATGCGACGAGCGAAACTACGAGTTTTGCCCCCGAGCTCCAGGGCGGCGAGGTGGAGGTCACGCTATTCCCCCGATTTAGGTTCTTGAGCAGCCGGTTGGGCGGATGGATCTTCCTGTCGTCTGCGTCGCAGCGCGGGCAGCCGATTTCGCAGCCGGGGCCAGACCGACTGGCGCTTGCTGGGATCGGGTGTCTCAATCACCGGATGCGGCCACTGATCCAATCCGACAGTTTTGCGGTAGGCGTAGCCCACCCACAGCCGCAGGCTGGCTACGGCCGGTGCAGCCAGCAGCACGCCGAGCACGCCGCCCAGGATGCCGCCGGCCAGGGCCGCCACTAACACAATCAAAGGGTGCAGGTTCAGGCTGTGGCCGATTATGCGCGGGACAAGGATGTTGTTTTCGATTTGCTGCAGCAGCACGGCCACAATCAGCACGATCAGGGCATAGCCCACGGTCGAGATGCCAAACCAATTGGAGGCCTGAAACAGCGCCACAAGGACTGCCAGCAGTCCAGCAACCAGCGGGCCAAAGATCGGGACAAATTCCATCAGGCCGGCGATTAGGCCCAGACCCAGGGCAAAACGCAGCCCCAGGGCGCTGAAGATTGCGGCCGTCGTCACTCCCATGACGATCGCCAGGATCAGTTGGCCGCGCAAGAACGCTTGCCAGACCTGCCCGGTCTCAGACAACAATCGGCTGAAATCGGGCCGATACTCGTTCGGCACCAATTCGAGAAAGCCTTCATCCATCAAGCCGAAATCGCGCAGCAGATAGTAGGCCATGAAGAGAACGAGCAGGCTCAGCCCGACTGTGGTTGCGGTGGCCCCCAAGGCCGAGGCCAGAATGCTGCCCGTTTGGCTGAGCAGCGGTTGAAGTGTTGAGGCCAGCCCCTCGCTCAGCGGATCGACGTTGGCCGTCGACAGATCGATCGACCAGGGACCGAGCACCAGGGTCTGGTGGCTCAATGCCTGCAGCAGTCCAGGCAGCTCGCTTGACAGATCGGTCAGATCCCGGATCAGGTCGGCCAATTGCTGGCTGACGACCAGGCCGACCCCAGTTGTCGCCGCGCCCATCAGCAGAAGCACAAAGATAAAGATTGCCAGCACGGCTGCGCTGCGTGACAGTTTGAGCCGCCGCTGGGACCAGGTGACCAGAGGGTGTAACAGGTAAGAGAGCAACATCGCCAGCAACAAGGGTCCAATGAGCTGCTGCAGGTTGAGCACCAAGATCGAAGCCCCGGTGATCAGCATCACGGCAACGGCCAGGCGCGTGCCGCTCTGCCACGGAGGCGAGGTGATCTCACGCTGTTTGATGGGGTCGTGTGGGGCGTCACTCATGCAAGGATGGCCCTCGTCTCTGGTGTATCAAGCGGCTGTTGGCGCCGGCGGCAGATCGAACAGGTAGGCCTTCAGATACCTGCCCAGCAGTCGCGCCGAAGCGATGGTCGGTGCGGCCAATAGCACCCCCAAGACGCCAGCCAGCAGGGCGCCGGCGACAATGCCCAGGATGACCACCATTGGGTGCAAATGAACCCGCCGGCCAATGATACGCGGGATCAGGTAGTTCAAATCTACCTGCTGGAACACAACGTGCAGACCAAGCACAATCAACGCCATCAGCGGGTTGGGCAAAGGAATCCAGCTCGACCCTTCGAGCCATGTCAGCACGATGGCGATCACCAACCAAATGCCGTGCCCCAGGCTGGGTATGAACTCGAGCAGGCCCGCCAACACCGCCAGCGCCAGCACGAACGGCAGGCCAAGCGCCAGACCAACGATGGTGAAGATCAGAGTCACAACGATGGCCAGCACCAGCTGGCCGCGAAAGAAATCGCGCCAGATCGCGTTCAGTTGATGTTTGAGCGCCAGGTAATCCTCCTGGTAGGCGGGCGGCGGCAACCGGTCAATCCAGCCCCAGATAGCGGCGGCATCTTTGATCAGGTAGAAGGAAATAACAAAGATGAAGACCAGCCAGACAAACGAGCTGGCGACCTCGACCAATAACCCGAAGGTCTGTCCAAGAAGCGGGTCGACCAGCTCGCCCAATCCAGTCATGGCTTGCTCGACCGCCGCCCCAACGTCAAGCTGCAAACCGCCCACGACCACGACACGGCCCAGGCCGGCCTGCAGATCAGCCGCCCAACGGACAAGGTCCAGGCTGAGCAGCTCGAGCTGGTTGATCACCGTCTCCAGGGTCAGGGCCGGCACCACGCCCAGGACGGCGATCAATCCGAGGTAGACAAGCAGCGTTGCCAGGCCCCGTCGCATTCGAAAACGCCATTGCAGGCGGTCAACCAAAGGCGCCAGTAGGAACGCCAGGATACAGGCCAGGATCAATGGCGGGATGATGGCGCTGAAGCGGACCAACAGGTAGACCATCAACGCCAGCAGGATCAGCGCCACCATGGACTTGGTGGAAGTTGACCAGCTCGGCCTCAGCATCCCTTGCGACATGCGAATATTGTAGCGGACGGCCTTCGGGGAGCAACTGCCGAGCCGGAATGAAACAGGGGCCCCGGTCGGGGCCCCTGCAGTTGCGTTTACCTTGGACTGGCTGGATCAGCTGCGATCGTCGCGCCGTCCCCCGCTGCCCCGTCGCCCGCCGCCACTGCGACGGCCGCCCCCACCGGACGACTTGGAGCCAGAGTCCTTCTCGCGTGCCTCTTCGGCGGTCCAGCCCTCGAGCACCGCCTGGCGCGAAAGGCGGACCTTGCCTTCGGCATCGATGTTGGTCACCATGACGGTGATCTCATCGCCGACCTTGACCACCGCCTCGACCGAAGCTACATGCTCGCTATCGAGCTGCGAGATATGGACCATACCGTCGACGCCTGGCAGGATCTCGACAAAGGCGCCGTAGTTGGTGGTGCGGACCACGCGGCCGGTGTAAATTCGGCCGACCTCGGCCTTCTCCGTCAGGCGCTCGACCATCTCCCGCGCCAATTGAGCACCTGGACCATCCGGCGAGGCAATGTAAACCGTGCCATCGTCCTCGATGTCAATGCGGGTATTGGTATTCTCCTGGATGCTGCGGATGGTCTTGCCGCCCGGGCCGATGATGGCGCCGATCTTGTCCGGGTCGATGTGCAGCACCGTCATGCGCGGTGCGTGCGGCTTGAGATCGGCCCGCGGCTGGCTGATCGCCGCTTCCATCTTATCAAGGATCTGCAAGCGGGCTACCTTGGCCTGCTCCAATGCCTGCGACATGATTTCGGGCGTGATGCCCTTGATCTTGATGTCCATTTGCAGAGCATTGATCCCGCTACGCGTGCCGGCCACCTTGAAATCCATATCGCCAAGGTGGTCTTCCACGCCCTGGATGTCGGTCAGGACGACGTAATCGTCGTCCCCCTTTACCAGGCCCATGGCGATGCCGGCCACGGGCGCCCGGATTGGCACGCCGGTGTCCATCAGGGCCAGGGTTGAACCGCAAACAGAGGCCATCGAAGTCGAGCCATTCGAAGAGAGCACCTCGGATACGAGGCGCATGGTGTACGGGAACTCTTCCTGCGCCGGCAGCACGGGCTCCAGCGCCCGCTCGGCCAGCGCGCCGTGGCCAATTTCGCGGCGGGAAGAGCCGCGCAGGAAGCGGGCCTCTCCCACCGAAAACGGCGGGAAGTTGTAGTGATGCATGTAGCGCTTTTCTTCGACCGGCGACAGGGTGTCGAGCTCCTGGCGCTCGCGCGGCGTACCCAGCGTCGCCAGCGTCAGCACCTGCGTCTCGCCACGGCTGAACAAGCCTGAGCCATGGGCGCGCGGGCTCAGGTCGACCGTCGCTTTGATCTCGCGCAGATCGGCGGGACCGCGGCCATCTGTCCGCACGCGCTGCTCGAGGATGCGCTGGCGCACGGCAGCCTTAAACAGATCGCCAAAGGCCGCCTTGACGTCACGATCCACGTAACTGCCGGCCTCGCCAGCCAACGCCTCAACCAGGATGGCCTTGATTTCGTCTTCGCCGCCATACAACTCGGATCTAGTGCGCGGCGCCGAGAGCAGCTCTTGTATCCGGCCAGCGGCGGCGCTTTCAACGGCTTCGGCCACGCCGTCCGGCAGGCCCACGGAAACGTAGTTCCGCTTTTCCTTGCCCAGCTCCGACCGCATTTGGTCTTGCAGATCGAACAGCGGCTGCATGTTGTCGTGCGCCGCTCGGATGGCTCCGACCATCATTTCTTCATCTACATCGTCGGAGCCGGCTTCGACCATCAGGATGGCATCCCGGGTGGCTGCCACCCGCAGGTCGAGCAGCGAGCTGTCGATGTCGGCATAGCTGCCGTTGAATTGAAACTGGTTCGACGAATCGAGCGTGACGCGAACGGCGGCAACCGGGCCGCCGAACGGGATGTCGCTGATTGTCAGGGCTGCCGATGCACCCAGGATGGCGAGCACGTCAATTGGATTCTCTTCGTCGGCCGACAGCGAGTACAGAATGAGCTGGGTTTCGTTACGCAGATCTTTGGGAAACAGGGGGCGGATCGGCCGGTCGGTCAAACGGGCGATTAAGATCGCCCGTTCGGAAGGGCGGCCCTCTCGCCGGAAGAACGAGCCGGGGATCTTGCCGCCGGCGTACATCCGCTCTTCGTAATCAACGGTCAACGGCAGGAAGTCGATGCCTTCGCGCGCCGTCGAGCTCATGGTAGCGGCGGCCATCAGCAGGGTATCGCCCTGCTGGACGGTCACTGCGCCGCCGGCCTGACCGGCAAAGCCGCCAGTGGCCACAGTGATCGACTTACCACCGACCGCGGCAGTGTACTGCTTTTCACCTAGCATCCGGGAACAACCTCCGCGCCGCAGGCCCGGAGGGTTAGGGACTGGAGTGCAGCCGCCAGCCAGACTGGCTGGTGAACGCGCTCCAATTCCCAACCCTGCTCACGGGTCTGGGCACCTACAAATGTGGATCAGTTAGCGCTCATTATAGGCCATCCGAGCGCTTTGTTGGGGGAAGACGAGCAGTCAGGTGCGGCGGATGCCAAGCTTCTCGGTGATCTCCAGATAGCCGTTGGCGTTCTTGCTCTTGAGGTAGGCAAGGTGCCGCCGGCGCTGGCCGACCAGCTTGAGCAGGCCACGTCGGGACGACTCATCGTGTGAGTGCATCCGCAGGTGATCAGTGAGCTGCTGAATGCGGCGGGTCAGGATGGCAATTTGGACCTCGGGTGATCCGGTGTCCTTGTCATGCCGGTGGTACTGGTCGATGATCCCGGTCTTCTCGTCCTTGCTCAGGCTCATGCTTATTGGCTCCTCGCCAGTCACCCAGGCAGCAGCCTACACAGCCGCCACCCGGTCAAGTCGTTAGACATTTTGGATTATACCAACCGTCTATTTGAGCGACAAGGCAATCGCCAATTCCTGGTCGAAGGGCGGTCCGAAGGCCGGCATCAGATCGCGCACCAGCCGCCGGTAAGGAGCCCGTCGATTGTTGCGGCGCAATTCATCGAGCAGGAAGCGGGCAGTTTCCGCCTGGTTGCGCTGGGACAACACGTGGAGCAGTTGGCGTACCGCCCGGCCGCTCTCTCCCGGAAGCTGCGCAGCTCGTCCCGCCAAGACGTCGAAAAGAGCGGCAAGTTCCGTGTGGGCTACTTGGCTGGCCTGCTGCTGGAGCAAGCACAACGCCAGTCGCTGGAAGGCCAGGTTCGACGAGGCCAGCCAGCGCTGAGTAGGCTCAAGCGACTTTGTGAGCGGCTGGCGTACCCAGCCCGCCAGACCGCGTTTGGCCAGCGTAGTGTGCAGGATGCGGTCATTCGTCGCCTCGGCCATTTGCTCGCTACCGCTGACCGCCAGCTGCCAGGGCAACCCAGCCAACAGGTCGATTGCGACCAACCTTGGCTCAAGGTGCTCGGCCTGCCACAAGCATGTGATGAGCCGCTGGCGAATGTCGTCCGGCTCGTCGGCTAGTCGTAGGTTGAGGGCCCGGACGATCGCCTGCAGCACCGGCCGGGGTGCACGGTAGGACGGCAAGGCGTCGGCCGCCCGGACGCTGGCGGATGAGCGGCGGGTCCGGTCGGCGTAGAAGGCGAGCAAGTTTGCCAGGCTTGCGACAAGATCTTCGGGCCGGCCGACCGACAGGGCTAGCTGGTCCGCCTCCATGCGCAATCGATCGGGATCAAGCCCCAGCATCCATGCCCGCCCTTCCCAACCGGCTAGGCCACGGGACTGACTGGCCGCCCCGCTCCCCTGCCCGGCCGCAACCATGCATGTTGTACACGGCGGCCCGGCTAGCCGCCAAGGCGGCGGGACAGAGCGTCTTCAACAGGCTGGAGCCAGACCGCATCCAACTGCTCCGCCCGTGTCGCCAGCACGGGCAGTGGGATTACCGCCAACAGATCGAGCCACTCCTGAACAAAGCGCCACATCAAGGCATGGTCCCACAGCTCGGACCATCGCTCATCGGTCCAGATGATGCCTCCATCGGTCTCCATCCGCAGCCGGTAGTGCTCGATCAGCGCGTGGCGCTCAACCGGAAGGGGCCCATACCACCAATCGCTTTTGTTGACGAAGACCAGCAGGTCGAGAATGCCGGGCCCGATGCCGGCTAGCTGCCAATCGTACACGCTGTGCCGCTCATCCTGGCGGATGGTGATGTTGCCTGGCCAATAATCACCGTGGAGCAAGGTTCCGGGTTCATCACGCAGCGGCTGAATAATGCGGGAGGCCTCGCGGGCCAGTCGCTCGAGCAGCCAGCGGCGCCCGGGAAAGCCGGCCATCGGTTCGGGCTTGGCAGCCGCAGCGATGCGTTCGATCGCCTCGTCGGCCGCCGCCTGATGGACGCTGAAATCCGACAGCAGGGGATCACTCAGCCAGGGGAACGCCTCCAGATCCTCGCCGAGCGCCCAGAAACGATTGTGAAGATCGGCCAGTTCCTCGACCGCCCTTAGGTAATCGGCAGCCGTCCAGCGGGCGGGACGCCGCGCCGTTTCCAAAAACTCCAGCAGCAGCCAGTCGCCTTGCGGGTTGGCCCCAATCAGGTCTGGGGTGGACATTGGCACCTGTTGGGCCAACACGCGGTAGAAACCCGCCTCACGCCGGCCGGCCCCCGCCAGCCCGGTACGAGTTGTGCCCTGAGGTTCCTTAAGCACCAGCCGCGCCTCGCCCGCCCCCTCCCGGGTCTGATACTGGATCAAAAGCCCGTGGATGCGCCCGATCGATGGCAGGCGATCGGCCATCGTCAGCGGCCTGACATCTTCAACCTGGAGGGAGGTGTCAGCCAGGTAGCGGCGCAGACCGGCCGTTAGGTCCGGCCGGCTGAAAGGCCAGGGCCAGGTGGACGGCTCGATCAGGTGACGCTTCGAGGCCCGTTTATTGCTCATCTGGGTAGTGAAAGACCCGGTAGGGGTACACGTTGAGAACCGTCGTTCGCCCAATCTTTGTTTCGACCGGGTCGATATTCCGGGCGACATGGGTATGCCCATGGACCACCAGCGCCGGCTGCAGCCAGTCGATCAGGGTGAGAAACGTTTGGAAGCCGCGGTGGGCCAGGTCGTCGGCATCATGCACGCCGAAGGGTGGTGCGTGGGTCAGCAGGACGTCCAGCGGTTGACCGCCGAGCAGGCGGCGCACACCGAGGGATAGCAGATGGGGGAACACCCGTGAACGCATCTGGCGTTCCTCGTATTGGTTGCGGCCTTCTGCCTTGTAGCGGCGGCTCCCGCCCAGACCCAGTATGCGCAGCCCCCCAACTTCTACCTGTCTGCCGTCGGCGGCGATGCCTCCGGGCACGCGCATGAAGTCTGGATCATGATTGCCGGGCACAAACACCAGGGGCACATTGAGAACGGTCAGCACATATTCGAGATACGAAGCGGGCAGGTCGCCGCAACCGAGCACCAGGTCAACATCGCCAAAAGTGCGCTTGAGATTCGGCCCATGGATCAGGGACACTTCCCGGTCGCTCAATCCGAGGATCTTCACGCGCCCGGCCAGTCCCGGTCCTGGTTGTTGGCCAACTTGGTCAGGATTGCCTGCTCCAGGTCGATGTTCGACACTGCCGCCAATTGTAGAAGGTAGAGAGCAATATCCGCCAGCTCACCCGCCAGCTCATTGGGTTCGGGATCCTCCGTCCACTGGAATAGCTCCAACATTTCGCCTGCCTCGACAACCAGCGAGATCGCCAGGTTGCGCGGCAGCTGCGGACGCGGGCTGTCCTGTCGGTACCACCCTTTGGATTCTACAAACCGATGCATGCGTTCGGTTAGTTGCGCCAGTTCCATCCAGAACCTCCGATAAGAAACGACCGGCTTCCACCTTTGGTGGAGGCCGGTCGGAACCCTGTCGTGTCTTCCCTACCTTGTAAGTGGTTGGGCTAGGCTGTCTTGCGCTCCAGGCCGGCGGCCGCCTGCAAATCGGCGACTCGGTCGAGCTGCTCCCAGGGCAGATCAAGGTCGTCGCGCCCGAAGTGCCCATAGGCCGCCACTCGCCGGTAGATCGGCCGGCGCAGGTCCAAGTCGCGGATGATGGCGCCGGGCCGCAGGTCGAAGGTCGCATTGATCAACTCGGCGATTTGTTCGTCCGGCAACTTGCCCGTGCCGAAGGTCTCAACATTGACCGAAAGTGGATGGGCAACGCCGATGGCGTAGGCGACCTGGATTTCGCAGCGATCGGCCAGGCCGCTGGCGACAATGTTCTTGGCCACCCAGCGGGCGGCGTAGGCCCCCGATCGATCGACTTTGGTCGGATCCTTGCCGCTAAAACAACCGCCGCCGTGGCGTCCCATCCCGCCATACGTATCCACAATAATCTTGCGTCCGGTCAAGCCGGCGTCGCCGAGCGGCCCGCCCACAACAAAGCGGCCGGTCGGATTGACGAAGACCTTGAGTTCGTCGTCGACCAAATGATCCGGCAGGACAGGCATAATGACTTGGTCAAGGATGCCTTGACGGATGTCATCGGCGGCGATTTCGGGCTCATGCTGGGTGCTGATGAGAACGGTGTCAACCCGATGCGGTGTGCCGTAGCGGTACTCGACGGTGACCTGTGACTTACCATCGGGGCGAACCCAGGGCAGCGTCCCGTCTTTGCGCACGGTGGCCAATCGCCGCGTCAAACGGTGGGCTAGATCGATCGGCAGAGGCATGTAGGTTGGCGTCTCATTGCAGGCAAAACCGAACATCATGCCCTGGTCGCCGGCGCCGATGTTGGCGACCTCCTCGTCGCTGACCTTGCCCGCCCGTGTCTCGAGGGAATGGCTCACGCCCCGGTCAATGTCCGGGCTCTGGCTGGCGATGGCCACTTGCACCCCGCAGGTGTTGCCGTCAAACCCCTTGGCGCTGTCGTCGAAGCCAATTTCGGTCACGACCCGCCGCACCAGATCATCAAAATTGACAAAACCCTCTGTGGTAATCTCACCCAACAGCAGGACGAATCCGGTCTTGACGGCCGTCTCGCACGCCACGCGGGAGCGAGGGTCTTGCTCGAGACAAGCGTCGAGCACCGCATCCGAAATCTGGTCGCAAATCTTGTCTGGATGCCCTTCAGTCACCGACTCCGAAGTGAAGAGCAAGCGGGGGGAAGTCATGAATGTGGTCACAGGTCCTCCTCAGAAAACGAACCGCCCCTCTGCGTGAGAAGGGGCGGATTTGATCCTGCGGCGGGCCACCTCTCATCTTCCAGATCCAACATACTGCCGGAGTTGGCACCACACCAGGAGCCACCCTGGTAGGTTGCCGAGGCTTCATCGGGCCGGTCCCTCCGCCTCTCTGGATAAGGGGATTCAATTGTGTTCGCGCTTTATACCATAGCGCCCCAGGTGAGTCAATTTTGCTAACCACGAAGGCCCAAAGACCACCAAGGACTCAATGAGGGGCACAGAGAGGAATCATGCTTGGCATTGGCATGCAACCTGCAGCCAAGTGCTGCGTTGCGGAGGCTGATACCTGTTCGCTTACTTTCGAAAGCCTCCCTTCGTGTTCCCTCTTGCCACCTTTGTGAACTTGGGGTCTTCGTGGTTAGCTCGCAAGTCTGCCGGCGAGGGGCCACCATGACAGGAGACCCCTTGACAGTCCCCGGCAAACGGGGATGATGGGACCATCGCACCACCTTTGCCGGTCCCGGAGGAGCGGTTCAATCGTTGCTTAGGATCATCGCAACGCGAGTCCACCAGCCTGTGCTGGTCATCCTCATGGGCGTCGTCAGCCTGGCGGCGCTGCTACTGCCTCCCCTGTTGCCGGGCAGCCCGCCGGCCTATGGGGCCGATCCAACGCAGATCAGCGGCACGGTGATCGACTCCAGCTCGGGGGCACCGATTGGCGGCGCCCACATCGAGGTCATCGACCTCAGCTTACAAACGATGAGTGATGCCAACGGCCGCTTCCTATTCTCGGGGCTGACCATCAGCCAGGACTACTTGCCGGTCACGGTCCGTGTCCAGGCCAATGGCTTTGGCCTGTGGACGATTGAGGGGGTCCGCATCCTGCCGGACGACACCCTTATCCTGAATGTCGAGCTTGGACCCGAGCCCAAGACCGTTCAAGTGCCCGAGTTCCGCTGGGAGGATCCGCAGCTTCAATCGTCGGCCGTCGCCGGAGCACAGGAAGTCGCCGAGCCACTTCATGACCAGACCAGCGAACCGCTGCCAGCGACAATCCGAGTGCGGGTCACGGGCGACCCCTACTGCAACACCAGCCTGCCGTACACGGTCGAGGTGGTCGACTTCAAGGAGTACGCCAAGCACGTGCTGCCCAATGAGTGGATCTACACCTGGGGCACACAGTCACTGCGGGCCGGGGCAATGGCCGTCAAGATGTACGCCTGGTCCTATATCGCCGCCGGCGGCAAATGGCCCGACGCCGATGTCTACGACAGCACCTGTGACCAGGTCTACATTCCGGAGGTCGAATACGCCAGCACCAACGAGGCGGTTGACGAAACCTGGAATTGGCGCATGACCTGGATCGACGACACCCACCTGGTCCGCGCCTACTACCGGGCCTGGTACTACATGTGCGAGGAAGTTGGCTTGGGCGGCCGCTGCATGGGCCAGTGGGACTCGCAGGATCTGGCATCCAACAGCTACACCTGGGACGAGATCCTGGCGTACTTCTACGACGCCGGCAACGGCGTGCTGTTCACGCCGGTGTGGAATCCGCCGGGCGGATTCTCACTGCGCTTTGAGGGCAACGGCTACGGCAACCTCGATCGGGTCAATGTGCGCCTCGACGGACCGGCCCGGCCTGTTGATGTCGGCAGCGGCGATTTCACCATCGAGTTCTGGATGAAGGCGCGGCCCGGTGAGAACGGAACCGTCTCCTGCTCGACGACGGCCGATGCCTGGATCCTTGGCAATACGATGTTCGACCGGGACGTCTTCGGGCCCGGCGACCACGGCGATTACGGTCTGTCGTTGATGAATGGCCGCCTTGCCTTCGGTGTGCACAACGGCACCGACGGCGCCACCGTCTGCGGCTCGACCAACGTGGCCGACAACCAATGGCACCACATCGCAGTGCAGCGGACGGCCAGCGACGGCTCACTGCAAGTCTTCGTCGACGGCGATCCCGAAGGCACGCAGGCCGGCCCAACCGGCGATCTAAGCTACCGCGACGGCCGCACGATCAATCCCAGTTATCCACGCGAGCCGTTCCTGGTAATCGGCGCCGAGAAGCACGATCTCGACAATGACCAGTTTCCGTCGTTCCTGGGTTGGCTCGACGAAATCCGTCTATCGACAACGCTGCGCTACACCGGTGCGTTTGCCTCGCCCAGCGGACCCTTTTCGCCGGATGGCAGTACGGCGGCCCTCTATCATTTCAATGAGGGCTACGGCAATTTCATCGGGGATAGCTCCGCAGCCAGCGGCGGGCCGAGCGATGGACTGCGCCGCTATGGCGGCACGATCAACGGCCCCGAGTGGAGCTACGATTCACCGTGGTACGTCCCGCCGCCGACGCCGACGCCAACACCCTCCGTTTCGCCAACAGCCAGCCAGACTCCTACAGCGAGTTTGACGCCGACGGCCAGCCCGACGTCCACCCGCACACCGACGCCGACCTCAACTCCGACAGCGACACAGACGCCATCGCAGTCGCCGACACCCAGCAGCACGCCGACCCCAACGCACACGCCGTCGCCGACCTTCTCCCCCACGCCTACCCCGGTCTTCGGCGATGTCCCGGTGTCCCATTGGGCCCACGACTACATCGTCGCCCTGTACGACGCCGGCTACGTCGCCGGCTGCTCGACCGAGCCCCGCCTGTACTGCCCGGACCGCATCCTCAACCGCGCCGAGAGCGCCGTCTTCGTCCTGCGCGGCCAGTA
>DASWJQ010000140.1:0-10684 GCA_036397095.1 Anaerolineales bacterium
GCACCATTGGCACATCGTCCCCGCGGGCGCGGACGATTAGGTCCGGCAGAAACTCAGCCAGCCAGGCCGGCCGCTGGCGAGCCACTTTCTCCAGGCAGTCCGCCGCATGGCCGCGGACGACCGGTTGTGGGTCGCCAAGACAGCTCACCAACGCTGGCAACAGCTCGGGGGATGTCAAGACGGCCATTGCGGCCTCATCGGAAAGCCCGTCATTGGTCAGATCACCCTGCGCCAGCTGCCATCGAAGTTGTTCCATCCGGTTTGCTCCCGTGTGCACTCTGGCCGGCAGCCCGGACGAGCACCGGCCAACGGTGGCCGGTGTGCCCGCGATTCAAGGTCATCGTACACCTCTGGTGGTGGCACCGGGCGCCCGGAGGACACATGCCTGCCGTTGTGCCGCGTCCCCTATCCGGGGAACGAAAGGCGGCTGAGAGTCGTCCGTACACTAGGAAATGGTAGAAGGGAGTGAAGATGCTCAATCTTTCCAGACGTTGGGTTGTGCCAGTGCTGGTGTTGGTTGCCGCGTTGACCGGATGCGGTGTGCCACCTTCGGACCAACCGCTCCATCAGACCAGCTGGCAGTTGGAGAACTTCAACGGGGAAGACCCGGTCGGGGACCGACCTCTGACGCTCAACTTCGTTGATGGCCAGGCGACTGGCGGGGCAGGCTGCAATTCCTTCGGGGGCAATTACCGCCAGCAGTCGAACCTTTTGACCTTCTCCGAACTAACCCGTACCCTGATGGCTTGTCCTGGGGCCCAAGGGGTGATGGACCAGGAGCAAGCCTACCTGGAGGCACTCGGCGCTGTTGAGCGTTTCGAGCTGCGCAATGGCAGCCTGGTCCTGCTCACCGGCAGTGGCGAGCTCCTGGTCTTCAGCCAAACCTCACCCTGACCAAACCAGCCCCCTCAAGCGTGTTTGGCTACATAGATGATGAAATCAAGATCGCCCGGTGACCGATCCAGAGTTGCCAAATGGGCGCCGATTTCGCTGCGGTGATGCGTCCCATGCGTGATGATATGCATTAGCAGGTGCCAGCGCGTCCTTAATCGGGGCCGGGCCTGGGGCCAGCGGTACTCAGCCTGGCCGTTGAGATCGGCCCTGGAGAGCGAGCGGGTGTAGTCTTCCAGGGCCGATTGTTCCTGGCGCCAGTGCGCCCGAAGTTCGTCGGCGCTGGCGAAGTCGGCGACGGCCAGCCGGTCGCTCGGCAGCATCCCTTGCTGACAGCCGAGCCGCCAATACCATTGCGTATCCACCACGTGGACCAGTGTGCCGAGGACACTGTCGTGCGACAGCCCAACCGACGCGTGGAGCTGGTCAGGCGTCAGCTTCCGGACAGGCCGGAAAAGCCGGTCCATCGCCCAACGCTGGTAGCCGACCAGGGTCTGAATGTCTTCCGGCCCCATCAGGTCATCCCTTGCCTTGCGCCTGGCGTGCGGCTAGTCCAGCAGCTGCTGTGTGTCGACAATGCTGGCGAATTCGCCGTGCAAGCTGGCCAGGGCAGTTGCGTGCATGTCGTCGGCGCTGTAGCGCCGTCCGTCCGGTCCGGTCCGCTCAAAAGTTGCGCTGGCATCCGAAACCACAGCGACCTCGAACCCCAGGTTGGCGGCCATACGGGCGGTGGTTGACACGCAGTGGTCGGTCGTCAGACCAACCAGCACCAGGCGCTTGATCCCATGCCGGCGAAGGTGGGCCTCCAGATCCGTACCGATCAAGGCGCTGTTGACCGTCTTGCCAAAGACTGGCTCATCCGCGTGCGGGCTGACCTCGGGCTTGATGTCGTTGCCTGGCTGGCCCGGCGCCAGCGACGAGTGGGGCAGGGCCGAATGGTGTTGGGCGTGCAGGACCGGACGGCTAGCACCGCGCCAGTGTGCCAGCAGCCTGGCGATGTTGGCTTCCGCGTGCGGATTGTTGCGCTGCCCCCAGCCCGGATCGTCGAAGCCCTGTTGGACATCGATGACCAGCAAGGCAGTGCCGTCGGCGTCGAAGCTCATGCCCACCTCACAGTCTGTGATGGTAGATCAGAAAGAGCGTCTTGGGCCGCGATCACGCCAGGTGGGTGGCGAACCACGCCAGCGTCCGCGCCCAGGCATCTTGGGCTGCCTGCGGCACATAGCGAGAGCCGGTGTCATTGTGGAAGGCATGGTCGGTCCCAGGATAGACAATGTACTCGTACACCTTGCCGTAGTCCTGCATGGCCGCTTCAATCTGGGGGATGGTCTGGTTGATGCGCTGGTCACTTTCGGCATAGATTGCCAGCACGGCGGCCTCGATCGTCGCCAGATCTGCGGGCGCCGGGTGAGGCCCGTAGAACGGGACGGCGGCGCGCACGTCCGGCAAGCCGATGGCGACGCGCCAGGTCACCCCGCCGCCAAAGCAAAATCCGACCATGCCGGCTGCCTCGGGCTTGACGAAGGGTTGCGACCGGAGCCAGATCCAACCGTCGATAAAGTCCTGAACAAACTGCTCGCTGGGTGAATTGGCCAGGATCCCCGGAACGTCGGCCGGATCCAGCGCCGCCGATCCGCCTTCTCGCGTCAGCAGGTCAACGGCCAGGCCGACATAGCCGGCTGCCGCCAGGCGGCGGGCCACGTCCTGGATATGCTCGGTCAACCCCCTGTTTTCATGGCAGACCAGGATTGCCTGGTAAGGTCCGTCGCCAACTGGTCGGGCCAAATAGGCGGACAGCTCGGCATCCGTAGCCGAGAGGGTGACCCAGTCGGCCTCGATCTCACCTTCCGCCGCCGGCGCAGCAACAGTCGAGCCATCGGCGGCCTGCGAGGCACTCGTTGCGATCGTCACCGTCGAGGTCGCCCCGGGCCAAGTAGTTGCTGTGACCAGCGCTGGCGCGGGAGCGCAAGCTGCCAGCAGCGTATCGGCCACGGCCACACTGCCTACGACACCCGCAATCAACTTGATAGCCTGGCGGCGGGACAGCACGCCCTGCTGGTAGTCTTCGAGGAACTCCTCGAGCAGGTACCCCTTGAAATCGGTCGACATCTTCTGTCCTCCTCCCGTTTGTCGGCAATCCGGACAGCTGACTAACGCACGTCTAGTTGCCCTGGCGGCTACGAGAAAATATGCCAGAGATGAATTCCCGGCCCGCAGGTGCCGGAAGCCAGGGAGCGCCTGTCGCGGGAGCGCGCCGTCGCCGAGACCCCGCCCGGGCCGCCGGTGCATCGGCCGACGCCGGATTTGGGGAAGGTAACGCCGGGACAGTCGTCGCAGTTGGCGGCGGCGCTCTCAGGCTGACCGGCTAGCTGCGGCCGGCGAGCAGGGCAGCGCCGATCTGCCGCGTTCATCGATGATACATGCTCACTCCTGGCTGGATCCAACCGGCATCATGTTCACACGAGCCGGGCCTGAAGTGGTCCAGGCACGCCCAAGGCCAACTAATCCGTCCTCAACTCGCCAGTTCATAGACACTGATGTGCTTTTGGCTCTCGTCGTCGAATGCTTGCTCTTGCCAGTCTGCCCATCGATGCTTTAGCTTCAAGCCGGCCAGGCGGGCCATCAAGTCCAATTCGACCGGCCAGCTATAGCGCAGCTTGACCGGATACAGCTTCACGCCGTCCGCGGTCAGGAAGACGTGCTGCGTCGTGACCACTTGGGCGGCCGGGTTGACCTGTGAGACATCGAGCCGTACTCGGTCGGCCTCAACGCCGATTGCGGCAACCCGCTGCCGGCGGTCGAATCGGGAGAGATCGGGCACGAACGCCTCCACCAAGAACGAACCCTCGGGCGTCAGGCGCGAGGCGACGTTGCGAAAGCACGTGATTTGTTCCTCTTGGCTGAGTAACGCGAACAGCGTGTTAAAGACGACGAAGATCAGTGCGTACGAACCTTCGACTTCGACCTTGGCAAAGTCGCCTTCGTAAATACGTATTTCTTGGCCCCCCAACTTCTGCCGGAGCTTAGCGACCATTGCTTGCGAGGCGTCGATGCCATCTACTTGGAGGCCCCGCTGCTGCAAAGGAAGTGCGATCCGCCCGGTTCCGATGCCGAGTTCGAGCACCGGTCCGCCCTGGGCAAGCTTCTCAAGCAGGTCGATCGCTATCCGCTCAATGGGAGGAGTCTGCTGGTCGTAGATCTCGGCGATGCGCTCGCCATAGGTTCGTTCGTCATAATCCTGCATGGCACACTTCCGGCGGGGGGACGTGTCGATTTGGCATGGGCTGCTTTTCACCCTTACGCATAGGAGACCTGGAGGCAAGCGTGCTTTCAGTCAGGACCGAGTGCATTCAGTATAGGTACTCGAACTGGCCGCCGGGCTCCAAGGCCAATTGCGGGGGCCAGCCCGAGAGCAGCTGCCAGCGGCCTCGGCATCATGGACGACCGAGGCGCGCGATTCCAAGGACAGCGCCTGCTGGCTGAGCTGGAATAATGCAGCCACGTCAGCAGGCAATACCGGCAGGACACCGCGTTTCAGTTGGTGTGGGCGACGGGGTCAAGCTGGGTGTCGGCGTGGGCGGCGAAGGTAGGACCGGCAGGTTGGCGATAGGCACGTTGAGCTCGACCAAATCCACGAAGACCCAACACTCCATGCCCCACTCGGGCGACACGATTTGAATCCAGGTGGAACTGGCATTCCGGCCAAGCACATTTGCGACTTCGCCCGGCTCAAGGAAATCGGCCTCTTCGAAGCTCGTGCTGTCGCCGAAACGGCAGCGGGCGTTTTCAAGCACGGTCGCCTGAGGGGGGATCTTCGTTGGCGGCACTGGCGTGGCCGGGCTGGCGGTCGGTGTAATGACCGGTGGCAACTCTTGCTCCGGCGGAAGTCCGAGCCACGGGGCCGCCGGCAGGCAGTCAAAGCTGAGCGAAAATGCGATCTGATCGTCTGGCGGCGGTATCTCGGAACTTGACGGCGGGCGGAACAGAACCAAGGAGTAATCGTTCCCCCCCATGGTCGGGAAGTCGAAAAGTCCTTCCTCACCGCTGCGTTCCAGGTCCCCTCGCCGCACCCCACCAGCATCAACGGCCCAGGCGTGGGCCGCCAGATCAAATCCTACGAAGTGAATCACTGCCTTCATGCGGGCGCCCGTCTGGTCATGGCACACGGGGAGTGGCAGGAATACTGCGGCATCATCTGGTTCCCACACTACCCGATGCGGCCCGTCACCTTCAAGCAGTGCTGGCGCCTGCCACAGGCTGCCATCGAGCAGGACATTCGGATCGCAGTTGCCGTTGGTCAACGGCTTGGGAGGGATGTTGATCTCGCCCGACTGATAGCCGCTGCTCCAGGCGACTACATCGTAGCAGTCGGGATTGGGGTCACAGGCATCGCCGGCGAAATCGCCATCGGCGTTGGCCTGGTCCGGGTTATAGGTGAAGGGACAGTTGTCGTCGTCGGTGCTCCAGCCGTCGCCGTCGTCGTCCGGGTCACAGGCGTCGCCAAAGCCGTCGTTGTCGACATCTTCTTGACCTGGGTTGGGGTCCTCGACACAATTGTCATCATCGTTGGCGACGCCATCATCATCGATATCCGACGGATCACAGGGGAAACCTGGAAGGACAAAGAACCCGCCGGGGCACTCTGTGAGGTAGGGCTCCAAGGCGTCAAGGATGCCGTTGCTGTTGTCATCCGGGTCGCAGGGTGGACCGGTGCCATCACCATCGACGTCCGTCTGGTCGGGATTGAAGATCCCCTCGCAATTGTCAATGCCGAACGGGATGCCATCTCCGTCGGCGTCGGGGATGTCGTCCGAGCCATTGCAGTCGATGTCCGGATAGCCGATGCCAACCGCATACCAGGCGTTGCGCACCTGGCAAGCCGTCTGGACACCGATGTATTGCTGTGCAAGGGCAACCCACATGACACGCGAGTCCATGAAGATCGCCCCGGAAGAGAGTGCGTTCATTGTCAGGTACGCCAGGTTGGTGGTGTGCGTAACGCTGATGGACTTGATTGTGACGTTCGAATCGGGGTGGGTCCCGCCGACCCCCAGCAGATAGGCGACATAATTCTGGACGCCGCTGTTGGTGTGGACGCAGTAATTGTCATTGCTGATCTGCCCGTTGATGACTTGGGTGCAGTCGTCGGGAGTGGCGAACTCGTTCATGTGATCGACTGACGGATTGCTCAAGTCGCGAACGGGCGGGCCCATCAGGTCTTCGGCGATTGTCCAGTTGCCGTCGGCGCGCACCGCCATAATGTCTGCAAAGCTCTCATTGAGCGCACCGGATTGTGCGTAGTAGACAAGATTCGAGGTCGTGGCGATTATGGCATGGGTGAATTCGTGAACGAAGATGTCGAAGATCTCTGCACCATCGTTGAATTGAAAGAGGTCGCAGCCGGGGTCGTAGCTGGCGAACCCCGGCGTGGTCGAATGGATGTAGACATCCATCGGTTCGCCGTCGTTGTCATAAGAGTGAATTCCAAAGACATTGTGGAAGAAGAGCCAGGTCTGCAGCCCCCTGTTCCATGCCTGAAGCGCGTTAATGTCGTTTTGGGCAAACGGGTAGACGCCGGTCTCCGAGCCAATTTCCTCGGCGGTATCGGGCATTGAGAAACACAAGGTGTCGTAGGCGTTGGTGTAGTTGGCATCCTCTAGGTCGATATCGAACGGACCGGTGTGCGATGTCCGGGTTTCAAACTGAAGGATTAGGCCGCCATCGTGCGCATCGACATAGGCACGGGTTCCAGCACTACCCCCGAATGTCACCTGCCACGCCAGACGCGGGTCACGCTCTCCCAGACCGGCCAACGCCGGGTCGAACACACCCAGTGTGCTGGGCGCGGTCAGCGGCGCCTGAGCTGCGTCGAATCCAAGATCCCGACGAGCAAAGGCCTCGGCGTCCTCGGCGGCCAGTGAAGGGGTCGTGTTGAGCTCCAAGCCCGCCGGCAGCAGCGCGCCAACGGTTGCCGTGACGAATCCGCCATCGAGGGTGACCGACAATTCGCCAAGGAAGACCGGCAGGTCATCATAGGTCTGATAGAAGATCACAATTTCCGCCGGGTCCCCGATTGTCCGGCGGACCTGCAGCGCCAGCCGCGGGTCTGACTGCAAATACAGATCGGCGTAACGCGTTAGGTAGTCTTGGGCCCGCTCGATGCCATCGGCGCCGCTGACCGGCACGCTCACAAGTACACCACGCGGGAACCCCTGGTCGGTGGTCAACGAGGGCGGGGTCCTCGACTGCCTTACCAACTGCTGATAGGCCATCCGCTGAGGATTTGGTTGGGCCAGCAGCGAAGGGTTGGTGACCGCGACCAGCCCGACTGCTAGGCCGACCAGGCCGAACAGCACGATGAGTGCAAGGCCAAAGAGCAGCAGGCTTGGGACGCGCCTCGGTCTCATGGCGGCCCATCCAGAACGTGAAGCGTGACGTCAACCCGGCAATCGGCGTTCCCGTTTTCAGCGAACAGCTGGCGCAACAGATAGGTCTCAGTGCCGATCGAAGCCCACTCTTGCAAGGATCGCTGGGGTGTCCAGCGGGAAGTGAAGCACACCTGGTCCTTGCCCGACCAGTTGTCGTCGTCCGAGAGGTGCGCATTTAGGCGAACCGCTGCTCCATCCTGGACCGGAAATGCAATCCGATTGTTGTCCATGATGAATTGGGCCGTGTTGGGGTCGTCACAATCTCGCCCAGGTGTGTCGATTCGGTCGTAGCACATCCTGAATTGATTGAGCAAGTGGTTGCCAACGCCCATCGAATGCGTGAATAGACTGCACTCACCAATCCCTGGTTCCGGCGGGTTGTTGATACACCCGCCGAGATGAAGTAAGCCGACCCACATGTCGCCTGCCTGGGAGGTCGAGGTGAGAGCGCTAAAGCCACCACTCACCTCAATCGTGTCTTCGCAGACGGGGTCACAATCATCCACCTGGCTGAACAGCAGGTTGTGAAAAGTCGCCTCCAACCAAATCTCGTCGTCCGGCAGTGTGTGGCAGGTGACGCCGTGCACCGTGTTGCTATACGGTCCAACAAGGGTCGATTCCCCCGTGATTGGGCTGAAGAAGGCGAGACGGACCTTGTACTCCCGATCCCCCTGGCACGCCCAGTTAACCGGAACCCAAGCCGGCACTCCTGGATCAACTTCGTAGCGGAACTGCCTGGTAAAATACGGACCTTCGGAGCCGAAGGAGATTCCCTCAACATAGTCGTCGAACACCTCTACCACCTCGATGATGGGCTTGTAGCCGGCGTCTTTCGCCAGAAGTACTAGCCACTCGGTGGCCAAGCATGTGTCATTGCCGGCCGGGCAAACACCTTCCCGGTACTCCCAAAGAATATAGGGCTGCGGGTTGGGGCCTTGCGGACCATCATTGAATCCCGGATTGACATGGCATTTGTGGTCGGCGGAATTTGGCAGATGCTCCAGACACTCTTCCCTACGGTAATCGACCCAAGCGAAGATATATGGGAACTGATCGCTGGACGCCTGCAGGCTTCCCGTCCCGTCGTACGTCTTGATCCCAACGTCGGCCGTAAAACCGGACGCATGCAATGGCAAAGTGGCTGCCTGATCGAGGAAAATGGAGAGCGGCGAAGACCGCCCCAAGTAGATCAGGCTTCCCTGCGCCCAGCCCCAACAATCAAGAATGAAGTCGAGTTCGGCAGCGCCATTGTCAGCGTCCTGGGCGGGCAAGAAGGCAGACCCGGGCAGAGAAGCCGGATCGGCCTCCGGTGACATGAATCCTTGTTCTGGCCAGCGGGCCCAAGCCAAGCCACCGTAGGATCGATAGCAGTACGCCTGGTCCACCGCCTGAGCAGGCTGGAACGACTCGAGCTGGACTGACCACGCCGAAGCCGGGGAGGGCGCTGCCGGAGAACAGGGTGGCTCGGGTAGTTTGACCGTCACCGGGTTGCTCGGGCTTTCTCCCACGGCGTTGTGTGCCGTCACATACAGCATCATCTCGCCCGATTGGCCGGGAAGTTCGTGCGCCAGATCGCCAGTCCCCGGATTGGCTGGCAACTCGGCTAGGGGCTGCCAGGCCGACCCGATCTGCCGGTAGACGGTGAATCCGTCCTCATTGTCAGCCAAATCGAAGATGTCCAGCTGAACATCACAACCACTGGTCTGCAGGGCCAGCTGAGGCGCATTGGGTTCGCTCCCGAAGAAGAAGTCCTCCAGTTGCTGGCCGATCGAACCCCCTTGGGGCCATGGCTGCGAGCCGGTATGACCTGCCATACCTTCCGCCTGATTATCTTGCCCAGCGGAAGCGGCCGGGAATACGAGATCTTCTGGATGTTCTGTCGAGACCGCATCCCCTTCAACTTGAACTATGACTGGTTCGGAGAAGGTTTGTGCGCCGTTGAGATCGACCGCCGAGGAGAATAGCGTGTGTTGACCCTCCTCCGAAGGCGTCCAGTGGAATACCGTGGTCCAGGGTTCGATCCCGCCTGTTGGGGCCTCGTCAGCACCGGCCGGCTGGCCGTCTATCCACAGGTTGATGGTCGCAAATGGAACGGGGCCGCGGGACTCAACCTGAACCATGATTGATTGACCCACCGATGCCATCGATCCTATGGTTGGAGACCAAATGGAGACTTCGGCTATTGCCGTCTGGCTAGAGCTCAGTGCGGCCAAATAGGTGACAGCCCCCAGCCCCACTACGGCAACGGCAGCCGCCAGGCCGATGGCAGCGCAGCCGAACAGCAGGGTTCTACGACCGGCGCTCATGTGCGGCCTCCATTCCAATCCAACAGGAGGGGTGGACTCCGCTCCGTTGGCCAAAGTACCCAGGCAAAGGGAGCCACGGCCAGCGGTAGGATCGCTCGAGAAGCCTTGTTGACTTCCCGGCGATGGCCGCCAAATCTGCGGGGGCGATTCGGCCTGTCGCTTGCCGTGTGTTCGGCCGTGCCGGATAAGGACAGGGTGGAACCACGCCTGGAGGCCGAAACCGAAGATGCTGGCGGTGTGGCCAACGGTAACCCGTCTCCCCCACATTTGGCTCAAATCGAGCCTGATTCACCTTACTAATGCACTCTAGCCAGTTGCCGTCCCCCCACCGTCCCAAACCCATCCGGCGAGCTGCGATCGGTTCGTCATGCCCGGCCCGAGGCAGAGTCAGCCATGAAGGCGCGCTCGACGCATTCTCGCGTTGAACCGAACACAAAGTGCCAACCTTTGCCTGTCGCCGGACAGCTCAAGCTTGGGGACACACTCGACGGAACTCGCCTGCAACCGTCTAACGTATGACGCAAGCAGTCGATGACGCCAGACTGCCCCCCAGGCAGACGTCTGATCAGTAGGGCGACCGGACGACCACCAACCTATCGACACCCGATTCGGCCCCCCACACCTCGCCCAGCCGGCCCAACAATTGGCGCACGCTGGCGCCCGGGCTGGCCAGCTGCAAGACATCGAATCGTTCGCTGGCTGGATTGAAGCGCACGATGGCATTGGCCCCGAAATCGCTCAGCCAGACCAAATCGCGTTCATCGACGTAGACGGCATAGGGCATCGGCCGGGCGCCCGGCAACTGCCACTCCCGCCATGTCTCGGCCTCCGGACCGTACATGCCCAGCTGTCCGACATTCCACTCCGAGATCCATAGTCGTCCCATCGAATCGGACCAGACACGGCGGGCGCCCTGGCCGGCCGTCGGCGGTTCAAGGACTTGGGCGGCGCCGGACGGCACATCGATTCTCCCCAGGTAGCTTCCGGCCAGCGAGGCGAAGTAGATACCCCCATTGGGTGTGGCTGCTATGCCGTACGGCCCGCGACCACGTGGTGCGT